>CAYJDE010000125.1:0-7728 GCA_964368805.1 uncultured Desulfovibrionaceae bacterium
CAAAGTTTCGTCTATTCTTAATTTTTTAATTACGTTGATCATCATCAACGCACCATGAGCCTTTGCATACTGTAGTATACAGAGGTCTTATAAGGTACTATATCTTTGCTTTGTAGACCAAAAATCTTGTACTGTAAAGATATGAAAAGCAAGAAATTGTCTTGACAAAAAGCTTATGCTTTTATAGTAATGAGAATGCTTATCAGCAAAATTTTTATTTGTTAATGTCTGTTATATGAGGAGGTGCTCCATGATTCAAATTGGTAATTATGCCCCAAATTTTACAGCAAAGGCCTATCAGAATGGAGAGTTTAAGGATATTTCCTTAGAAGATTATCGCGGGAAATGGACCTTTTTATTCTTTTATCCTGGTGACTTCACCTTTGTCTGAGTTACTGAAATTGCTGCAGTTGCAGCAAAAATTGATAGCTTTGAAAAGCTTGGTGTACAAGTGCTTGCCATAAGTATGGATAGCGTTTTTGTGCACAAAATGTGGGATGAACAAGAACTTTCGAAAATGATTGGTGAAAAGATTCCTTTCCCGCTCCTTTCTGACCCTCGTGGCCTCATTGGTAAAGAGTACGGTGTTTTTTCTGAAAATGATGATGTAAATTTACGTGGTAGCTTTATTATCGACCCCAATGGCCTTGTGCAAAGCATGGAAATTATCAATGCTCCTGTGGGGCGTGAATTTGACGAAACCATTCGCCAAATTGAAGCACACCAGCATGTTTGCGCAACTAAAGGTTGCCAAGTAGCCCCCACATCTTGGAAGCCCGGTAAACAGGTGCTTGAGCCTAGTCCTGAGCTTGTGGGTAAAGTGTGGGAAACATGGACACCTAGTTTTTACTATCGCACTTCTAAGTAAAAACGGTACATTGTACATATGAGGGGGGGATTGTATCCTCCCCTTTTTTTATGGCGTATTGTAAAGGCAACGCAAACATTTAACAGCGAAAGTGAATTGTGCGAAGTCTTAAAAACGAGACCTCTGCGCAATTCATTGCGTAGAGTCTCATGGAGCGTTGACGACAGTCAAAACATGAAAGCGTACAAGCATGAAAGATAAAAAAAGGGGAACAAAGGTGTGTCCTTTGTTCCCCATATACATTAGTAAGGCTGTGCTAATTAAAGCTTTTCCTAAAAAATGTTTAGTTTAAGGGTTGTAAAATAAATTCACCCTTATCGTTTACTTTGTAGGCACGGTAGAATTCGCCTACACGGTCGCCTTTAGCATTGAAACCTACTTCACCAGAAAAGCCTGGGAGGCCTTTTAAGGTAGGCAAGAAAGCCATGATGTCGGCAGAGGTTTTTTTGCCAGCTTCTAAAGAGGCGGCAAGGGCTTTAAAGGCATCGCCAGCAAGGATGGAGTATACAGACAAAGGAATGGCATTATACTTGGCTTTGTAGTCGGCCAAGAACTTGGTAGCTTCCGCAGAGTCTAAGTCCTGGGGTAGGGGGGGGCTAATGAAGACATAGTCCTTGGCAGCTTTGGGGCCGGCAATTTTTACTAAGTCTTGGTGGTTAGAGGCATCGCCGCCCATAAGGGGGACATTCCAGCCCATTTCGCTTTTTTGGCGTAATAAAAGGCCGGCTTCTGGATAGTATCCGGTGAAGAATACTACGTCAGGCTTGGCAGAACGTAACTTGGTTAAGATGGCGTTATAGTCGCGCTCACCTGGGGTAAGGGCATCGTAAAATGCAATTTTTACGCCTTGCTTGTCTAAAATAGCTTTGATTTCTTCGGCAAAACCTTTGGCATAGGAGGAATTGTCATGTAAGAGTGCCACATTCTTATAGCCACCCTTGGTGATGGTGGCAGCGGCGGCGGCGCCTTGGGCGTCGTCACGAGGACAGGTGCGGAAAAAGTTTTTTAAGCCTTTTTCTGTTAAGCGCACAGAGGTTGCACCGGTGGCTACTTGTACGATTTCAGCTTCGTTTAAGAGATTTTGCGTAGCCTCGGTAACGGCAGAACCATAGGTGCCAATAACGGCCACAACACCGGCAGAGGCTAGTTTTTGTGCGGCTAATGCGGCGGAGCGTGGGTCGCCGGCATCGTCTTCTATGATAAGCTTAATGGTGTCGCCTTTGATGCCGCCTTTGGCATTGATGGCGTCCACAAGCATGGTGACTACATTTTTCATATCTTGTCCCTCAGAGGCCCATTTGCCTGTTAAGGGACACATTAAACCAATTTTTACCTCGCCAGCCATGGCAAAGCTAGCAAAAGAAAGCATAAAGACACAAAGAAGCGCTAAAAACTTTTTCATCTTTCCTCCTGAGGAATGTAAAATGGTGAACACAAAAAAATTGACCAAAGCAATAGTACCTAAAAAATAACAAAAAGGGAAATATTTTTTTATCTTTGCACAAAACCTGTTTGTAATGTGCTGTTTTATTGTCATAAAGCAACTAATTCCATATTTCCCCAGACACCAATGGTTGCGTGACATTGTACAAAAAGCCCATCAACGCCGGCAATATTTTGTCCAAAGTGTAAAGCATCTTGTGTTGTAGCTGCAGAGCGCACTCTATTGCCAAGGGCTGTGGCCACGGCGTCGGCCAAGGCGGCGTCTTTGGCACGAACTACGGCTAAATCGCCATGGCCAAGGCTTAAAGAATGACCGATGGTGGCAGAAGAGGCGCACAAAGCTACAGGGAAGGCATCATGGCTTAGTTGAAGACCCATGCTCACGCCACTTGTTGGGTCTGCCAGTAAGGCCACAAGGCGTTCTTTTTGAGATACCATGTACACATCTCCGCCATTTTCTACAATAATATTGGGAGCAGGGTGAGCTTCGGCAAGCATTTGCGCTATGCTGCCTGCTACAGCGGCAAAGGGCCCCACATGGGCTTTTTGGGCTGCCTGACACATGCGCATAATGATTTGCGGCGCATGTGTAGGTATGGGAAGAGGGGATAGGGATGTGCGAAATTCGGGGTATAGGTGTGTCCAGCCCTGAATATCTGCCCGCAGTTTTCCTAATGTTTCTAACATGCGTGAAGGCAGGTGAGGGGCTGTATTACAGGTGACTATACGAATATCGCTTTCAGCTAGCATTATTTGAAAAGCTACTTCCCCTTGTCGAGCTTGACAAAGGGTACGGTACTGTCTGTGCGAGGAGTTGTGTATTTTTTTAGGTGTTTTCATTGTTGTATTTGTGTAAATGTCATAATATATGGTTTAAAAAACTAGCATAATACTAGGTATTGCCATGGTAAATTCCCCATTTTTTATGGCTAACATCTTGCGCAACGTATGCAGATAGAGTAACAATAGCAAATGCACAAAATTAAGGAAATGCTGATTCAATACTATTTCGCTTTTTTTAGTGGAAAAGACGAAATTTGCTAAGAGCACACAGTATATAAGGAAACGCTGATTTAATAAATTGTTTTGTGTACTCTATTTTTTCAAACAATTTCTTGTGCACTACAATTTTTCTTTTTAAAGGCAAGATGTTGACGCAATTGTTTTTTGAAAGAAGAGTCAGAAATGGCCTGTTTTGTGAAATTTTTTTTCTTAAAAAATTTTCCCTTTCAGGAAAAAGCATTAGTCAGCGTTTTCATAAACAATGGAACATTACCTGCACAAAGGTTTTATTTATGACACATAAGGGGCATATATGCAAAAAAAATTCTTAAACATTCTGCAGCTTGGCCAGAACACTTTTTGGCAATTACTTCAAGAAACACGTGTAGCTAGTGAAGAAGATATACTTTCTTGGCAAAACCGTTTGAAGACAGTTTCTGTACAGGTGTGGCTTGGTAAAAAAGTACCGCAAGAAACCGCCGCTGTTTTAGAACTTTTGCGTGAACTTGTGGGCGAATACATCACCCACGATTGTGCTTCCTTGGAGGCAGAGCAACTAGAAGAGCTTGTCCCCAAGCAAGACCTTGAGGCTTTGCATATAGCTTGTGGTTTTAGTGAAATAGAATTGGCATTTTTGACCAATGAAAGTAATTGTATGTGGTTTAATGGGGTCAGCGAATTTGCTGCTCCATGGCAAGCCATGGCCGAAGCCGCACTTGCCTTACAGATGTGTGAAAAAGCTAATCAGCCCTTAGATACGTGGCGGATATGCTGGATGGGAAAAATTTCGCCCTTGGGGCAATCGCTTATGCAGGCGGCCATTTATGTGCCCTATGAGCTTTTCATGGGTGTACCACCGTGGGGCGACCCAGAACACAGCAGTACCGACCTTGCTTTGAAAGCCGGCGCTAAAGTCTTTATGTCGCGAGAGCCACGCCTTGCTTTTGATGATGCGCATATCATTTATATGGACACGCAATTGGAAGACTTGGCTGTTAAAGCCAAGGAAAGGCAAGAAAAGAAAGAACCTATACCCATGGCGCCCATCACAGGTATGGATGATAACTATGTTTGGCAAAAGGGCTTGGTGCTTGATGAAAGTTTCTTGACGTATGCCATGGCCAATGCCCCCATTGTCACCACCGATGTGCAGCAAAACTACATGAAGGCTGATAGGGCACTGCAAGAAGAAAGGAAGAAATTGTATAAGGCTTTTTTAGTGGCCACCTTGCACCATATTTTAGGGCAATAGGCTATAACAGGCTGTTGAAAGATTCGTTATAATGGCACAGCAAATCACCTATGCCCAGCGGTATTCTTTACAGGCGTGCAGCCCTGCTGCGGTGCTTTTGTACAACCACATTCCTAAATGTGGGGGGCTAAGCTTGACGCATATGTTACGGACATGCTTTCCTTCTTCTTGTGACGTGCACCAAAATATCTTTGACCCCAGAGCCGTGCCCATGGATAAAGCTTTTTATCATGGGCACGGGGTTAGCGGTATTGAGAGCTTTTTACCCGCAGAGAGTGTGTATTTTACCATTACCATGTTGCGTCATCCTTGGAAATTGGCTCAATCGCTTGTTCGCTTTTTTGCATGGCTGCTGCCCTTGGACACCTATTATCAGCAGGAACCGGAACGATTGTTGCTTTTGCAAGAACCTAATATGCTTATCCATTATTTAGGCCATGGCAATGCAGAAAAGGCCGAGGAAAATCTTTTTGAAAAGTATCTTTTCTTTGGTTTACAAGAGTTTTTTCCTGCGTCGTTAACCCTTTTAAGCCAACATATCCCCTCTTTAGCTTTGACGCCGCCCATAAGTAAAAACGTATCTACCAAGGAAAAATGGCACATATCTGCTGCGGTAAAAGACGCTTTTTTTGAGAAAAATGCGCAGGATATCGCTTTGTTTGAAAAAGCTCAGCAAGAATTTTTTCGGCGTGTTCAGCGGTATGAGGAAAAAACACAGCAAAGTTTAGGGGGGGAGCCGTTACAATCAAAAAAAGTTACAGCAAAAGATTCTTTGCTTCAAACGCTACCTTGCCAAGAAGTAGAGGTTGCACAAGAAAGAGTGCTGCCACAAGCAACCGATGCAACAGGAGAAGGGGGCGAAAAGCAAGCAGTAAACGTGACAGCTAAAGGGGCCACACCCACTTTGGAAGCCAGCAATGTGCACGGCGTTAATGTGCTTACGGTGTTGAATTTAAAAGAAAGTATTGCATGTAATGAAGACTTGCCCGGTATGGATGCGCCGCAGGCTCGTTTTGAAAACTGGCTTTTTATTTTGGTACATTCCATGCAAAATTCCGCAGAGTATGCGCAATACTTTCATTGGCTTATGCAAAGATCCTCTAGGCGAACGTCTTGTTTATACTTTGCTTTTTTGTGCGCCTTACGGGGGAAGTTACCACAGCTTTCCGTGGTGGGGCGGCACCTTTTTACGCTTTGTCAGGCGCGTGATCCGCATAATTCTTGCCGTGTCTTCATTCAGTGTCGTCTCGATATTTTACACGCTTGGCAAGAGCACGGCCTCTATACTGAAAATGATATTTTTAGCCAAAAATTACGAAAATGGGCTCAAGATTGGAAAAAAATGTACAAGGCAGAAACGTAATAAAAGCATAAAAAAATGCTTTAGAAATGAATAACGGGAAGAAAAGAGGCAGTCTACACTATTTTTGTGCGCTATATTAAAGCATTTGGAAAAATACATGGGAAGGGCAAGAAAAAAAGCTTTGTATTTTTTTTAAGTTCGTATACAATATTCCATAGATTGTCAGAGGAAGGTTTCAAGCATTGTGCTATCCATCATTCAAGCTGTTGAAAAACATGAGCAGCTTTTGAATTTAAGGGAAGATGTTTTTTCAACAGGCTTTTTGAGCCGTGCAGGGAGTATACCTATGGATGAATTTATGAAAAGTGTTATGGATATCCTTGGCACCATCAATGGTGTTGTATGGGGCCCCATAATGCTCATTTTGCTCTTAGGAACAGGTTTATTTTTAACCTTTGGTTTGCGTTTTTTGACCTTTATGCGTATCCCTACGGCTTTTGCCAGCTTGTGGAAAAACAGAAAAGGTGATGATGGCGCTGACGGTGAAATCTCCCCCTTTAACGCCTTAATGACAGCTTTGTCTGCCACCGTAGGTGTGGGGAATATCGTAGGTGTGGCTAGCGCAATTTTAGCCGGTGGCCCCGGCGCCCTGTTCTGGATGTGGTGCACCGCCATGGTGGGTATGGCCACGAAATTTTCTGAGGTTCTCTTAGCTGTACGCTACCGCGAAGTAACTCCCGATGGCAACGTGGTAGGCGGCCCCATGTACTATATCAAAAACGGCTTGGGCTCTGGCTGGGCATGGCTTGGTACAGCTTTTGCTGTCTTTGGCGCCATTGCTGGCTTTGGTATTGGTAACATGACCCAAACCAACGCCATTTCCGGTGCTATTAGCAAGACCTTTGGCGTTGACCCCATGTATACTGCTATTGTGCTTTTCGTTCTTGTGGGTGCTGTGCTTATCGGTGGTGTTAAGCGTATTGGCGCTGTAGCTGGTAAAGTGGTTCCCTTCATGGCTCTTTTCTATATCATCGCTGCCATGATGGTAATTATCATTAAAATCGACTTGATTCCTGGTATTATTGCTACCATCTTCACCGAAGCCTTTACACCTTCTGCTGCCTTTGGTGCCACCATTTGGATGGTTATTCGTATGGGTGTAGCCCGTGGTGTTTTCTCCAACGAAGCCGGCCTTGGTTCTGCGCCTATTGCGCACGCCACCGCCACCACCAAAGATCCCATGAACCAAGCCCTCATTGGTATGCTTGGTACCTTCATCGATACCATCATCATTTGCTCCATGACCGGTTTTGCCATATTGGCTTCCGGCCTTATTAGCGCAGGCCCTGGCGACGCTTCGGCAGGTAGTCTAACAGCCAGTGCTTTTGATGCTGTGCTTAACGGTGTTCTTCCTACGGGTATTGGTAGTATTCTTGTAACTATTGCTTTGACTTTCTTTGCCTTCACCACCGTTCTTGGTTGGTGCGTGTATAGCGAACGTTGCATGATTTACCTTTTTGGTGATAAAGTTCTTAAGCCTTTCCGCATTGTCTTTACCCTTATCGTGCCTGTAGGTGCCATGGCAAAAATTGACTTTGTATGGTTGCTTTCCGACACTTTCAATGCCTGTATGGCTATTCCCAACTTAATTGCTCTGCTTATGCTTAGCCCTGTGGTCTTTGCTACCGCTAAAGAATATCGGGAAAGAGAAGCAGCTAACGTAATGAAATAAACAGCATATAGGCTGTATTTAAGGGAGAAGGGAAACCTTCTCCCTTTTTTTATTACTAGAGCTTGTTCACATAAACGCCTTTTGGGTTTTCTCTGCGTCAAAGTTCATGCGCTTTTTCAGTCCCATTT
>CAYJDE010000126.1:0-1818 GCA_964368805.1 uncultured Desulfovibrionaceae bacterium
AAAAAAAGCTTCCCCTCTCAGACTCTCCCCTTCAAAAAAACCCATTGCGTTAATAATTTGTTTTTGAAAAGAAAAATCGTGGCGCATATAATACGGCTAGAACGAATACACAAAACTCGTGCTCACATTCCAAGCATCGGTACCTTCATATTGGCTATGGCTCCATGTATCTTCATCGAAACCAAGAATAATATACGAGGCATGGAAGTTCAAAGTTAAGTTTTTATAAATCTTATAATCAGTAACAAAATTAAATTCTACAGCATAGTCATTTTCGGTCAAATACAAGCCATAACCAGCATTAAAACTGTCAAGATGGCTAGCCATTTCTACATCGTTGGTGCCTTGATAGTAGTTTACGGCAAAGGTATGCTTCATATCATCCAAAAAGCTTACGTCTTTTACCCGCACTCCCAAGCCCCAAGTACCCACAAGAAATTCACCAATGACATCTTCTCTATCTAAATAACGGGAACCATTGCTACCAAAAGAAGAAAATTGATTACGGCCATTGCTGCCACTGATAGTAGGCATACGCTCAGAACCATTGTCTAAGTCATCGTCATCACCGGTGCTATACCAACCATAAACGCCTGGGGTACCCCAATCCATCTTATATTCGGCAAGGGCGCTCATATAAAAGCCAGAACGATCGTATTCTTCTGGGCCAAAAGAGGCATTACCATAGTTAAAATCAAAGGCGAAAGTAAAGGGAGAATCAAATCTAAATTGGCCTGTTAAGCCAGCGTGCCAAACGTCGCCATAGGAATCAAGCCGCCAGCCTGAGTTGGAGGCATCACCAAAATCTGCAGGGACACCGGTTACAGGTAAAAGGCCTTGCTCAAGGTCGGAAGTTCTGCTGGCAGGGTCGCCACGAAAGGTATTGGCCCCTACTGCGGTATACATAACCCATGGGTTTAACTTAAAACCCGTAAACGTCATGGGCATAGAAAGCCCAAACATATCTACGTTATCAAGATAGTTATCATAATCGGCGTAAATATTTTCTTGCCTATAATTATCATTGAAAGGGCGAGCCCAAAAGGCCGTGACGCTAACATTGTCTGTAAAGGTATTATTAAGCATAAGCCCCGCAACATCATTAACAAAAACTTGCGAAGAGCCCGTAGTGAAGGAAGGTAAACCCATACCTTGTAAGCCCATACGTACTTTTAAGGTGGATTCTGGGGTAACATAGTCAATATAGGCACGCTTTACTTCCACAATGGTGCCATCAGTACCAAGGGCTGCGCCTTCATCTTGCGTGCCCCACACACTTTCACCCATTTCAAAAAAGACAGTACCAGAAAGGGATTCCGATGCTACAGCGTCCACTTGTATGCGAAAACGTTGCAAAGCATTGAAAGAGTCATCGCCTTCATAGCCATACACATCATTATTGCCCTCACCACCTTGGCCGTATTCAAAAGTAATAATAGCCTGACCTTTCACTTTAAAGTCTATGGCATAGGCTCCGGTGACACCTGCAAAAACAAGTCCTGCAGTTAAAAATAATGTGGCAAGCTTTTTCATACACCCTTCCTTTTCTATAATAAAACTATGATTTACGCTGGATAAGGCTGCAAAGCAAAGCACTATTGCCAGAACCTCATAAAAACGCACATCGTCTGTATACAATAAAAGAGTGTTACTTGCAAGCGTTTTGTATAATTTACTTAACTGAAAAAGACTAAAGCTGTACTGAAATCATTTTTGGTACAATATTTTTGCACCCAAGGAAAGACTCATTAAGTGCATTATGTTTCTGAACATATGTTTTAAAGCCCTATGGCAGGTGCCACATTTTTTCTTTTAAAA
>CAYJDE010000126.1:1918-7652 GCA_964368805.1 uncultured Desulfovibrionaceae bacterium
CAGGAGTAAGAATTAATCAAGGTTTCTATATACCAAAGTAAAAAAAGCTACCAAACATTGGTATGTATACGTTCTGCCTTATAATAATCCTTGGGGGCCGGTTGTTTTTTAGGATGCCCAATCACCACAAAAGCCACAGGTACAATATTTTCCGGCAAAGCAAAAACTTCACGATACCCCTTAACAAATTCTTCATTGGGATACACGCTTGTCCACACAGCACCAAGGCCCATGGCATGGGCAGCCAAAAGCATATTTTGCGTGGCACAGCTTACGCTTTGCACGGCAAAACCTTTAAGCTTCTCATAATCTTTATTATAGCACGTCAAAATACCAAGAGGAGCTTTTTTTGCCATGGACACGGCCTTTTTTACCTTGGTAATTTCTTCCAATTTGGCTTTGTCGGTAACCACCAAAAATTCCCAAGGCTGATTATTACCAGCACTAGGGGCTTGCATGGCAGCCCGTAACAACATATCAATGGCTTCTTGACTCACAGGTTCATCGGTATACGAACGCACACTGCGCCGTGAGAAAATGGCTTCAATGGCAGTCATGCTTGGCTTTGTATTGGTACTACTCGCCAATAAAGGCGTAGCTTGTAAGGACAATGCGCCTGCAGCGGCCACTAGCGTTGTATTTTTTAAAAAACTTCTTCGGGAAAGCATATGTTTGCTCCTTATTTGTCTATTGTTTGTATATTATATAAAAACCATAAAAGTGCTTTTACGTACATGCTTTTTTAAGGGCACGCTGATGCATTCCTTTTCCTGAGAGGGAAAACTCTGCGTCAACGTGCACAAAGAATCAAAGCAAAATACTGAATAAAAGCTAGCGCTCATGTAGGCTTTTCGTAAAGCTTTAGCAAGTAAAAAAATACACAATTCTATGCTATGGAGAAAAAAACATGCAACGCTGGCCTTAGCCTCTTCTTAAAAATGCTGACCATACATATGCTATCATGATACAGAATGGGGCGTAGCCTCTTACGACGCATGCAATATGGCTTGAAAAAAATGTTAGCCGCCAAAGTAAAGGCTATTAAAGCCACGCCATAAACAAGTCAGTCCCCCTGCTGCAATAACCAACAAAAGCACTCGTTTAAAGGTGGCGGCATTGATACGTCGAGCCAAAGGCATAGATAGGGCAATGCCCAGCATGGAGGCAGGCACCCCATAGGCTGCCCAAATAAGCACTTCTTGCGTATATAAGCCAGCCGATGCTTGTGTGGCACAGGCAAAAAGATAGGCAAAAATAGAAAAAACATTGGTAGTGCCTACGGTTTGTAGAGGCGTCCACCCAAGGTACAATGCGTATACACCAATGGGGGGCATACCAAAGGAGATGGAGGTATTCAGCACGCCGGAAGTAAAGCCGGTGGCCATACTTTTACCAAGTGTTTCCGGACGTTGAATGGTATTCATTTTACGTGTGAACTGCCAAAGAACAAAGGCTAGCATCACAATACCGGTCAAAAGTTGCATGGAGTACGTGGGGATAAGAATCAGCATACCAAGCCCCACCAATGACCCCGGCACCATACCTATAAGCATTTGCTTTAAAGAACTATATAAACAGCCTTGGCGAAAATTCCAAGTCATGTGGCAGGAGATAAAAAAGACAATGATGCAAGCCACAGGTGTTAACATTTCTGAAGGCATAATCCCCGTAATAATGGGCACAGCCACCATGGCAGCCCCCATGCCGCCAATACCATTAACAAAGCCTGCAAGAAACCACGCAAAAATAAAAATGTATACTTCCATATTCTTTCACACCTTAATAAAACGCCATGAAAACTGTCACCATCGTAACATAGCTAGATAGCCCTTAGGTAGTGTCGTCAAATACGCCTTTTCGACTTTTTCTGCGTCAAATTTCACAAGCTTTTTCAGGCGTGTATGTCTGTATACACTTCCTCAAAGCTTGTTCATTTTCCTTGACAAAGCTTGAAAACTCGTCATTTGACGACACTACCTAACAACCTGTTGAAAAAGTCAGCTTAAAAAATTTCTGATAAAATGTCTTTTTCATCGCTTTCCTGCGGGCTGATACCGTCTTTCATGTGCGAAGTTCTCTAGCATAGCACAATAAAAAATACGAGCCTTATTCACAGGAAAAAAATTTTCAAAGTATCTTTCCCATAGACTTGACCCGTATGACCCAAACACGCTAGTTTTCCTTAGCAAGCTGAGACCTCTGTGCAATTCATTGCGTAGGGTCTCATGGAGCGTTGACGACAGTCAATGCGACCAAAAATCAAGAATAGGCGTAGCTTTGCTTCGCCGTTAAATATTTGATTTTTGTGCCTTTCCTCTGCACTTGACTTTACCTTTCGGATAAATTCTCAAATTTTAGACATAAAGCTATATTTGAAAATGATTGTGCAGAGGTTTCAAGCTGTGAAGCGTGATAAGGAACAGGTTAGCCAAAATTGACCTATGCAAAAGTCTGCTATTGCATAATAAACACAGTAACATTTTCGTTAACGCCGTGGGCTTTTCAAAGCCATCTAAGGATATATATATGACCACCCCCCTTCGTATGGGCCGCATTAGTTATTTAAATGTACTGCCCATTTATTTTCCCTTAGAAGCAGGGCATATTGCCCATGAGTTTGAACTTGTTTCTGCCCCGCCAGCCGTACTTAACACCATGATGGCCCGAGATGAATTACACATTTCTTCCATTTCGTGTTTGGAATATGCGAAAAATCCTGATCAATACTATCTTATTCCCGATCTTTCCATAGGTTCACGGGGGCCGGTAATGTCGGTGCTTTTGCTCTCCACTTGCCCTGTGGAAGAGTTACACGGGGCAGATATTCTTATAACCGGAGAAACGGCCACATCATCTGCTTTGTTACGCCTGATTTTACGACAAAAATACGGCCTTGAGGCCCGCTTTGTGGAAGGCAATGTTAGCCAACACCTTACGCAGGCGCAAAGTGGTCAAGGTCAAGCCCCCACGGCCTTTTTAGCCATTGGTGATGAAGCCTTACGTTTACGCCATCATCCGGCCTACACCCATGTTTTAGATTTGGCTGAAGCCTGGCGCATCTGGACAGGGCTCCCCTTTATTTTTGGACTATGGGTAGTCAGTCGTAAGGCTGCCCATGCCAAGCTGTTTCGTGAAGACCCTAGTGCCATTTTCCATGCGGCCCGTACTTGGAGCTTTGCCCATATGGATGTTATTTTGGACATCACCAAACACGGATGCCCTTTATCACGAGAAGAGCTGTATACCTATTATCATAAAGGCTTGCTGTATACATTACGTGGTGATGAAATTGAGGGCTTGCAATTATTTTATAATAAACTTGCCCAAGAAGGCCTCATTACTAAAGCACCGGAACTGGCATTTTATTCTTTTGCATAATAAAACGACATACCAATAGGAAAACCATATGTATATTATCACAGGCGGCGCAGGTTTTTTAGGCTCAGCCCTTATTTGGGAAATGAATAAAGCGGGCATGGAAAATATTCTTGTGGTGGACAATCTTTCCACGTCGGAAAAATGGAAAAATCTTGTGGGCCTGCGCTATACCGATTATGTGCATCGAGATGTTTTCATAAAAAAAGTACGTGCCAAAGGGCTTTTACCCAACATTAAAGGCATAGTGCACTTGGGGGCTTGCTCGGACACTACGGAGCAAGACGCCGATTTTCTTATGCAAAACAATACCCATTTTAGTAAATATTTGTGCGAAGCTGCTTTGAAAAACGGGGTACGTTTTATCAATGCTTCTTCGGCGGCCACCTATGGGGATGGCAGCCTTGGTTTTGACGATGCCGAAGAACTGGTGCCACAACTGCGCCCCTTAAATATGTATGGCTATTCCAAACAACTTTTCGACCTTTGGCTTTTGCGCACAAAAAGCATTCAAAAAGTGGCTAGCTTGAAATTTTTCAATGTGTATGGCCCCAATGAATACCATAAACACAGTATGCGCTCTGTGGTGTGCAAAGCCCATGCAGAAATATTAGAAACGGGCTCTTTACGTTTGTTTCGTTCCAACACCCCCCAATACGCCCACGGCGAACAAAGACGTGACTTTGTCTATGTAAAAGATTGCAGTCGCATACTCTTGTGGCTTTTACAGCATCGTAAGGTAAATGGTATTTTTAATGTGGGTACCGGTAAATCACGTACATGGAATGACTTGGCCCATGCTGTATTTGCGGCCTTGCATAAAGAAGTACGCATTGAGTATATAGATATGCCCCAAGTGCTGCACGGCAAATATCAAAACTATACCGAAGCTCGTATGGACGCTTTACTTTCTAAAGGTTGCCCTGCCTGTAGCTATAGTTTGGAAGACGGCATTAAAGATTATGTGCAAAACTATCTACAACACGGTGCCTTTTTAGATGTGCGTGAAAAGTAAAAGCTCCGCACTACGCATCCAACCAAGTTAATTCTGGGCTATTGCAAAATACCGTTGGTATCGATGAGATTGACACCAGCACTTTTATTCCACGAGGTTTTATGTTATCCCTTTGCGTTTCCAGCACCGACCCCATGTATAATTTAGCTTTGGAGGAATGGCTTTTTACTCAGCTTACTCCAGAAAGTGCCGGTATTTTTTTGCTTTGGCACAATGCCCCTTCCATTATTGTGGGGCGACATCAAAATACCGTACAAGAAATTAATCAAGATTTGGTGAGCAAATATGCACTCCCCGTGGTGCGACGTATGACCGGCGGCGGCGCTGTGTATCACGATTTAGGTAATGTAAATTTTTCTTTTTTGCGACCTTTACAAAAAGGTGAACACAGCGGCATAGACTTTGGTGTTTTTTTACAACCCATGGTAGAAGCCTTGCAAAGTTTTGGTGTGGATGCAGCCTTTAGTTCACGCAATGACATCACCGTGGGACAGCACAAAATATCCGGTTCTGCCCAATTACGGCGTGCGGGTAAGGTGTTACACCACGGCACATTGCTAGTGGATTTAGACTTAGATATGCTGGGGGCCGTTCTTACAGGCGCACCCGATAAATATCTTTCCAAGGGCATTGCCTCTGTGCGTAGTCGAGTGACCAATGTGCGACAAGTGCTGGAAGCACAAGGAAAAAGCATGAGCATGGAGGCCATAAAAGAAAGTCTTATACAACGCATTGCCCCCACACCCATGAGCCTTGATGCTCAAAGTCATGCAGCAATACAAAGCCTTATGCATGAAAAGTACGCTACCCACGCTTGGAATTACGGTTCCTCCCCTGCTTTCACCGAAAAAAGACGCCACCGTTTTAGCTGGGGTCTTGTGGAATGCCATTTTGCCGTGCGTAAAGGTATCATTCAGCAGGTAAAAATTTTTGGAGATTTTTTTGCGCAACAAGCCGTGGAAGAGCTAGAAACACAGCTTTGCGGGCATGCCTATACCAGCGAAGCCCTAGCCAATGCCTTAGCACAAACACCTCTTGAGCAGTATTTTTCCGGATGCAATAGACAAGAAGCTTTAGACTTTTTTACAAATTTTACGTAGCAGGCTATGGAAGAAATACTGATGAGGGGTATCTGTGCACTATTATAATACATTTTCGCTTTTTCATAATGTGGCTACTGCCTTAAATCAGTATGAGAGAGCTACTTGTTATATGGACACCCTCACTTCTAACCACCGAATATAAAAATACAATTGGCATCGATGGAATTAATGCCAGTATTTTTATATTCGTGGTTAGAAGCTTCACATTACGCACCTAACAAAGAAGCGCTGATTAATTCCC
>CAYJDE010000127.1:0-7642 GCA_964368805.1 uncultured Desulfovibrionaceae bacterium
GGCATCTCTGTTGATGCAGGGCAGACGATCCTCTTGATAGTGGGAAACAAGCATAATATGGGCCGCATTTTTGGGCCGTGTGGTTTGCACTTCTAGCATATCTCGCATGGCCATATATGATGTACGATCAAGGCCGGAAAAAGGTTCGTCTAGCAGTAACAATTGTGGACGAGCTATACATAGACGGGCCAAGAGCAATCGGCGTAATTGTCCGGTAGAAAGGGACCGAATGGGCCTGTCTGTTAATGATTGTAGATGAAATTCAAAAAGCAATTGATTGGCAGCAGCATACTCTTCTTCGGTATATTCTCTATACACACCTTGTACTTGTTCGAGGCCAGAAAGTACCAGTTCTATGCCTGTCACATCATAGCCATAGCATTGTTGCTCTCTATCGCTGAGCAAGGCTGTGCAGCTTTGGATGGTATATATATCTTGCGCCGGTACAAAGCTTCCTTGTTTTTCATAAAATCGTTGTAAGGTGCCACCAAAAGCCACATATTCTTGACTGGCTAAAAGCCGTAAAAAAGTGGATTTTCCAGAACCATTTTCACCGTGTAGCATCCAATGCTCCCCTTTGCGCCATGTCCAATTCAGGTTCTGTAAAAGGGCTTTGCGCTCTATGTACACATCTGCATGGGCTATGTGAATAAAAATGGGAGCCTCTTGGCTATGGTTCAAGTGCCCATCTTGTTGTATGTTTTGCTGCGCTGTGGCGGGTTGTGTTGTGGAAAGCTGAGAGGCTTTTCCTACAGTGGTAAGGGGGCTTGTGGGTATTTTTTGTAAATGCCCTTCCTGCATGCTGTAGCTATGTTGCACCCAAGGGGGGATATTCGTTGCCCTGTGGTCACTAAAAATAACCGTACGTGTTTTGGCAGGGTAGGGGAGTGTTTGTTGGGTGCCAGCGAGATTTGCTGGGGGGGCTTCTTGTAGCCAGTCTTCTAAAAGCTGTAAAAAATGCTGACGGGCTTGTTTATCCAAACCGTCCATGCATTCGTCAAGTAAAAGCACTTGCGGTTCACGCAATAAAGCCCGTCCCAAGAGAAGTAAACGTAATTGCCCTTGAGATAAAGTACAGGCTTCTTGATGAAGTAAATGTGTGGCTTTTATTTTTTTTGCCATGTGTACAATGGTTTCATGTTGCGCAGCATCGGGGATGAAATGTAAAAGCTCGGCATCGGAAAAAGCAGTAAGTAAAATATCTTGCCCCGTAAGTCGCCATTCATGGCGTACATAGGCTTCTTGTTTGGCGGCAGACACAAGAGCTGTCATGCGCCGCCCCATAATGGGCGATTTTTCCGCCACCAAAGTCGCTTGTGCCATGTTCTGATTATGTGGCTCCTGGGTATTTTCTGGGCTGTGTTGCACATACCATGTTACTTGACTTTCATTGAAATTCAGCATGGGATTGTCTGCCCAAACTTCTCCACGCACTAAACGCAAAAAGGTGGATTTTCCAGAACCATTGGCCCCAACAATGGCGCAGTGCTCTCCGGCAAACAATTGAAATTCTATATTGTGCAAAACGGTATGACACAGCTTTTCATGGCGCAAGGTAACGTTGGCACCGTGTACGTTGATAAGTAGTTTTGCGTTTAAAGAGTGTTTTTGCTCCAAAGAGGTTTTGCCGTTAGAAGGTGTTGGAGCAGTAGAGGCTATTGTTTGCCCAGAAATTGCTTGTTCAGAAGGCGTATATGAATTACCTTTTGTCATTTAAAACTCACGTTTATGCATAACATTGTTACAAAACCATACGCTATGGTCATACCCATAGGCTTTAGCATAGGCTTCTAGTTTGTCAAAATCTGCCGCCACATCATCTACATTATGGGCATCAGAGGCAAAGGTAATGGCTATGCCCATATCTGCTGCTACTGTCATAATTTCTTTACAGGGGTAAATTTCTTTACACATTTTGCGCAGGCCCGCCGAAGATATTTCCAAGGCCATGCCTTGCTTGTGTATGGCCTCAAGGCTCTGGGCTGCCAGTTGTAGATGGGCAGGCTTGCTAATCCATTCTTTAAAGGTGTCGATGGAAAAAATTTTTATAAGGTCAAGATGGGCGGCAATGTTAAAAAGCCCACTTTGAGCCATGCGAGTAAGGGTAGCAAAATAAGCCACATAGTGCTCATGGCAATGATTTTTTTTCAGACTTTGCCAATCAGAAGCCAAATCATCATACCCCCATGTTTGTAAAAAATGCACCGAACCAATAACATAATCAAAATCATAGGCTGCCAAGGCGTTTTTGGCAAAATCCACATCTTTTTCCATCCAATCCATCTCAATACCCAAGAGAACTTGCTCGGGATGCGCAGCCTTGAGGGCTTGCACTTCTGCCACGTATTGCGGAAAATACTTAGCCAATTTTTCCCTATATTCATTGCTGTAGGTATAGTTATGGGGGCGAGGCGAATGTTCTGTAAAGCCTAGCAATGTTATATTTTTCTTTTTGGCACTGTCCCACATTTCTTGTGGGGTATTAAGGCCGTGGGAGTAGAGGGTGTGGGTATGTAAATCGGCGGTAATCATGTATAGTCCTCAGTAATAAAATGTTTTGCATAACGAAAGAGCGTAATACAAGTAGAAGGATAAGAAAAATAAGTTTACCGTAGCGTGTTCTTGTAACATTGTAAATGTTTGTACGTTGCAAAAGGGTATTTCTTAGTGTTTTACTTGTTTTATCCCCTTAAAAAACTTTACCTATTTTGTTCTTACTCTGTAAAGTATTTTATCCATAAGACCGATAATTTTATGTGGATGGGTTTATGTATTTTGTTTTTTTACTTTGAGATGAGGAGAACATCATGTTTACGCTTTGGAAAAATATTTCAATTCGCAGTAAGTTGTTATTATTTACTGGGGTTACCCTCTTATCCTTTGCTTGTGGTTTGACCTATACCTTGCAAGGGTATTATCGCCTTGGGGATAGTGCCCAAGTGCTTAATCGCCCTCAAGCGCAAACATTACTCACTTCGGCAGCTTTGGCACAGGCCATGTGGGCTTCGCAAATTCAAGAACACTTGCTCATGCAAAAAACCTCGAAAATTCCTGTCAGTCTTGATAGCCGCCAAAGCGAGTTTGGCAAATGGTTCTATAGTACTTCACGCCAGGAAGCAGAAAAAATGTACCCTGAGTTACGTACCGTATTTGCTGAATTGGAAAAATTACATGGTGATGTGCATAGAAGTGCACAAGATATTCAAAATAAATTGGATGGCAATGACGTAGCCGGTGCTGTGCAAATTTTTACCGGTACAACCTATCATCTTGTAGAGGATATTGAAGGCAAGTTGCACAAAGCTGTAGACCTTGTGGATAATCATGGCAATCCTCATGCTAAAGACATATTGGACTATGCCACAGCACATGCCACCGCTATTCTTATTTTGGGTGGCATGTTTTTTGTTGTTTTTCCCATCTTCGCCTTTTTGATAATCAGCAGTATTACACGGCCGGCCAAAACGCTGATGCAAGGGGCGCAGCGCATTGCGCATGGGGAGTTTGTGCCTGTGGACCTTGATCAAAAAGATGAAATGGGGCATCTTGCCACGTCTTTTAATGCGATGGTAGTTGACCTTAAGAAAAATCTGGGCCTTGCCCAAGCCCTCATGAATGGCATCACCATGCCATGTATTATTTGTGATACTGAGGGCAAAGTAATTTTTGTAAATACCATGTTGTTGGAATGCTGGTGCGAGCCACGTAAGCCCGAAGAGTGTATAGGACAAACCACAGGTAGTGTGTTATATGGTGTGTCAAATCGTCACACCCGCCTTGATAAAATTTTAAAAGATCATATTGTGGAGCGTGATACGCAAGTACATGTGGTGTTGCGTAATAATGAAGAAAAATTCTTTAATATTAATGCGGCCCCTTTACATGATATGGACGGTGCGCTTATTGGGGCTGTGGCTTTGTACAGTGATTTAACAGCCATGTATAATCAACAAATGCAAATTGAATTGCTCAATGATAATATTTATCTTTCTGCCAGCAATGCCAATAAAATTTCCAATCAACAAACGGAAGAGTTGAAAAAATTGATGGAGCAGTTGGAAAATACTTCTTCCATGGCGAAGCATCAGGCGCAATCTTCGCAAGATTCCACAAACAGCTTACAGCATATTACCGACGCCATGCGCCAAATGGCCAGCGAAGCTGCCTCTACCCAAGAAGCGGCGCGTGTGGCCCGTGCAGAATCTGATGCCGGTATGGAAATTATTACTCAAACTATTTCTTATATTGACCAAGTGTCCCAGCACACTACTGCTGTGGCCGATGATATGAAAGCTTTGGATACTTCCGCAGAAAATATTGGGCGCATTTTAAATCTTATCAAAGATATTGCCGACCAAACCAATTTGCTTGCACTTAATGCCGCCATTGAAGCTGCCAGAGCCGGTGAAGCAGGGCGTGGTTTTGCCGTAGTGGCCGATGAAGTACGTAAGTTGGCAGAAAAAACCATGGAAGCCACCAATGAGGTGGCTACCGCCGTGCATAGTATTCAAAGTAGTGTACGTAATTCGGTAACCAGTACCCATACTTCAGTAGAGCTAGCGCAAAAATCTACAGAATTGGCTAAAAAATCCGGTGATAGTTTACAACGTATTCGCCAAGTAACTCAGGAATCAGTGCAAAGTGCTCAGCTTATTTCCGAAGCCACCATTTCCCAAAGTCAAGAGTCGGAAACGGCTTTGCAAATGCTTATGGAAATTAATGAGCAAGCCGACCAAACACAACACAATATGCAGATTTCCACCGAATATGCCGCAACGCTACAAGAACTTTCCGTTACCTTGCGTGCTATCATTGATAAAATGTGCGATGAAAGACGCAGTTGCGCTCGTTATGAATTTACTGCAGATACCAGCGTACGTTGGGATTCTGAAGAATTTGGCAACGGCATGACAGCCATTATCAACATTAGCACCAGCGGTGTTTGCCTAAAATCCGACACGTTACCCCAGCATATTCCCGTGGGCACCACCATTAGCTTACATACCGTAGGCGGCCCGTTGGCCAAGGTATTCTCTGCCCTAACAGCAAAAATTTGCTGGATCAATGCCAAAGGTGTGGGGCTTGAATTTGAGCAAGCACAATCATTAACAGCTCTAGATATGCAAGGTATATTAAAGCGTTTGCCAGCGCATATTTAGGGAAACGCTGATGAACGCTTTGTTTTGAGAAGGGAAGCTTTATTTGAGACCCCTGCGCAATGCATTGCGCAGGGGTCTCAAATAAGTTATTAAATCAGCGTTTCTGTAAATAAGCGCAAAAAGGTCTATAATCGCTATTTACTTACGCTAAAGATATTCGTATGGTGCGCATCATTCGATTATCGTCAAAGCTTCGTGAGTCTTTACGCAATACATTGCGCAATAGCCTCTATTCACGTTTTTACTAAGGGTATTTATATGCATACAAAACCAGAAATTTTAGCACCTGCCGGTGACACACAATCTTTTTTGGCGGCACTAGCCGCAGGGGCCGATGCCATTTATGTGGGGCTCAAACATTTTTCTGCCCGTATGCAAGCAGACAATTTTGGCGCAGGCGAACTCTCTCGTTTGGTAGATGTGGCCCATGACCATGACGCCAAAGTTTATGTGGCCATGAATACTTTGCTTAAGCCTCATGATATGGAAAGTGCCTATAATTTGGTTGCACGCCTTTCTAAACAAGTGCATGCCGATGCTATCATCGTGCAAGATACAGGCTTTGTAAATATTGCTCGTCAAGCCGGTTTTGAGGGCGGCGTCTTTTTATCTACCCTTGCCAACATCACTCACCCTGCCGGCCTTGTGGCGGCCAGAAAATTAGGGGCCGATAGGGTTATTTTACCTCGAGAGCTGAGCATTGATGAAATTCGCCTTATGGGCGAAGCATGCCCCGATGGGCTTGAACTAGAAACCTTTGTACACGGGGCCTTGTGTTACTGTGTCTCGGGGCGTTGCTATTGGTCAAGCTATATGGGCGGCAAAAGTGGTTTACGTGGGCGTTGTGTGCAACCATGTCGGCGTATTTATAAACAAGGTGGGCAAAGTTTAGCCCGGCAATTTGCCAGAGCCGAAGAAGAAGTGAGCAGGGCCAAACTTCGAGAAGCCAAGGGCAAAAAATTTATGGATGCCCAAAAAATGGGACGTGATGGAGGCAGAAATGCCCAAAGGCCTCAAAAACAGCAAAGAGTGGGCAAAGAACATAGCGGACGCTATTTTTCATGCCTTGACCTTTCTTTAGATGTGCTGGCTAAAACCTTATTGGATGTGCCAAAGCTGACCTCTTGGAAAATTGAAGGGCGTAAAAAAGGCCCGCACTATGTCTTTCATGTGGTGGCGGCCTATAAACTTTTACGTGATAACCCCCACGATTCCAAAGCCAAGAAAATGGCCGAAGATTACTTAGAAATGGCTTTGGGACGGCCCACCAGCAAGGCCCGCTTTTTACCGCAAAAAGATACCATCCCCACCGATCCCAACAGCTCTACCTCGTCCGGTTTACTCATCGGCAAAGTGGGCATTGAAGAAAACGGTCAGCCAGTAGTAAAACCCTATCGGGAGCTTTTGCCTCAAGACTATTTGCGCATTGGCGTAGAAGACCAAAGCTGGCATAGCACGCTGTCAGTAACACGCCGCATTCCCAAAGCTGGCACCCTGCATTTGCGTGTGCCCAAACATAAAACGCCCAAGGCCGGTACAGGGGTATTTCTCATTGATAGGCGTGAACCGGAACTTATGGCTGTACTGAAAGATTGGCAAAAAGAGCTTGACCGCAAACAAGGACGTGTCTCAGCTGCCGTGCGCTCTCGTCCCGTATTTGAACCGTCAGTACGCTGTAAACGACGTCCGGATATGACCGTACGCTCAGCCATGCCCCAAGGGCGAGAAACCCGTGGAGCCAAGGGCGGGCACATGGCTTTGTGGTTATCCCCCAAAGCCCAAGAACTTTCACGTACTATTATACCTCGTGTGGCTTGGTGGCTACCCCCTGTAGTGTGGCCCGAAGAGGAAAGAGGTTTACAACGTTTGGTAGATCATATGGTGCGTAACGGAGCCACACATTTTGTGTGCAATGCCCCATGGCAAATGGAACTTTTTCAGCACCAAAGAGATTTCCAAGCCTTAGACATCATGGCAGGTCCCTTTTGTAATGTAGCCAATGCGGCCCACATCAGCATTTTAAAAGAGATGGGTTTTTCCATGGCTTTTGTAAGCCCCGAATTACCCGGCGAAGACATGCTTGCCTTGCCAGAACTAAGCCCCTTGCCCCTTGGCATTGTCTTAGACGGCTTTTGGCCTGTGGGTATCGCTCGCTTTGGCTTACTTGGTGTCAAAGCCAACGAACCTTTTGTAAGCCCCAAGGGTGAAATTTTTTGGGCACGAAAATACGGTGCCAATGTGTGGCTATACCCCGCATGGCCTCTAGACTTGACAGAAAAACGCTCTGCCTTGGAACAAGCCGGCTATGGGCAATTTGTCCATCTGGTGGAACATACCCCTCAAAATTTACCCACCTTGCGCAGAGACGGTTTGTTTAATTGGAATGGCGAGTTGTTGTAAGAGAATCTTTTAGGTGCCCCCCCCTTTTTGTTTTTTGGGAAAACGGTTATGTAATAGTTCTTTCTTTTTCAACGGCCTGTTAA
>CAYJDE010000128.1:0-7613 GCA_964368805.1 uncultured Desulfovibrionaceae bacterium
CGCCACAATTTTCTTTTAAAGACAAAATATTGCCGCAATGGGTTTTTTTGAAGGGGAGAGTCTGAGAGGGGAAGCTTTTTTTTCCTAAAAAAAGCTTCCCCTCTCAGGAAAAAATAATCAGCGTTTCTCTAAACACATAAGATTTTGTGCTCAAAAAAATAAAAATGTAAGGTATTTATATGACAGCAAAAACGCTTTTACTGGATTGTGGTAGTGGTGGTAAGGCTTCGCAGCGTTTAATTTCTGAGTGCTTTTTTCGGCATTTTTCCAATGAAATTTTGGAACGCATGGACGATGCGGCTCTTTTACCCATTAACGGTCCTTTAGCCATGAGTACCGATTCTTATACGGTGACACCGTTATTTTTTCCTGGTGGGAGTATTGGCACCTTAGCTATTCATGGTACGGTTAATGATGTGGCCATGTTGGGTGCACGTCCCAAATATTTATCTTGCGCTTTTATTTTGGAAGAAGGGCTGGATTTGGACGTACTAGAGCGGGTGGTGGCTGATATGGCACGGGCTACCAAAGAAGCCGGCGTAAGTATTGTGACCGGCGATACCAAGGTGGTGCCACGGGGTATGTGTGATAAGATTTTTATCAACACCACCGGGATAGGTGAAATTATCACATCTGCGCCTCCTTCGGGTCACAATGCCAAAGTGGGCGATGCTATTTTAATCAGTGGACCTGTGGGTAACCATGGCCTGACCATTATGGCTCAGCGAGAAGGGCTTTCTTTTATTTCTGACGTATGTTCTGATTCGGCCCCTCTTGGGCATATGGTTGAAGGCATACTTCAGGCTGTTAGTGCACCGGAACAGGTACATGTGCTGCGTGATCCTACTCGAGGTGGCTTGGCTACTACTTTAAATGAAATTGCCACGCAATCGCAAGTCTGCATGGAACTTCAAGAGCATCTTGTGCCCATAGATGCATCGGTGCGTAATGGGGCATCTTTTTTAGGTTTAGATCCTTTATATCTTGCCAATGAAGGTAAGTTGATTTGCATTGTTCCTGAAGCGGAAGTAGACGCAGTACTTACTGTCATGCGGCAAAGCCCTTATGGGCAAGGGGCCACTTGTATTGGTCATGTGCTTGCGCCAGAACAAGGCTTGACCAAGGCCGGACAAGTCTTAATGAAAACAGAAATAGGCGGCAGGCGTTTACTTTCCATGCTTGAAGGGGATCAACTGCCACGCATTTGCTAGAGCGTGTTCACATAAATGCCTTTAGGGTTTTCTCTGCGTCAAGTTTCATGTGCTTTTTCAGTCAAATACTAGAAGAGTATATTCTTTCAAAGGGTATTTATTTTCTTTGATATGGCATAAAAAATCATTGTATGTGAACCTGCTCGACAGGTGCTGAGAAAAATGCGCTGCTTTTTGAGACCTCTACGCAATGAATTGCGCAGAGGTTTCTTCTTGCCAGCCAGCCAAGATTGCTTTTTGAGGATTTTTACGCCATGATACCCCATGGATAAAAAATACGCTTTTTTTCTTTTGCTCCTAATTGTGGTGATTTGGGGGGCTAACTGGACGGTGACCAAGCTTATTGTGCAGGCCATACCGCCCCTATGGTCTACGGTGTTGCGTTCGCTGGTGGCTGCTGCAGCACTTTTTCTTTTACAAGTGGCAACCAAACAATTTATCTGGCCAAGAAGGCGTGATTTACCAGCCATCTTTGTGGTAAGCATTTTTCATATGAGCATTTTTGCTTCGCTTATGGCCATAGGTTTGCAATACGCTTCTGTGGGGCGTTCGGCTATTTTAGGCTATACCACACCTTTGTGGGTTACCCCTGCTGCTATTTTCTTCCTTAAAGAATCTGTAAATAAAGTACGTCTTTTTGGAGTTTTTTTAGGAATCATTGGCGTTTTTATTCTATTTAGTCCTGTGCTGTTAGATTTTACTTTTAGTCAAGATATGCTGGGCAGTGCATTGCTGCTTATCGCTTCTTTTTCTTGGGCCATTGCTATTATTGGTATTAAGGCGGTCACATGGCATTCCAGCGCTTTTCAATTGGTGTTATGGCAAACACTGCTTTCTGCCTTGGTGGTGGCGGTGGTGGCACTTATTTTTGAAGGGTATCCGCATATTACATGGACGCCAGCACTTACATGGCAAATGGGGTATTCAGGTTTACTAGGTACAGCTTTTGGTTTTTGGGCCATGACGGTGGTTAATAGACATTTATCTGCCATTGTTACTTCTCTTGGTTTATTGGCAACGCCTGTCTTTGGTATGATTTTTTCACAGTATATCTTGGGTGAAAGTCTTGATATGCCATTGATTATAGCCAGTACTTTTATCTTGGTGGGTATTGGTCTTGGATGTAAGCAAAATAAGCGCGCCTAAGTCTTATTTTGAGACTATTGCACAAAGATAACTCTGAAAAGTAGCTGTGCAGGGTTTTTATTTTTATAAGTAGCTTCTATCCATTTAAAATATATATGCCTAAATTTAAATACGCTGCAAAAAGCCCCCAAAGCATATAGGGAATAAGTAGGTAAAATGCCCAAGGGGAAATACTTTTAAAAGCACGCATACAAACGAGTAGGGTGCCAAGTAAAAGGAGTAACCAAAAAAAGGCAAAAAGATGGCATTGTAAATTGAAGAAGAAAAAAGGCCAAAGAAAGTTGATACCCAATTGGATGATGTACAGCAAAAGGGCATGACCTTTAACGGAACATGTAACAGGGGCCCGCCACACGAGAAACGAAGCCACACCCATAAGGATGTAGATGACTGTCCATACGGGGCCAAAAAGCGTACTTGGTGGCGATAAAGGCGGCAAAATAAAGGTGGCATACATTTGGGAGCTACCTACGGAAAGGGCACTGGCTGCATATCCTACGCTTAAAGGTATGCAAAATGCTAAAAATAATATGAAAATCGAAATATACAAAAAGAGCCTCCTTACAGCGTTATGCCGATTTTATGGTAATACTTTTTAAAAAAAATATATAAAATAATTATACGTAAAGCTGTATTTTGAAAATAGCTTGTAGTATATTTATTCTAGGAAATAGCGCCGCTTCGTCAATGGTAGAAAGTGACAAAAGCTCTTAAAATGAAAGAAAACTTCCTTCTTGACTCTTGCGGGGGATATGTATAGTTTTTTACTGTGCTTTTTTATTCAAAAATACTGAAGAAATATTTGAAAAGATACTGGAGACATTTTCATGAAAAAAAAGACCCTTTGTTGTATGATGGCTTTGTTGTTGCTTTCCCTTGGTACAGCTTCTTTGTCTAGTGCCGATGAAATGAAAAAAGGTGGAAGATTTGCCAAGATTGATACTAATGGTGATGGAAAGATAGACTTTAACGAATTTAAAAAAAGAAGTGATGCACGTGTTGAGGCTGCTTTTAAAGCGGCAGATGCCAATGGCGATGGCAGCATTAGCCCCGAAGAATTGCGTAATGCACAAAAAGAGCGCAAAAGACGTTAATGTAAGAACTTTTTTTGTGTAACGTATACAAACCTTTTGTTTGGATTCTTCTGGTACGCAACGAGAGTAAAAAACAAGCCTGATACATTTCAACAGAAGTGAGGCGTATATGGGCAACCCTGAAATCATCCTCAAAAATGCTAAAGTGCCCGAACACTCGGTGCACTTTATGTGCGCTGTTTCCGGCGCACAGTCTTTTGTGATTAATGATTATCTGTGCTTTGCTAAGGATGATTGGCTTACTATTATCGGCTATCCACTAGCAGAGCATATGCAGTACAGCCACGAAAGTTTTTTGCTGACCAAAAAAATGGCTCTGGAAAAATGCGCTGCCACCACGTGTTTCGCCATTGCACCTGATTTGCCCCAAGAATTGCAAACTGCCATTGAAGAAAGAGACGTTTTTTATACCCTTGCTGCCACGGCACCCATTCCGCAAAAGGTGAAAAATGCCGTACGAAAGGCGCAAAATTGCTTGCGTATAGAGGCGGGAAAAACCTTTACCCCCAAGCACCATGCCTTGTGGACAGAATTTTTACAACAACGCCCCATTGTAGAGCGGCCACTGCAAGCATCATCTGCACTAGCCGAGGATTCTTCTACGCCTCATAAGCACGTTTTTTCTTCTGCCACCGCAAACTCTGCTCCCCTTATGTCTCCCATGACCCCCATGGTACATCGCCTTTTTTTGGCCGCACCCGCCGCTCTTGCTCATACACAAACAGATTTACGATTGCTCAATGCCTACGATGCCCAAGGGCATTTAAGTGCATGTTTATTGGTAGATTTTGCGCCAAAGCGGTTTTGTTCGTACCTTTTAGGGGCGCATTCTCGTATACATTACACACCCCATGCTAGTGATGCGCTTTTTGCTTTTATGCTGGAATTGGCTCGTGCAGAACAAAAAGAGTGTATCCATTTGGGCCTTGGTGTCAATGAAGGCATCACACGCTTTAAACGCAAATGGGGTGGTGTGGCCACGCTTCCCTTTGTATTGGCTTCATGGCAAGAGCAAGCCCCAAAAAGCACATTAAAACGAGAATTGCAAAGTTTTGTGCACGATCTTTTGCCCAAAAATTCTTCTGAGGCAAGCAGTAGAGAGGCACAAGAAAGAAGAGAATTATTAGACATTATGGGCAAATCCAAAAGGCAAATTTTGGCTGCTTTGCCCGAACAACGTCCCTATGCCATGTTGTGGCAAGTGCAAAAAGAGGATAAAATTTCTTGGATTGGCGGCTCAGCCCATTTCTTTTGTTATTCCTTTGAAAATGCTTTTCGTAAGCTTTTTGATAAGGTAGATACCGTCATTTTTGAAGGTCCTTTGGATGCAGCAAGCTTGCATGAAGTGGAACTTGAGGGCAAACGTTTAACGCCAGAGCAGCAAGCTCTTCTTCCGTATTTTACTCAGGAAGAAATTCGCCGTTTAGAGCGCATGGTGCGTGGACCAGAAGGGCGGCTGGCAAGATTGCTGAATATGGAGGCCAAACGCTTGGTGGATGTGCAATGGTATTTGGCCAACACACGCCCTTGGACTGCACTTTTTACCTTGTGGACGGGCTTTTTAGAGCGTAAGGGCTGGCAACAGTCTGTGGACCTTGAAGCGTGGCACCTTGCCCATGCCATGGGTAAACAGGTGGTAGCCATGGAAAGCCTTGAAGAGCAATTGGCCTCACTTGACGCTGTCCCTACAGAGCGGGTGGTTCGCTATTTTCAAAATTGTGCAGCATGGCCAAAAATGATAGGTAAAAATGTTAAAGCCTATTTACAAGGAAATTTAGAACAGCTTATGGGTACAAGTGCCGAATTTCCCACACGTACACATACCATTATTAATAAAAGAGACGAACGCTTTCGCCGGCGTATGCGTCCTTTTTTGGAGCAAGGGCGCACCTGCGTTTTTGTGGGCACAGCCCATATGCTTAATTTGCGCCATATGCTGGTGGAGGATGGATTTACCGTTACCAAGGTGCAACCTAGTCTGGCACATAAACTGCGTGCTTTTTTTACCTCATCGTCATGATAGTTCCTCCCCAAAATTCCTTGGATATGGTCCCTTTATTGGCTTATACTCCCGACCAATTGCTTCCCTATGTGCGTTCGGTAAGCCCCATGCAATCATCCATACTAGATCAATATGTGTTGCATACCCATGCAGACCATGCCGTACTTGTAGGATATAACGTACAATGCATGCACAGCACAGAAAATCTTGATGCTTGCATTGCGCACGTGCTAGATAAGCAAAAGCCACAACGGATAACGGTGCTTGCCCCCATACGCCCCTATGCTGCGCCGGCAAGGGCAGTAAGCCTTTACGATGCTTATCATATTGCTGCTCTTCCCTTTGCATTGAATAAGCATCAAAATGTACGGCATATGTGTCATAGGGCGCAAGAATATATGGATATTCATGAACAACAAGGGGCAAAGGCGTGGACCGGGGCTCATCAAGAGTTGATGCTTTCCTATATACGCAAAAATGGTGTAAGTAAGGAAATGGGTAATATATTTCAAAACTTAGGCCTTTATTGCAAAAATGCGCCCCATGTTCAGATGTTTTCTGCGTATGATAAGTGCACAAGGGATTTGTTGGCTTTTAGCTTGGCAGATTTTACCTCTCAGCATATGGCCTTTTATATGTTCAGTATGCGTAGGCAAACGTCCCCACCGGGAAGCAGTGAACTTCTTTTATGGGCTTTATTGCAACAAGCTCATACCCGTGGGTATGGCGCATGCAACCTTGGACTAGGTATTAGCGATGGAATACGGTTTTTTAAAAATAAGTGGGGTGCCAAGCCTACGCTACCTTTTGTGCAAACATCATGGAATACGACAGAAAATGATTATACACCCGCTGTGCAAGGGCAACAGGCTACTGCCAAACGTACAGGCTTTTGGCATGACCTTTTTTTCTGGAGGTAAACTGTGCAGTATCCTTTGCCAAAGCATATGACAGCAGGTCAAGGTCCTGAAATTTTACAGCACCCCATGTTCAAAGGGCCCAGTGTGTTCACATTGATTAAGGAGCTTATCCGCCCTAAAGCCCGTGCTTTTGATTGCCTGCAAGTGGAGGTAAGTTCTCATTGTGCGGCCAAGTGTATTTATTGCCCGCACACCACCATGGCCTCCATTTGGAAGGGCACACATATGCAAGCCGGCACCATGGCTAATCTTTGGCCGCTGTTAACCCAAAGCACCAGAGTACATTTACAAGGCTGGGGTGAACCCTTTTTACATCCGCATTTTTGGGAATATGTGGCTTTTGCTCGTAAAGCTGATTGTCTTGTTTCTACCACATCTTGTGGCCTGCAGCTTAATGAAGCCTTTGCACAAAAAATAGTACATAGCGGTATAGATATTTTGGCTTTTTCCTTGGCAGGAACAGATGCTGACAGCAATAGTGTGCGTCAAGGGGCTGGTTTTGATACGGTGTGTGAAAATATTGCCCTTTTAGAAGCTGTACGCAAAAAGCATTTGGCGGTGCATTTAGATGTACATATTGCTTATTTACTCTTGGCAGACCGTATGGAAGCCGTACTCTCCTTACCTAAGCTTATGCACGAACTTGGTGTGAGCACGGCCATCATAAGCACCCTTGATTATGTCCCCCATGCAGGGTTAGCCCATTTAGCCATAAGGCAAGATGATGCAGCAACAATACAACAAGCAAGAGCCATTTTGCAGGAAGCTCAAGCACAGGCTTCAACGTATGGTGTGCAGTTATACTATGCCTTGCCCAGCGTAACTCCTAGTGCTGCGTGCCGAGAAAATATTCAAAAAAGCCTGTACGTAAATGCTCAAGGCCATATTTCTCCTTGTGTATATGTAAATCTTCCCACAACGCAGGATGCACAACACATTGAATCACTAAACACGCATTTAAACACGTGTTTCAACACACAGCATGGGGATACACAAACACGTGCTATTTTTGGAAATATTAATGAAGAATATGCCCTAGATATTTGGCAAAAAGCATCTTTTGTGAAGTTTAGGCAAAGTCATGCCCAAAAAAATCCTTGTCTGGAATACTGTCAAAGCTGCGTTAAGCGTTTTGAAGTGTTGGATTAATCAACAGAAGTGCACGATTTAACAATCTGTTGCAAGGTGTTTTAACACCATGTTTTTTTCCTGAGAGGGGGAACTTTTTTTAGGAAAAAAA
>CAYJDE010000129.1:0-7533 GCA_964368805.1 uncultured Desulfovibrionaceae bacterium
TTTGAAAGTGATTGTGCGGAAGTTTCAAATGATGTACTATGCAGAGGTTTCTAAGCGTATAAAAAAAACTTGCTTTTTCTCTAAACTCCCTATAGGGTGAGCTTTCGAGTTTTGCAAGAGGGGGTGATTTCCTTGCCAGGAGTATTCCTTAACGAAGATGATTATAACTTCGATATCGCTCTGCGTCGCTTTAAAAAGCAAGTAGAAAAGGCTGGCGTTCTTTCTGAAATGAAGAAGCGTCAACATTATGAAAAGCCTAGCGTCATGCGTAAGAAGAAAAAGGCCGCTGCTAGAAAGCGCCTGATGAAAAAAATCAGAAAAATGAACATGGGCTAGTGACTTTTAAAAAAACGTTGTTATCTTTATAACACGCAGTCATAAGAACCTGCGGGGGATTCGTGTACGAATTCCCCGTTTTCCTGTTGTTTAAACCCATAAAGGCCGCATAATGACTCTTTCTGAACGTATCGAAAAAGATTATATCACAGCGTATAAAGCCAAAGAACAGCTCACCCTTGATGTGTTGCGCTTACTTAAAACTGCCGCTAAAAATGTGCTGGTGGAATTAAAGCGTAGTCAAGGGAGCCTTACTGATGCTGAAATGATGGATGTGCTGTTACGTCAAGCCAAACAGCGGCAAGACTCCATAGTGCAGTTTAATGAAGCCGGTAGGGCGGATTTGGCAGAAAAAGAAGCTGCAGAGTTAAAAATTTTACAAATTTATCTTCCACAACCCCTTACAGAAGAAGAATTGGCAGAAGTTATTACCAAAACCATTGCCGACAGCGGTGCTCAAGGCCCCAAGGATATGGGCAAGGTTATGGGGCTTATAACTTCGGCCTATAAAGGCCGTGTGGACGGCAAAGTTTTGTCAGAAACTGTACGCCAAAAATTAGCAGCCAATCAATAAAAGCACGAAAAGAATTTATGATATCGACACGCACATTTACAGCTCTTGAATTTGACAAGGTGCTTGAACATCTTGCAAAGAAATGTCTTTCCCCATCGGGGCGTACGGCTGCTTTGGCTTTACGTCCGTTGGCTAGTGGAGAGGCGGCCATGGAAGCTGCCAAGCTGTATGAAGAATGTTGCTCGTGGGCTGGTATTGCCAGTACTGCAGCCCAAGGCAGTGATAAAAAAGCCTTTCGCATGACGACATTTCCAGATGTGTCCGGTATTGTACCTTTTTTACGTGCTCCCCACGCTTTACTTGATTTAGACGCTTTGTGGACTTTGCGTGAAGTACTACGCATGGCCCAACAAGCTCAGATTTCTGTTCAAGCAGTTGCAGATACAACAAATACTTCTCTTTCTTGCCCAAGGCTTCTCGCTTTGGTAGAGGCTTGTCCTTTACCTGAGGCTTTGACGCAAGCCTTGCGCCGTTGCCTTAGTGACGATGGAAATATTCGTGATGAAAGTTCGCCGGAATTATTGCTGGTACGTACAGAATTACGCCGTTTGCATCAAAGTTGCTTGCGTCGTGTGAAAGACTTTGCCAATGAATATAATATTACGCAATATATGCAAGATTCTTTCATGACATTGGCCTCTGACCGTTATGTATTGCCTTTAAAGGCCAATTTTAGAGGACGCTTGCAAGGTATTATTCACGATTGGTCGCAAACGGGCGAAACCTGTTATTTTGAACCCATGTTTTTGGTGGAAGTAAATAACAATCTGCAAGATTTAAAAAGGCAAGAGCGAGAAGAAGAACGCAAAATTTTGGAATATCTCACGGCACTTGTTCGTGAAGCCTTGCCCTTAGTAGATAATGCGACGCATTTTTTAGCACGTTTAGATGTGCTTATGGCTTTGGAAAAACTAGCTGAGCATATGGCCGGCGAAACCACCACAAGTGCGTCGCAAAAGAAAAAGCCTAAGGCTGCATATTGTTGTCATACAGTACAGCTTGAAGGATGCCACAGTGACGTGTTTTTACCAGAAGCACGCCATCCTTTACTGGCCTTGACAAGTAATGCACAACCCATTGATATTTTATTAAATAAAGGCGAAAAGGGTTTGGTTATCTCCGGCGGTAATGCCGGTGGTAAGACCGTATGCTTGAAAACGCTGGGCTTGATTGCGCTTATGGCTTTAAGTGGTTTTCCGGTTCCTGTAGGGGGTGGCGCTCGCTTGCCTGCATGGACGCATATTTACGCTTTTATTGGTGATGCGCAAAGTCTTGAGGATCATGTGTCTACTTTTACAGGGCAAATTCGTCAATTGGCGGAGGCGTGGGAAGAAGCCCACAACGGTTGTCTTGTGCTTTTGGATGAATTTGGTGCCGGTACAGACCCAGCCCAAGGGGCGGCACTGGCGCAAGCCGTACTGGATGGGCTTTTGGATAAAGATGCCACCGTCATGGCTGCCACACACTTTCCTGCCTTAAAAACCTATGCACTGACCCGTGAAAAAGCACGGGCGGCTTCAGTGCTTTTTGACCCCAGTACCAAACGTCCTCTCTTTCGTCTGGCCTATGATCAAGTGGGTGCCAGTCAAGCCCTTGATGTGGCAAAAGAGCACGGCTTGCCTGAAAGTATTTTGCGCAGGGCCGAGCAATATTTGCTCATGGATGGGGAAGATACGAGTGCTGTCATTGAACGCTTAAATACCCTGGCAGTGCAGCGAGAAGAAGAGATTCGTACCCTTAAGCGTGAGCAAAAAGAGCAAGCACAAAAGCAACATAAGTTGCAGGAACGCTTTGAGCGTGAGCGTAGCAAATTGTATGATGAAGTGCGTGCCAAAGCCAGTGAGCTGATGCAAGCTTGGAAAGCCGGAAAGGTGACTCATAAACAAGCCCTGAAAAACATGTCTGCTTTACGGGCGGATATTGCCGAAGAAGGCAGTGTTACCAAGGAAAGTAGTGCTGCCTTGGTGGTGGATTCTTTGCGTGTTGGTTCTGAAGTTTTACATAAGGCCTTTGGTAAAAAGGGCAAAGTATGTGAAATTGATACACGTAAAAAGCGAGTGCAGCTTGATATGGGCGGTGTGACTTTGTGGGCTGACATGAAAGATTTGAGTACGGGAGCCCATGGAGCGCAAGAAAAAGTGACCATTGATAAAAGCGTAAAACGTGGTGGGGTGCTAAGTAATGTGGCACCGCTGGGGCCGTTGTTATCTTTAGATATGCGTGGTCAAAGGGCAGATGTGGCCCTTGGACATTTGGCTAGTTTTTTGGATAAAGCTATTTTAAATAGCCGTGAAAGTGTGGAAATTGTTCATGGGCGTGGCACAGGGGTGCTACGTAAAGAAGTGCATAACTTCTTACGCTCTTTTCCAGGCATTGAAAGCTTTGCCTTGGCTCCGGAAGATAGGGGCGGCGATGGTATGACCATAGTGCACTTACGCTAAATACCGTAGCGTGCAGCAAAGCAGTTTTTATGTAAAAAATAGTAACCGTCTAAATAGCATAAACACCATGCGGCATAGGATGCAGGTTAATAAAAAACGTTTTGCCGCCATAAAAAGTTTTTGGAAAGGGGTTTGGGGAAGAACCTTTTTTCAAAAGGGTTTTCCCCAAAGAGAATTTGGCATGAAAATATGCTATAAGTTTTCCAAAAAACTTATAGCAGTAAACCCAATAAAAATTTCCCCAAAAAGACCATACAGTAAATAGTATAAAGTTATTCTCAAAAAAGCATTTTGTAATAGAAATATGGTATGTGTCTTTAAAAGCTTTTTTAACTGTTCTTAAAAAATAGGGTGCCCTATGCAACGCAAAGATGCCATTCGTCACATAAAGGAACGGGTCAATATTGTAGATATTGTCCGCCGTTATGTGGATTTAAAGCGAAATGGCCCTCGCTGGGTAGCCCCTTGTCCTTTTCATCAGGAAACAAAGCCTTCATTTTCCGTCAATGAAGAAGAGGGATTGTTTTACTGTTTTGGTTGTCAGGCTTCCGGTGATATTTTTGAATTTTATGGGCGCATTAATGGGTATGACTTTGGCGAAACCTTAGAGGAATTGGCCCGTGAAGCCGGCATTACGTTAGATGTGTGGAAGCCAAAACAGCCTTATGGCAGCGGATATAATCAAGGCTCGCAAGGCGCACAAAATGGACAAGGCGCACAAAATGGACAAGGGGGGCAGGGCAATGGCATGCATGATGCCAAGCGCAAGCAGTCGGTGCGGCAAAAAATGTTTCGCATGTACACCCTTGCTCAATCGCATTTTGTGACTAATCTTAACAGCAATGATGGTGAAGTGTGTCGTCACTATATGCAGGGGCGTAAACTGAGCCAAGAAATCATTGAGAAGTTTTCCCTTGGTTGGGCTAAAAATGATTGGCAAGCCTTGGCTACTGTTTTGCACAAGGCAGGATTTAGCGAAAAAGAGGCCATAGAATCTGGATTACTGGGGCGTAGCCAAAAAACAGGGCGAGGTTACGATCGCTTTCGATCAAGGCTTATTTTTCCCATATGTTCTTTGGCTAATCAGGTTATCGCATTTGGCGGACGCATTATTGGCGATGAAGATGAAGCCAAGTATATTAACAGCTCCGATTCGCTTATTTACAAAAAAGGCGATCAGCTGTATGGCCTAGCTCAGGCCAGAGGTACTATAGCTGTCAAAGGGCATGTGCTTTTGACAGAAGGGTATATGGATGTACTTACCTTACATCAATTTGGCTATACCCATGCCGTGGGGGTGCTGGGAACGGCATTGACGGCAGAACAAATTAAGCGACTGTCGGGCTTTACGTCCACTATAGTTTTGCTCTTTGATGGAGATAGAGCAGGCCGAAAGGCGGCGTTACGCTCTTGCGAAATGTTGCTAGCTCGCGGCCTGAAATGCACGGTGGTGCTGATGCCAGAGGGCGAAGATATAGACAGTCTGTTACACAGTCAGGGCGTTGAGGCCTTTGAAATGCTGCAAAAGCATGCGCCTGAGGGCTTAGCTTTTTGCATACAAACTTTACGGAATATGGCACCGAAAGAGGCTGTAGATTGGGCCAAAGCATTTTTACAAAAGGTTGAGATTCCAGAGCTTTTAAGCTCTTATACCAGCAAGCTTGCCACAGGTTTGCAATTGACAGAAGAGGCTTTACGCCAAACTGTTGCAAAACAACGTCAAAATAGTAATAAGAATTTACAAAAACACGTTGCATCACAACATACGGGACAAGAGGGGTCTGCATATGATGCATCGTTTTTGCAAGGCTATTATACGGGTACAGATGAGGGCCCGTATGGACAGGTTAACACTTTGCAGCACGGCCATGCCCAAGGGGCACAAGGCAGTATAACGGTTGCAGAGCGCAAGCTTACCCCTTTAGCCATGCGTGATAAACAGATTATGATGTATGCTGTGCGTTATCCTCATCGCTTGCAAGATTTGCGTAATTTAGGCGCAGACCTTGCGCTCAATAGCGATGTGGCACGGCAATTATGGAAAAAAATTGAAGCGTACGACGAGGATGAAATTTTTTCACAGCTCACACAGCGAGAGAAAAAATTTTGGGTGCAAAGTCGTACTGGCGAAGCCGCCCCTCGAGATACTGGAGATAAAGAACTCTTAAGCCTTGAAAAAGAATTGGATGATATGCAAGCTTCTTTGCAAAAAAATACGCTTTGTGCGGCGTTGCGAGAAAATGCAAATATTGGCGATTTTGAGGCAGATTTAGATTATCTTCGTGTGTTACAGGAAACCCTGAGGAGGATTGATGAATAATCTTAAAGACATACAGCAGATTAAAACCCTTATTGATAAGGGTAAAGCCATGGGTTTTTTGACTTTTGATGAAGTAGCCAAAGCCCTACCTGCTGAGATGAGCAGCTCTGAACAACAATTTGAAGAAGTCATTACCATTTTTGACCAGCATGATATTGCCATTGTTGATTCAGAAAAAGAAGGCAAAAAGTTAGCCCTCAATTCCACCGAACCCGATGATGACGTGGTGGGTGAAGGCAATCTTGATCTTACCGATGAAGAAGAAGTCATTGATTATTCTTCGCGTAATACCGACCCTGTGCGCATGTATTTGCGTGAAATGGGGGCCGTACCCTTACTTGACCGTGATGGTGAAGTGGTTATTGCCAAAAAAATTGAACTGGGCGAGCAAGATGTGCTCTACGCCTTGGTAGAAGTACCTGTGGCTGTGGAAGAGCTTATTAATGTGGGTGAAGACTTGCGCTTAAACCGCATTAAGTTGAAAGATGTGGTAAAAACCATTGAAGAAGATGACCCCAGCGAAGATGAGATGAATCAGCGCACTCGTGTTATTTTACTTCTGGATGAAATTAAAGCGACCTTCCGTAAAAAGAAGAAGATTTACAGCAAATTGGATGATTGCTGCACTTTAGAACGTCGTGTGGCCGGCGTGCAAAAAGAAATCATGAGCTTTAAAGAAGATATCGTGGTGCGCTTGCGTGATATTAAGCTGGAAAAGACCCTCATTGATCGCATCATTGAAACGGTGGAAGACTATGTGCGCCAGATGCACAACTGTCAGCGTGACTTGTCGGCCTATATTCTTTCCACAGGTCGCACCCAAGCAGAAATACAAGAACTTTTCCGCAATATGGAAGAACGTACAGTAAGCCCCACCGACGCTGCCAAAGAATTGCGCTTAAGTGTGGACGAGCTTTTTTCTTTTAAAGAAATGATTATTGGTAAAATTGAAATTTTACGTCGTTTACAAGAAAAATGCTGCCACAATGTGCATGACCTTGAAGAAGTGCTTTGGCGTATTAAACGGGGTAATATACATGCCATGCGTGCCAAGCAAGAGCTTATTCGCTCTAACTTGCGCTTGGTAGTATCTATTGCCAAAAAATATACCAATCGTGGTTTGCAATTTCTTGATCTTATTCAAGAAGGCAATATTGGCCTTATGAAAGCCGTGGATAAGTTTGAATATCAACGGGGCTATAAGTTTTCTACCTATGCTACGTGGTGGATACGCCAAGCCATTACCCGTGCCATAGCAGATCAAGCCCGCACCATTCGTATTCCGGTGCATATGATTGAAACTATTAATAAACTTATTCGTACCTCTCGTTACCTTGTGCAAGAGCTTGGCCGTGACCCCACGCCGGAAGAAATTGCTGAGCGCATGGAATGCCCTGTGGATAAGGTAAAGAAAGTACTGAAAATTGCTAAAGAGCCCATATCTTTAGAAACGCCCATTGGTGATGAAGAAGATTCTAGCCTTGGTGATTTCATTGAAGATAAAAAAGCTGTGGCCCCTGCCGAAGAAGTTATCAATACGAAGCTTTCAGAGCAATTGGCCTCGGTTTTGGCAGATCTGACCCCAAGGGAAGAGCAAGTTTTACGTAAACGTTTTGGTATCGCAGAAAAAAGCGACCATACCTTGGAAGAGGTGGGTAAGCTGTTCAACGTCACCCGTGAACGTATTCGCCAAATTGAAGCGAAGGCTTTACGTAAATTGCGCCACCCCATTCGTAGTCAGGTGTTACGCTCGTACTATGAAAATTAATACTTAAAAGAGCCCTCTGCATGATGTATTGTGCAGAGGGCTCTTTTAAGGAACTACTGATTATCTTCTTTCCTGAGAGGGGAAGCTTTTTTAG
>CAYJDE010000130.1:0-7356 GCA_964368805.1 uncultured Desulfovibrionaceae bacterium
TCGCCTTGCCTTTGGCTTGCTCCCCTGCGGGGCTTGCCACATCCTGTGGCATACTGTTCTTTTTGAACAGTATGCTCATAAAGTAAAAATTATCTTTTCATAAAAAAAGGTGCCTACAACAAGAAAGGTGCCTACAACGTGCATCTATGCGCTTTTGTCAGGGTCAGGAACTTTAATATCTTCAGGTACGGACTTTGCTTCTACATCTACCATTTTTTCTTCAGGCTTTTTTTCTTCAACAGGTTTTTCTTCTTTTTTGTCATTTTTAGGTGCCAGCGCAATGGGTTGGGCTTGGTTAGCACGTAAAGCGGCTACTTCTTTTTCTAAAGAACGCACACGCCACTGAGCTTTCATAAGACGGGCAGAAAGGTTCATTTTATCCCAAATAAGTACCAGCATGGCTAAAATAGCACCACTTAAAAAGGCGGCTAATATAAGGAAGTAGAAAGGCAAAGAAATGGATTCCATGGGTGCCATGAAGAAAAGATTTAAATTGAGCTTCATTTCCGTAGCCAAGGTGGCTTGGTTTTGGAAGAAGAAAACCATACTTACAAAGAAGAGTAAAACAAGGACTAAAACTTTTAAATACCGCATGCCAAGGCCTCCTCAGGGTTTGGGAAAAGATTGTTCGAAAAAAGGTTTAAGGGCAGTATAGGTTGCATGTAAGTGTTCTGGAACCATGCGAACCTCATCCATTACAGCCATAAAGGAAGAGTCGCCATTCCAGCGAGGCACAAGGTGAAAATGTAAATGTTCTCGAATGCCTGCACCGGCGGCTTCTCCTAGGTTTAAGCCAATGTTAATGCCTTGGCAATGAAAGCGCGCTTGCAAAATGGCGGTGCAACGTTGCAAATAGTCCATCATTTCTTGGCTTTCTTCGCTGGTAAGCTTGGTAAAGTCCATAAGATGTCTATACGGTGTTACCATAAGGTGCCCATTGTTATAGGGAAATTTATTCATGATAACAAAGCAATGCTTGCCTCTGTGCAAGATTAAACGCTCTTCATCTTCTTTTGTGTGTTCTGGCAGACAAAAGACACAGCTGTCTGGCTTGGGGCCAAGTATGTATGAGAGTCGCCACGGGGCCCAAAGTACCTTCATTGGAAAATTACTCCTTTTGCTGTGTAAGGCTTGGGTGTAATATATACATTTTAGACGGAAGGGGCAAGTGTTATTGCGCAGCACTATTTGCGGTGCTGTGCCTCAAAAAAATACTGCCTCAATATATTTTACAGAAAAAAACCTTGGCCCTTACATGTAAAGGCCAAGGCAAAAATGCGAAAAATTTTTAGCGAATAAATTCTAGTAGCGATTGCGTGGCTTAATACGGGCAGCCTTACCTTTGAGTTCGCGCAAGTAGTACAAGCGACTACGACGTACACGACCAAGGGTTATCACTTCTACGCGCTCAATGAAAGGTGAATGCATGGGGAAAATACGCTCTACGCCCACGCCGTCAGAAACTTTACGCACAGTAAAGGTAGCACCTGTTGTTCCGCGTTGAATGCGAATCACATTGCCTTGGAACATCTGAATACGCTCTTTTTCGCCTTCCACAATACGCATATGCACTTTTACCGTATCGCCGGAACGAAAGGCAGGAATATCCATGCGCATATTTTCTAGTTCAATTTTCTTCATTATATCCATTATGAAGCTCCTTTTGGTCACCGACTTGTCGCAAAAAAATGCAGACGCGGTGTTAATATCGTAACCTTGCTCAAAGAGCAACAGAAAATTTTACAGGCCATTAATAGATGTCTTGTAAAATTCTGTCTACCAAGATGGCGGCAGCAGCCCTTACAGATAGGTGGTTGTAGTCACTTAAAAAACGTAAGGGGCGCAAAAATCCATCACAGTTGTGCAATACTTCTGGCGCTAGTCCATGTCCCGTTCCCAAAAGAAGTAAGGCCGGAGCAGACCCCAACTTTTGCCGTGCAACGTCAAAAGGCAAAATGTCAGGCGTTGGGTGAGATTTTTGTTCTCCCCACTGTGCAGAACTACCCCATAAAAGGGGCCATTCACCGGTTTGGGCATGTATATGGGCTTGCGCCTCTGCAATGCTTGCCGTTAATTGCACTAGCTTTAAGGCTTCGGCTCTGTCCGCATGGCTTTTGCTTGCGGGGCCGTGCAACCAATGGCGTAAAATTCCTTGTAATACCTCTTGTTGGTCTTGAAGAGGTTGGACAATGTAGTAACCGCCAAGACCGTACGTTCGGCAAAGACGTGCTATATCGTGAATATCTAAATTTGTCAAAGAAGAAGTTCCAGAATTTTTTCCTTCGATGATGACCGGATGATGCACAAGGGCTAGGTAAAGATTTTTTCCGGGGCGGGTGTGGGAAAGCCCTGCCAGAAAATGCGCACCTATTTTATCTAGCGGAGCTTGCTGCAAAAGGTCTGGTCTTTGGCGTAACGTGCGCTTGAGAGAGGCCTCTTTGCGCCATGCAGCAATGCGGGCATGATCGCCAGAGCGTAAAACCTCCGGCACGGCATGGCCTTCAAATATTTCTGGCCTTGTATAGTGTGGGTATTCCAAAAGACTATCAGAAAAACTTTCTTCGCTACCTGATGCTTCTTTACCCATAAAACCAGGGATCAGGCGTGAAACGGCCTCCATAATAGCTAGGGCCGGCACCTCGCCCCCATTGAGCACAGCATCGCCCATACTTACATATTCTATGGGAAAAATGTCTTCTAACCGTGCGTCAAAACCTTCATAGCGTCCGCATACCAAGGTGATTTCTGCTTCTTTGGCCAATTCCTTAGCCATGGCTTGGGTAAAGGGCTTACCTGCCGGCGACATAACCAAGATACGATGGCGTTGTGCTTTTTGCTGTGACGATGTCGCCAAGGGGACAGGACAAATTGCAAGGGCGTCTTCTTTATCATGGCTAGGCGTATTTGCACACGTACAAGAGGCAGGCATTGTGCCATCTGAAGAAATATCTTGTATTTTACGCAAGGTTTTCACCAGTGGGTCCAACATAAACACCATACCGGGGCCACCGCCATAGGGCCTGTCGTCTACAGCTTTATGTACACCATGGCCGTATTCTCGGGGATTGTGTAAACTACAAGACACAAGGCCAGCTTCTTGGGCCTTGGCCATGAGTGCTGCTTGCAGGGGGGAAGAGAAGAATTCCGGAAATAGACTGACAATATGAAAATGCATGGGCGCAAAGTAGCAAGGAAAGTTTTTTTCTGCAAGTGGCCTTTTGCTTAAGTTCGTATTTTGAGACCTCTGCGCAATGCATTGCGTAGGGTCTCATGGAGTGTTGACGATAGTCACATGGTGAAATGTCCATTCATACACGCTTACATTGACAAGGCATTGTGCAGTGATTATCTGACTTACGAAAATGAAATAAAATCTTCTTTTTTATATATATTAGTGTGCTACCCTCATATGTGACATGAAGCCTCTTTTGCTTCATAACACTTTTTTAGCTTGTATTCTATTATATATAGTATCTTTTGGGGGAAGTATTCCGTTGTGTAGGGTGTTTGAGAATAACAGGTAAACGGGTATAAGGTGTTCTATGAGTTGGTTTAGCAATGTGGCCTTGAGTTTAAAAGTAAAGCTTCCCCTTTCCATCATAGCCATTGTTGTGGTAACATTTGCACTTTCTACCGGTTTTACACTGTATTCCTTTACTTCTGTGGTACAGTCGGTGAAAGACAGCCGCTTGGAGTTTACAGCACAAAATATTGGGGAGAATATTTCTACACAAATTCGTCAAGCCGGTCGTGATATGGTTATGGCGGCTTCTTTCCCCAATGTGCTACAGGCCATTCAATTGGCACCGGAATATAAAAAAACGCCAGAAGATGCTGTTTTACGCAGTTCTTTAACAACGCTTTTTGAAAGAATATTATTGGCTTATGGTTACTATAATGCTTTGTATTTGGTCAATGACCTTGGAGAATATATTGTAGGTACCGAACCTACCGCACGTAATATTTTGGAAAGTAAAGCTGCAGAGCAATTTAAAGAGGCCATGCAACGTAGCGGTTTTTATATTGGAAGCAGCATTGATAGCAAACTATTGCAAAAGGTACTTGTACCTATTTTTTTGGAAGTGGTGTATAATGGTTATAGTGGTGCTTTGGCTAGTTCGTTAAATATACAGCGTATTACTAATGTGGCCGTGCAAAGTGTGCCACATGCGGATATTCAAACTCATGTCTTTGCGTTGCAAGGTTCCACCATCATTCCTATTTTAAGCGAAGAAAGTGTGGTTTTGCCTAAAGGGCCTTGGATAGAAGCTATGCAAAAAAAACCTGCTGGCGTTTTACGTATGGATATTGGGGAGAATTGCTATACTGTAGGATATTATCATGTACCGCAAACCGATATTTATGTAGCTACTTTAGCGAGTAAAAACTTTATGTCAGAGCCGGGCACTTTGTTGCGCAACATTACCTTGGCAACAAATACCTTGGCTGTGATTATTGTTATGCTTTTCTTATTATACATTACTTTGCCTATCATGCGTGATATTGCACAGCTGAGTTATTTTGCCAAAGCTGTCACCGACGGTAAGGAAGATGCTAGCATTCACACAAAGCGTAAGGATGAATTGGGGCACTTGGCTGAAAGTTTAGATAAGATGGTGCTTAGCTTAAGGGATATGGTCGAACGATCAGAAGCAGCCACCAAGGCCAAAAGTGACTTTTTAGCCTGCATGAGCCACGAAATACGTACGCCAATGAACGGCATTTTAGGCATGACCTATCTTGCTTTGCAAGCACAGCCCGATGCTAAACAAAAAGAATATCTAGTGCGCATTGATACAGCGGCTAAAACTTTATTGGGTGTCATTAATGATATTTTAGATTTTTCAAAAATAGAAGCAGAAAAACTTGATATTAATAAGACAACTTTTCGTATCTCCGGCATATTGACATCCATACGCGATATGTTGGAGGAAAGAAGCGCCGATAAAGGATTGAAGCTCATTTTTACGGTGGATGAAGCCGTACCGGATATTATTTATAGCGATCCTCTACGTTTTGCGCAAATATGTATTAATTTATGTTCCAATGCCATTAAATTTACCTCTCAAGGGCAAGTGCATATGCACATAAGCCTTGTGGAATCTCAAGAGAAGAACTTAGTTTTACAGGTGGCTGTGCAAGACACCGGCATTGGCATAGCGGCTGATGCGCAAGAAAAGATTTTTGATTCTTTTTCGCAAGCAGACGGTACTACCACACGCAAGTACGGGGGGACAGGCCTTGGCCTTACCATTAGTAGAAGCCTTGTGCACTTGCTGGGTGGCGAAATTCAAGTACGTAGTACACCGGGGCAAGGAAGTACATTTTCATTTACACTGCAAGCCAAAAGAGCCGATGAGGCTGACCTTGAAGAAAAAGAACCGCAACATAAAAATGACAAACTTATGCCGCATCTTGATATATTATTGGTGGAAGATAATGATATCAACCAAGAGATTGCCCTTGCTGTACTCCAAAATATGGGTATGCATGTGACCTTGGCCACCAACGGAGAAGAAGCCATTGCAACCTTTGAAGAGGGTGATTTTGATTTAATTTTAATGGATATTCAAATGCCTGTTATGGACGGTTTAACGGCAGCAAAGCGTATTCGTCAAAGTGCTCATCCCTTTGCAAAACGCATCCCCATTATTGCCATGACAGCCCATGCCATGACTGGAGATAAGGAAAAAAGTTTGAATGCGGGCATGAATGACCATATTACTAAGCCGCTTAATATGGATGAGCTGTCTAATGTACTTATTTCCTGGGGGGCTTTTGCTGGCAAGTAGCCTTTTCAATGGCTTATTATTGTATGCGCCACAGTTTTTCATTGCTAAAGGCAAGATGCTGGCACAATGGTTTTTTTTGAAGGGGAAAGTTTGAGAGCGGCCCGATTTGTAAAAGTTTTTTTCCTAAAAAAATTTCCCCTCTCAAGAAAAAAGAGCTCTGTACAATGAATTGCGCAGAGGTCTCGAAAAAGAATTAATCAGCGTTTCCATAACGTACTGTAGGAGAGAACATGAGAAAATGTACTATAAATTTTTTAGGAATGTGCATATTTTGTGTATTTTTATGCGGTACTATTGGGGCTCAGGCTGCGGCAGTAAAGCCACGCATAGGCATTTTTCTTTTTAAGCTTGACGATATTTATATTCATTCTGTGGCAAAAAATATAGAAAAAAATTTAGAAGGTCATGCAGAATTTGTTGTTTTTGATGCAAAAAATGATCAAACGTTGCAAACGGAGCAGTTGAATACCTTTTTAAATGGAAAGGTAGATGCCGTGGCCGTAAATCTTGTGGATGTTAAGGTAAGCCAACATATCGTAAATATGCTGCGCAGAAAAAATATTCCTTTGATATTCTTTAATAAAGAGCCGAATTTAGAGCAAGTTAAGGGCTATGCTTTAGCAAAATATGTGGGAACTAAGGCTGCACAATCCGGCATTATTCAAGGGGAAATTATTGCGAATTTGTGGAAGGAAAATCCTCATTTTGATAGAAATAAAGATGGCATTTGTCATTTTATCATGCTTCAGGGAGGCTTGGATAATCCCGAAGCTTTATACCGCAGCCGAGTGAGTGTGCAAAGGGCACGGGCCCTTGGTGTAAAAATGCAACAAGTGGGGGATACGCTTATTTGCGCTTGGGATGCTAAGTGCGCTTATAACGCCACGAAACGTGCCCTTGATACACATAAAGGACAAGTAGATTTTATTATTTCCAACAATGATGGCATGGCTCTAGGCGCCATTGAAGCTTTGCAAGGCATTGGATTTAATCATGAGGGGGGCATGCAGACTATACCTGTTGTGGGTATTGATGCCATAGAAGCAGCCCAAGAAGCCATGACTAAAGGCATTATGCATGGCACGGTTTTGCAAGATGCCAAGGATATGGCCAAAGCCATAACACGTATGCTTTTAAATGGCGTAGCAAAAAAACCTTTTCTGGAAGGTCTGCCTTACTCTTGGGATGATAGCGGCATTGGGGTGCGTATTCCATATAAAGCTTATACCGTGGCAGAATAACGAGACCTCTATGTAATCCACTACGTGGGGCATAAATTGACAACAGCTTGTTAGTAGCCTGTTAAGGGTCTCTATTAAGGGCTTAAGGGTGACTGCGTCCCCCTAGCAGCCCTTAACAATCCCGCTTCCCCCCTCTTGCTCTTCGGACTATCCTTTCGTGACTACGTGGCAGGAAAAGAGACTTTTCCTGCAGCAAAGACAGGCTGTTTGGCTCTTGGTTCAAAGATCGTGTATAGTTGCTTGCGTTAAGGACCTAACAGGCTGTTGAAAAAGTCAATTTTAAAAAATTTCTGATGAAATGTTTTTTCATCGTTTTCCAACAG
>CAYJDE010000131.1:0-7350 GCA_964368805.1 uncultured Desulfovibrionaceae bacterium
TAAGCTCGTTTAAGCTCTATGGCCTTTTGTAGCATCTGGTCTGCGGTGCTTACTACCTTACTGTTACTTTGGAAGCCACGCTGGGTTATAATCATATTGACCATTTCTGAGGCCATATCTACGTTAGAACCTTCTGTTTTATAAGAATAAATACTGCCAAAATTTTCTGTTCCGGCGGTGCCAAGATATATTTCGCCTGCTTCAGCAGTATAGGAGTACATATTGCCGCCTTCACGCCGCAAACCATCATTGCTGGTAAAGCGTGCCACAGGAATTTCATAAAGAACGTGATCTTGGTCATTACTATAACTAGCTACCACTTTACCATCGGTACCAATATTCAAATCCGTTAAATGCCCTTCAGCATAGCCATCTTGAATATTACTGTGCATACTATTATGACCATCATAGGCTGTGGTAGCAGTACCACTACGAGTGACATCGGCCCCCATACTACCTAAAAGGGTTTTATCGGTACCTACTGCTGCTGCTGTGGCTGCTGCACCTTGCACATCCCCACCTTTAAGACCAAAATCTATGGCAATACTCTGTCCATTATAATCTATACTGGGGACGCCATTTTCCGTGGAAGCAGGCACCCAATTGGCGAGGTCTTGCGTATCTACCCCTTCTCCCGAAGGAACGTAGGTGGAAATATCTATAAGCTCTCCCGACTCATTAAAGGTCATAACTCCGGCTAAAAGCGGTTCTCCACCGGGATATGCTTCGGTAGGATTGGAAGTAAGCAAAAATTCTTTTGTCGAATTGGGAGCCACATCTAAGGCACCATCCATATAAAGAGATAAATTTTGGCCCTGCCCTGTGGCATCATACACACGCACGCCCTGTGAATAGCTGTACTGCGAATTACTGAGAGGCGACTGAGCCGAGCTATCATAGGCCTTTACCATGCTAAAATAAGGATCGGTGCTAGCCTCACCATGCGAATTGGGCACATCACCAAGATTAAAGCCCAAAGAAACTTGCGTGGTGGCTTTGCCGGCAATGGTACTGGCAGGATCTACCTGAATGGTGCTCAAACTCCCTGTATTACCATCTTCATCTACCGCATAGCCATTAAGTTTTTCACCGGAAGCTAAAGACAAATAGCCTTCATTGTCAAAACGAAAATTTCCGGCCCGAGTATACATGGTTTCCCCTTCAAGGCCCGTTACCTGAAAAAAGCCATCGCCTACAATGGCAAGATCGGTGACGCTACTGCCATCTTCAATGACACCTTGTGTGAAAATAGTACGCACGGTGTCAACTTGTACACCTTTACCAAGCTCTCCCATGGCCACATTAGACCCCTCTTGGGCACCCCAAGAATTGCCTGTCATGCCTTGATCCGTATAAATTAAATCAGAAAATTGAATATTTTGTTGCTTATACCCAATGGTACTTACATTGGCTAAGTTGTTGGCAACAACATTCATGCCTTCTGATAAACTTTTCATGCCGGTGGCACCGATATAAAGAGCGCTTTGCATACTACTTCCTCATTTTCCTCTTTTACCGAGGCGGAAATTTTTTCCTAGCTAAAAATCCTTACGGTAATATAAGCAGATATCATGCCAAGAAAGACTCCTGCAAATGCATTGTGCAGAGGTCTCAACTCACAGACGACGCATCCCTTGACTTAGTATGACGTTCACGATATTTTAGAATCTGGCAATTCTGCAAATCTTACTTTTTCCTCACCATAACCCTTGGAGTTTTTATGAAGAAAGCTTTTAAATGTCTCTGTGTTTTAGGTGTTTTTGCAGGCCTTACAGTATTTGCAAGTACCGGTATAAGCTTTGCCAATGCCGATAAAGGAAAACAACTCTTTACCCCTTGCGCCAGCTGTCATACTGCCACAAGTAAAAATCTTGCTGGAAAGCCAGAAGCCCAACTTTTAGAAAAAATGATGGCCTTTAGAGCAGGAAACAAAGGAAAAATGACACAGCTTTTACAAGCCATGTCTGAAGATGACGTGAAGATATTGGCTAAATATATTCATCAAATGAAATAATATTTGGCATGATAAATGGCGTCGCCAAATGGTAAATTTTAGGATTTATCATTGTGCAAAAGTCTCAAAAGGGGAAGCTTGTTTTTAAAAAAAGAAAGCTTCCCCTCGCAACAGTCTGTTGCAAAACTAGTGCACTAGCAGACGTACTAATAAAGCATCGGCTCTCATCAAGGCTCCTGAGACTCAACGCAATACATTGCGCAGAGGCCTCTAATAAGCACCCTCACCACGCAAAGCTACTGGCACAGTACGTATTAAAATCCATAAATCTAGCCATACAGACCAGTGGGTCACATAATAATGATCGTAAGAAATACGTTCTTCATAAGTGGTGTTGTTACGTCCTGAAATTTGCCATAATCCCGTGATGCCAGGTTTCACATCGGTATAATCAAAGTACACATCTCCATAGCGGGGAATCTCTTCTTCTACTATGGGACGAGGGCCCACAAGGCTCATGGTACCTAACACCACATTAAAAAGTTGCGGTAATTCATCAAGGCTTGTTTTACGCAGAAAATGTCCGGCATTAGTAATGCGCGGGTCATTGCGCAGCTTTCTGTCTTTATCCCATTCTTCTTGCAGCGCAGGATTATTACGTAAGTACTCCCCCAAAACCGCATCGGCATTACATACCATGGTGCGAAATTTATAAATGCAAATGGGCTTTCCCCCTTGCCCAATACGCTTTTGTTTGTAAATGGCTGGGCCATTGCTACCGAGACGTATCCAAATAATAAGCATGGCAAATAAAGGCACAGCGCACATGAGGACAATACTTGCCAAAAAAATGTCCAGACAACGCTTAACATGGTGCCTGCGTGAATCAGAAAGATTTTGACGCACCAAAAAAGCTTCGGTATTTCCCAAAACACGAGGGGCAAACCAATATTTCTTAGCACCTTCTTTACGAGGGGGCACTATCAGTAAACAACTACATAGGCGTATCACAGCGTCAAAACACAGTTTTTCTTCATTGCTGTTATCATTACTGCTTAGCCAAATAAATACAGGGGAGACATATTTTTTTTGCTGCTCTTCAATTATTTCTTTCAGCTGTTCTTGATTTTGGGTTACGTCTATACAAGTTACGGGGCTAAGTCCACGTTCTGGGTGGGCCACAAGCTCTTTCCAAATGGTATGCGTCTTTTCTTGCCCTTGTAAAAAAACCACTGGTACCCCCCACCAGGGCTTCTTGCATAATTTTTTCTGTATATAGCCACGCACTATGGGTACCACAAATAATGTGGTAAGCCATGAAGCCGTAAGTATAGTGCGGGAGTAGTTCATGGAAGTTTGACTCATAAAAAGGACTATTAAAACAAAAAGATAAGTTAGTGTAACTCCAAGAAAAGCCTTTTTCAAAACCTTATGGGCCGGCGGTATGGGGGCTTCATAAGAACCTTGAATAAGCATGATTAACGGCCCTAAGCACAGGGCAAAGCCTATCCATAAATATAAGTCCAGGGCAACGCTGCCCCAAAAAGAGCGTACCACAAAAAAAAGTGCAAAGACACATTGCATAACAATACCATCGCACAAAAGCGATACCCATTGCGCAGGGCGTAATCCTGTATATTTACGCAAGGTATTTTCCCACATACTCAGCTCCTTGATACGAGGCATTTGCTAAAATCAACGTCAAATAGTGCTATAATTTTGATAGATACTATACAACCTGCACCTGAATCAAGTAAACTTTTAAGACCTCTATCTATTTCAAGGCTTCTGCACAATGTATTGTGCCAAGTCTTCTGAACTGTTGACGGTTGTAATGCAACCTAAAATGAAGAATAGACGCAGTGCATTTTCGCTGTTAACAGTTTGTTTTTTGCCTTTTATCTGCATAGGCACATTTATGAAAAAGCGAAAATGTAATATAACAACACAAAAGCAACTCTAGAAAATAATTGTACAAGATTCTTAATTGTACAGAGGTCTCATTTTTGTACCTGAGCCTCATCGCCACAGCATGCTTGCCACTTAAGCATTATTTTGGTAGTGACTAGAAGTTCCCAAAGCATTGACCATAGTTAGTGCTGCCAAAAATCTAACATAGGTGAAATTTTGCTTCACCATAAAGTGATTGATTTTTGTGCCTTTACCTCTGTACAGGTAAAATTTATATAAGGAAGAAATTCTCCTTTTATATGAATTTTATATTTAAAAATAATTGTGCAGGGGGCTCTTTTTAGGTTTGAGGCTGTTTTCATGTTATTTCATCTTTTACGGAGTAGAACGCATTATGAAAAAACTTTTTACCCTTTGTTTCTGTGCTCTTATGCTTATGACAGCATTACCTGTGCAAGCTGCGCAAAAAACCTATGTCAACGGCATTGACGCCAATTATCCCCCCTTTGGTTACATGGATAAAACCGGTAAACCTGCCGGTTTTGATGTAGAATCCATGGAGTGGATTGCCAAAAAAATGGGCTTCAAAGTAGAGCACAAACCCATTGCATGGGATGGCATCATCCCCGCCCTTTTGGCGCAACAAATTGACATGATTGCTTCCGGCATGAGCATTACCCCCGACCGCAGCAAAGTGGTCACCTTCTCCAATCCCTATTGGGAAGTGTCTCGTGTGTTCATCGTAGGAAAAGATGCTACCCTTAGCCCCAAAGATATTTTATCACAAAAAATTAAAGTGGGCATGCAACGTGGCACATCCGAAGCGTCTGATATGCAAAAAGAGCAAAAAGAAAAAGGGTACCCCTTTGAAATTGTGTACTACGAATCTGCTCCTTTAATAGTAGAAGATTTATTAAATGGCCGTATTCAAGCAGGACTTATGGATAAATTACCTGCCGACGATGCCATTAGCAAAGGAAAGGCTGTGAAAATTGCCGGTGTACACGGCAAACCAGATGCCTTTGGAGTGGCTGTGCGCAACCAAGACAAAGCGTTGTTGCAAATGATCAATGAAGGCTATAAATTGCTTATGGCTGACCCTCATTGGAATGTTTTGAAGAAAAAATATTTGCAAGATAAGAAATAATAACCCATACTCCCCCAGATGTTTTCATAAACGTATGGGGGAGTTTTCTTTTTTATGAATGTATTTATCACCATTTGGGATGCCCTACCTTATATCTTAGGCGGAAGCCTTGTGACCATTGCCAATGTGACTATTGCCCTTGGCATGGGACTTATTTTAGGTGTGCCCTTAGCCACGTTACAAGTATATGGCCCTCCATGTGTAAGCCGCATTATTTCTTTATATGTCTGGTTTTTCCGTGGTGTACCCATTTTAGTTTTACTTTTTTTATTTTTTGGTCTTTTTGTTTCTCTACAGCTTAATGCCGACCCCTTTATAATTTCCTGCGTCGTGCTTGGCCTTACCAGCACCGCTTACCAATCACAAATATATCGTGGTGCCATATTAGCCCTGCCCCAAGGCCAATTAAAAGCTGCCCGAGCTTTAGGCATGCGTGATGTTACCGCCATTACAACCATTATTTTACCACAAGCCTTGCGCATGTCCATTCCCGGTTTTGCCAATGAATTTTCTATACTGCTGAAAGATTCTGCCATTTGCTATGTACTTGGCACCCAAGAAATCATGGCCCGAGCCAATTTTGTGGCTTCACGCACCTACGAGCACTTAGCTTTTTTTGCCTTGGCTGGCGTTATCTATTTTGTCATCACCGTCATTGGCTTTCGTTTATTGCGTATGCTAGAAAAAAGAACCTACGTACCCGGCTATGCCATTTCTTAATGAGGCGCATTCTTCATGAAAACACCTGTCTTACATATCAAGTCCATCAGCAAAACTCTTGGCGGCAAGAAAATTTTACAAGATTGTAATTTGTCCATTGCCCGTGGAGAATTAAAGGTACTTATTGGACCTTCCGGTGCCGGAAAAAGTACCCTGTTACAATGTATTAATTGTCTTATCCCTCCCGATACAGGACAAATCTTTTTAGAGGGGCAAGAACTTGACTTACACAACACCGCAATGCTGTGCTCGTTTAGAGCACAAGTGGGTATGATTTTTCAAGATTTCAATCTTTTTGACCACCTTACCGCCGAAGAAAATGTAGCCATCGCTTTACGCAAAGTGCGTGGTTTCTCCAAGGCTGACGCCAAGGAAAGGGCCCTTGCCGAATTAGATAAAGTGGGCCTTGCCTTACGCACCAAGTTGTACCCCGCTCAGCTTTCCGGCGGACAAAAGCAGCGTGTGGCCATTGCCCGTGCTTTAGCCATGGACCCTAAGGTTATTTTACTGGATGAACCTACATCTGCCCTTGATCCAGAGTTGGTGGGAGAAGTGCTTACCGTTATTCGTGATTTAGCCCGTGGTGGCATGACCATGCTTATGGCTACACATCAAATGGAATTTGCCAAAGCCCTAGCCAATGAAATTATTTTCATGGAAAAAGGTCACATCATTGAAAGCGGTGCTCCTCAAGAATTGCTTTCTCGTGAAAGTCGAACACAAGACTTTTTTAATAAAATCACCGATCTTGATATGAACGCCACCCCCAATGCCTCAGAAGCCACAGTAACAGCTGCCCCCGAAGAACAAGAGAAGCGTCTGGAAGATGAAGAAGACACAAAAGCTTACCAAGACAAGGCCTTAGGGTAAAAAAATGCTCGATATGTCCTTTCTTACAGATACCATTATCCCTGCCTTAAATAAAGGTTTTTGGATGTCTGTGGCCCTCATTGTGCCTTCGGCCCTATTGGGTTTCATAGGCGGCGTCATTCTTGGAGTTTTACGGGTCTATGCCAGCCCCATGGGACGGAAAATTTCCGATTGGTACGTAACCATCATTCGTGGTGTGCCCTTAGCCGTACAATTACTCATGATTTTTTATGCACTACCCAAGATAGGACTGTACTTTAGCCCCTATGCGGCGGCGGTCATCAGCTTTACCATGTGCTCTGCAGCCTATCATTCAGAATATATTCGCGGTGCGCTCTTTTCCATACGTCAAGGACAAGTGCAAGCAGCCAAGGCCCTTGGCATGAGCCATGCCCAAAGCATTTTACATATCATCATACCCCAAGCAGCTCGGCGTGCCTTGCCAGGCTGTGGCAATGAAATTATTTATCTCATAAAATATTCATCGCTGGCGCATTTTGTTACTGTCAATGACATTATGGGCGAAGGTAAGGCTGTGGCCTCCATGACCTTTCGCTTTACCGAAGTATTTTTAGTGGTGGGTGCCTATTATCTATTCCTTGTGACCATAGCCAGCTGGATTTTACAAAAGCTTGAAAAGCATTATCATGTTCCAGGTTTTGGCGTAAAATAAGGCTTCTGCGTAGTGCACTTGTGCTGTTAAATGATTATTTTTTAGTCTTTTTTCCTGAGAGGGGAAGCTTTTTTT
>CAYJDE010000132.1:0-7307 GCA_964368805.1 uncultured Desulfovibrionaceae bacterium
TTTGACGGTGTCATGTTGCTGGGTTGTAAATACGGCGATGACTATCAGTGTCACTTTATTAAGGGTTCTGAAATTTGTAACCGTCGTAAAGAAAATATTGCTGAAACGTTGAATCGTCTTGGTGTGGAACCAGAGCGTGTGGATCAGCTGGAAGTGGCCATTGACGAATACGATAAGGTGCCCGATCTTATTGACGGATTTGTGTCCCGCATCATCACCATGGGACCCAACCCCTTCAAGGGCATGTAGGAGGAGTTATGGCACAGATGAAAATAAAACCTGATATGGAGTTTGTACGTGAGCTGCAAGAGGCCGGCGGTGAAACACTGAAAAAGTGTTACCAATGCGCTACATGCTCTGTGGCTTGCCCTGTGGCTCCTGCCAACAGCCCGTATCCACGCAAAGAGATGGTCTGGGCCTCTTGGGGCATGAAGGACAAGCTCAAAAAAGACATAGACTTGTGGCTTTGTCACAATTGTGGCAATTGCGCTGACTTGTGCCCCCGTGGCGCACGTCCTGCCGATCTTATGTCTGCCGCACGTAATATGGTTTACCGCGACCTCACCGAACCTACCGTTGTGGGTAAATGGATGAGCTCCATTAAGGGCTTGCCTATCCTTTTTGCCATTCCGGCAGTATTATGGCTTTTTGTGTGGTGGATTCGTGCCGGCTTCAATGACGGTAATTGGTTCCCCCGTGCAGAAGATGGACGTATTGTCTTTGGGCAAGTCTTTTATGGAGATTACACCATTGACCCCATCTTTATGATTACTTTCTTTGGTGCGGCCTTTATCCTATATAAAGGTGTGTGCAAGTTGCTTAATTTGTTTAAGCCTGAAGGCACAGTGCTTATGCTTGGCAAAACTAAACCTTGGTATTGCCATTTATATGACGTCATCGTAGAAGAAATCATGACCCATAAAAAGTTCAGTAATTGCTCCACTTCCGCCGACGATTCAGCGGAAAAAGAAGCCAAATCTGATCGTAAATGGGGCCATATGGTGCTTATGTACAGCTTTGTGGCCCTTGCCATAGTCACAGCCATTGTGGCAGGTGGGCACTGGATTGGTAAAGTGGTTCCAGCTTTGAAAGTAACCACGCCACTAGACTTAACCAACCCCATTAAAATATTAGCAAACCTTGGTGCTTTGGCCATGGTCTTTGGTCTTGGTTTGCTCACCATACGTCGTATAAAGCTTAATCCCAAATATCAAGGTTCTTCCTTCTATGATTGGTACTTACTGGGTATCATTTGGGTAGTGGCTTTAACGGGTATTTTGAGCCAAGCTTTCCGCTTGATGGATGCCATTACACCGGCCTTCGTAGTGTACTATTTGCACTTGGTTTTTGTATGGATGCTCTTTGCCTATTTGCCTTGGTCAAAGCTTGGGCACTTTGTGTACAGAACAGCCGCACTTACCTATGTGCGCATGGTTGGTCGTAGTAACTAGAATTAATAATCCGATCTCCCGGAGGAGGCCGTTATGTCTGATGTATCTCGTAGAGTCTTCCCAATGGACGATGTTCTTGCCCTAGTTGTGGGTAAGGAAGACGCTGATGTAAAAGAATTGGCAGGCTTTTTAACAGGACGTTCTGTTGCCTGTGATTGCGCTGCCCGTGTAGTTGCCCCCCTTGCTGCTGGCTGGTTAGCTAGCCTCTATCCCGCCTTTGTACAACTTGCTTGGGATGATGCCAAACCTTGGGACAACTTTGTAGAAGAAAATAAAAAAGGTATGGGCGACAACGTTTCTGTGCCGCCCATGAATGCCACTTTCCAAGCCCTTGCGGCAAAAACTCTTGATGCTCTTGCTAGCATGGATGCCACAAGTAAAGCACAAAGTGCTGAAATTGTTTCTTTGCAATCACGCGTAGAAGAACTTGAGCCTAAAGAAGCCCTTGTCGGCGAACTTGAGAAAAAATGCGATCAGTTGGAAGCAAAAATCAAAACCATGACCACAGATATGAACGGTCTGCGTAAAGATTTACTGCCCTTCCAAGGTAAAATGGCTGTGGATCAAGCCGAGCTCTTAAGCATGATTAAGGGTGCCATTAAAGACAATATGAAAGGTCTTGTGGTGGGCGGTGTTGCAGCTGGCGTTGCCGGTGCAGAAGTGGCCGAAGCCATGGAAGAAGAACTTCCAGATGATACCCCACGTGGTATTACCGGTGACTTTGGTTTTAACTCATCCGGTGATGATGATGACGGTTTTGGTTTCTAAATCGTCGTTGTACTAGAATATTAAAAAAGCCCCTGATGTGTTTCGGGGGCTTTTTTTATTATATATGTAAAGAAAGGTTGGTGTATTATTTTCTTGAGGGGGGAAGGGAAACTTTTGCCAAAGCCCAAAAGTTCCCCTTCCCCCCTCAAACTCCCCCTATCCCCTCAAAACGCTTTAATTATAGCAATTATCAATATATAGAAGTGTATATTCAACCAACGTTTCTTTACGTATTATTGAATTTTTTTCAAGCGTACTTCCCGTAAATTCATAACATATTCGCCATAATTTGCACCTTCCACGTGAGGCACAAGGCCAAGATAAAAGCTGCCTTGAGGAAGGCTTACACCACCAATGCTTTTGGTTACATAGCTATCCCAACTGGTAGCATTGGTAGGGGCAAGCAAAAAATCAAAGTGGGCTTGGCTATCATCCATGGTAGTTTTTTCAAGGTCTTTAACGACAACAAAGCGCATGGGCATGGTAAAGTCTGTGACGCGACTATACACAAGAGTTATTTCGTAGATGCCGCCTTCTATATTTTCCACAGGAAAAGCGACAACATTGTCATATCTCCAGCCGCCAAGATTAAAAGGCTCTGTAGCCGGCTCGATAATAACACTAGGGGCAAAAGTTAGTTTGGCATCCTTGGGATATAGCGTTATGTCCTGCGCTTGGGCTACAGTAGAAAAAAGGCACAAAGAGAAAAGCAAAGCAAAGATTTTTTTCATGGAATATCCTTTAATTGGTTATATGGTTCATGTTGATGGTGGCTCCCCATGCTCTAAGATGGTGCCGTATGTCATTATTCCCATGGTGTATGCGACGTTTTTAGTGGGACTTTAAAGCCTTAGCAAGGGCGCAAGCCAATTGGTCGGGACAGGAGGTATTTTTTTTACCACACCGTATGCCTTTTAATCGGGTAATAATTTCTTGAGCCGGAAGACCTTCTGCCAAAGCGGCAATGCCAAGGGCATTACCGGTACAGCCTTGCGTAAATGCCACATGGTGCACTGTTAAGTCGTCATCAATTTCAAAGGTAATGAGTTTTGAGCATACGTGCTCCGGAATGTAAGAATGCATAGGGATGTCCTTAAAAAAAGTTAATAAAAACCTGTGGAAAACAGAGCAAACAAATACCTTTGCGCAATTTTTTACGCAGGGCTTTATGGCAAGTTGACCAAGTTAAAAGCATGAAAAGAAAATATTTTTCTTTTGTTTTGTGCATACGTTTTTTTTATAAAAACGTCAATCGGGGCCTTGGCACAATTTGTTATATGAGAACTTTACATGAGGAAAGCGCTGCTCAAAGCTTGTTCCTGAGAGGGAAAACTCTCAGACTTTCCCCTTCAAAAAAACTATGACGTCAGCATCTTGCCTTCGACAATAAAAATTGTGCAGGGCCTCATGTATTGAAAGGGTCTCAATTAAAGCGTTTTGAGGGGAAGGGGAAGCTTTTGGGCTTTGGCAAAAGTTCCCCTTCCCCCCTCAAAAAAATAACTCATAGTATGAGACCTTACGCAATGAATTGTGCAGAGGTTTCATGCAATGAATTGCGTAGAGGTCTTAGTATTTTCATAAAAAAGCCCTTCGGCTATGCAAACCGAAGGGCTTTTTATTTTATATGGCTAATCGTTAGATGTTAGAACTCATAGCGTAAGTTAGCGAAGATCATATGCCCTGTATCGTGTTCAGAGGCTTGTATATTGTAGTTCAGGCCAAAGCTTACGCCATTGCGCTTGTTGTACAATTCAAAGCCAAGGCCACCGTTAAAGGCAAAGCCGTCCACGTTTTTCAGTTGATAGCTTAGGCCTTGGTCTACACCGGTTAAGCTAGTGCTGGTATTGGTTTCAAGGTTACCAGCGGCGGCGACAAAGCCAAGGTCAAGCTTTGGTGTAAACACCCAGCCATTGCCAGTGGCAAAGTCTTTGCTGAGGGTAACGCCCACAGGGAAGTACCAGACGCCTTGATCTTCTTGGCTGCTAGACCCCACTAAGCCTACGGAGCTATTGATATCATAGTCATAGGTGGTGACATTCATATAGCGTATGCCTGCATGTGGTGTAATGTTCACAGCTTCGGTGACGAAGGTGTATTCAAGATTCAGCCCTGCAGTAAACACCATGCTGGAGACAGACGTATCAAGGTTGCCCATGCCCATGCTACCCGGCAAGTCTTGTTGAATTTTGCTGGACATGGAGGTTAAGCCCATGTCAAACGAGCCCACGAAGTTTTCGTTTTGGTAGGCACCATAGGCGGTGATGCCCCAGAAGTCATAGCCATTGGTGGTGGTATTGAAGGAGCCATTGCTTTCAGACACGCCGGCGCCCACGTTTAAGGCCATACCGTAACGAATGGCAGAGTATCTATCTAAAGCGTAGGTATAGTCCGCACCAACGGCTAGGCCGCCCATGCTGTTTTGATAGCCATGCTCCATCTTTCCTGCTTCATAGCCTGTGCCAGAGTTCCACTTATACAGGGGCATGGCCCATACGGTGGTGCCTTCAGACATGCGTGGGGGCAGGGTAGTGCCGCCGCCCATGCCGCCAGCTGCGCCGCCACCTATGGGTCTAACTTGACCACGATTCATATTATAGCCGCTTACTTGCGTGGCTGAGGTATTCATGCCCGTAAGGGAGTTGCGTGACCATACGGCACTGGCCATGGTGTTGGCGGCGTCCATGGCATTTTTGTTAACGTTACCCACTGCACCCAATTGTGCTGCGCCTTCGATGGTGGCCACGGCTCTTTTGGGGTTGGTAGTGCCCATTTCATAGACGCTTTCCGTAAGTGCGCGTGAAACTAGCATAAGTCCTGCATGGGGACTGTTTGTGTCCATATAAGCAGGCAAATTGTTGATAAGTGCCGCAGTGGAACCCGATGCAAAGGATTCATACGGATTCTTTTCACCTGGGGCATAGCCGGAGGTTAAAGTAACCTTGTAAATACCGCTAGCGACATCCCAACTTACTGATTCTGCAGCAATGAGTGAAGAGCTGAGGGTTATGCTGCTAGGATCAACGGGAACAGCTGTGCCACTACCACTTGCGCCACCACCCCAAGCTCCAGTGGCCACGGTGGTACTGCTATTGGTAAAGCCTTCTGTTACTGTTACTGTTTGTCCGGCTCTACCGTTGACAATATGTAATTGTGCACTATCGGCTACGCTTAAGGTGCCGCCTGTACTAGACAAGGCCGCAGTACTACCTACGCCGGTGGCATCTACCACCAAGAGGGAGTTGTCAGCAAAGAGGGCGGTATTGGGGGTGACAGGGTGCAAAACCTGTGCTGCTCCTGTATTATCAAAGTAACCTAAGGTTTTTGCAGTTTCATCCCAATTAGTAGCGGCGCCATCTACATAAAGAGAGCCGGTGGTTGCCAGTGTTTGCGGACTTGCAATACCAAGGGCTGCAGTAACATTGTTTTGCCCCCAAGTAACTTTACCATTACTGGCGGATACGTGATCTGCCAACCATCTAGTGTCTGCTGTGCCAAGGGCCAGTTGGGAATTTTGGCCCACCAGTAAGTTACCGTCAATACCTGCTTTAAAGCTTTGTAAGGCCACAGAAGAGGCTTGGTACTCTACTGTTCTGCCAGAGCCATCATCTCCCCACGCAGGGTCAATGAAGAGGGAGGCCACATCACCGTCGCCATTGGCATCAAGAGTAATGGAGTTAGTGACTGATAAGTAACTTTGCCCGCCTATAGTGTTTGCACCTGCATAGACAGTAGCACCGTTATCACCCACAAAGTCTGCTGTGCGTAATGAACCTTGGGGGGCTACGGTAAGTGTTCCGGCAGTCATGGTGGTGGTGCCAACTACATCGGTAAAGCCAGTAATATTGACAACGCCTCCAGCTACACCATTCTCAATGCCGCCAATTTTACCATTACCCAGTGTTAGTACGGGAAGTGTAGGATTTGTAGGGTCTTGTTTATTGGCAATGGTACCTCTGTACAGCCAACCGTCATTTTGCCCTTCAGGCACATCGCCAGTAATGGTCAGTTGTCCACCATTATTAGTAAGAACAGTGTTTGCATCACCACCAGCAATAGCACCCACTACAGCCACTTGCCCTGGAGCAATGGTGCCATCGCCAATGGAGACAGTAGCATTTCTAAAGCCGTACATATCGTTGTCAGCCACAGTATCAAGAGTAATACTTTCTGTATTCGTAAGGCTGACATCATCAAACACAAGGTCAAGCCCCTTACCATAGGCCGCATTGGCCGCATTGCTTAAGGCAATGTAGCTTTCAAGAGCACCGCCAGCAGTATCGTCACTCAAGTCAAAAGTGGTGGTAGTAAAACCATCAATGGTTAATGTGCCATCAAAATCGCCTGTGCTTACTCCGGCCACGGTGGCAGAACTACCACCGCCTGTTATTTCTATAATTTGTCCACTTTCATTCACGCCAATGGTGGCAATGTCTACTTTTAGTTCAGTACCCACTTGCGAGGTTAAGGTCGCACCTGTACCTGCTGTAAAGGCTGCTTCTCTTAAGTCTACCATGCCACTATTGATGTTTATGGAACCTTGCTCAATTTTTACCGTTGAATCGGCTTGCGCTGTCCATGTGCCATTGTTCATGGTCATGGTGCCGCCGCTGTTTATGTCAACATCTTTTGTGGTTATGGCGTTGGCAAAATTGTTGAGTGTTCCACCGGTAACATTCAGCGTGTTATTAAAGTTTACATTAGAAAGTACATTGGTTTGCCCTGCATTGGTCAGCGTACCGTGAAACTCTGAAATGTAGTCGGCATCCATTTTACCTAAGTGTAGTTCACCTTGGTTGCTAAGGGTGCCGTCTGCGGTAACGAGTACACGGTCTACATTATTACCCGTAAGCGTAAGGGATGAAGTGCTATCAATGCTTGACGTGTTATGTACGTTGTTTGGGTCAGTATCGTTGGCAACAATGCCTTGGAAGGAAACTATTTTGCCGCCTGCTACGTCTCCGGCCAAGTCGCCGGCCATGATGTTTTCTTCAAGCTCAAGGCCGCTTGGTACTGAGGAAAGGCTGTAGAGGCCGCCTTCAATGCTGACACCATCAAAGATGATTTCGCCGCTGCCTTGAACGAGTCCTG
>CAYJDE010000133.1:0-7290 GCA_964368805.1 uncultured Desulfovibrionaceae bacterium
TTATAAACCTTAATGTCCTTGGTTGTTCTTTATTTGGCGTCCCCTAGGGGATTTGAACCCCTGTCGTCGCCGTGAAAGGGCGATGTCCTGGGCCAGCTAGACGAAGGGGACGCATGAAGCAACAATGTGTCGTGCTGTGAGAAGTCTTTTACGCAAAACTTGCCGTGTCGTCAACATAAAAATAACACTTTTTTATGCAAGCTCAACAATACTTTATTTAATTTAATTATTTTAATACATTACTAAGTACAACTGAGTAAAACATTTTAGAAAACTATACGAATTGTGCACCTATTAAAAAGCATTCTTTAAGCAGATTTCGATAGAGTACCTTTTCTTTACTACTAGACGACGCTTGGTTGCACGTCGTGTGCAACACAAGCTATGGCAAGCGTCGGCGGCAACGGAAACATCGATTAAATAAAACATTTTGTCCAATATATAAGAATCTTGCGCAACAATTTTAGAGTTATCTTTTTGTTATTATAGTAAATTTTCGCTTTATTATAAGTGCACCTGTGCAGAATAAAAGGCACAAAAAGGCTCCTGCACAATGAATTGTGTAGGAGCCTTTATCTTTTAAGCCATATAGGATGCGCCACAATTTTTCTTTTCAAAGATAAAATACTGACGCAATTGTTTTTTTGAAGGGGAGAGTCCCCAAAATGTTTGGGAAGGGAAGCTTTCTTTTCCTAAAAAAGCTTCCCCTCTCAGGAAAAAGAATAGAAAGAAGTAATCTACACTTCCTTAAACACTTTGCGTGCGCAAAATATCTTCTAAAGCATCCAAAAAGGCGTCTAATTGCTTTTCTTCCACGGTGAGTGCAGGCAAAAGACGCAAAACTGTATCTTGGGTAAGATTACAGATAAAGCCCCGCTCTAAAAGTGTATCCCACACAGCTTTACCAGGATTGGCCAAATCAATACCAATCATGAGCCCAAGACCACGTATTTCTTTAATAGTGCCCGGTAAACGCTGTGCTAAGGCTTCAACTTTACGGGTAAAGTCGGCTCCAAGTTTTGCGGCCCGCTCTGCTAAATTATCCCGTAGCATAATTTCTACACACGCATCAGCCACAGCAGAGGCAAGGGCACCGCCGCCAAAGGTGGTGGCATGACTACCAGCTTCAAAGCCAGCATTGACAGTATCGGTGGCAAGCATGGCCCCCATGGGTAAGCCGTTGGCAAGAGCTTTGGCCATGGTTAGAATATCGGGCTTCACATCAAAATTTTGAAAAGCCCAAAATTTCCCTGTACGGCACAGGCCTGCTTGCACCTCATCCACCATGAATAAAATATCTTTTTCTCGGCAAAGCGTTTCTATATCTTTAATATATTGGGCTGTCATGGGACGAATACCGCCTTCACCTTGCACCACTTCGAAGAACACGCCTGCAGTTTGCGGACCAATGGCGGCACGAAGGGCTTCCATATCTCCCCAAGGTACTTGTACAAAACCTTCGGGGATAGGTGCAAAGCCGTCTTGAAGACTTTCCCGCCCTGTGGCAGCGATGGCCCCCAAGGTACGTCCATGAAAACAACCACTGAAGGTGATAATCTCATAGGCTTCGCGTTTTTTTATTTTGCGCATATAACGGCGAGCCAATTTAAAAGCCGCTTCATTGGCTTCTGCACCGGAATTACAGAAAAAAGCTTTGCCCATATGACAGGTGGAAAGTAACTTTTCCGCCAAATCCAGCTGTTCTTCCTGATAAAATAAGTTACTCACATGCCATAATTTTTGAGCCTGCTCTTGCAAACGCTCCACTACTTCATCATTGCAGTGCCCAAGACCTGTAACGGCAATGCCGGCCAAGAGGTCTATATATTCCTTGCCGTCCACATCCCAAAGCAAAGAACCTTTACCACGCACTATGGCCAAAGGGTAGCGCCCATAGGTGCGGCAAAGGCTACTTTCTTCTCTTTCCTTCATGGTTAAAAAAGCGGCAGAGGCCTGTGTCATATTTTTTCTCCTTAAAGTACAAATTTTATAGTTTTCCCGTATGCCCAAAGCCACCATTTCCCCGTGTACTTGCAGTCAGGCTTTGACATATTTGTATTTGTGCACGTTTGATGGGCTGAAAAATCAACTGGGCAACACGTTCCCCCTTTTGTAAGGTATAGGACTGTGTTGCCGTATTAAGCAGCATAATCATAATTTCGCCGCGGTAATCGCTGTCAATGACGCCCACTCCTTGGGCAATGGTAATACCATGCTTGGCACCAAGGCCGCTACGGGCATAGATAAATCCTGCCACCTTTTCTTCAGGACATGATGGTTCAGGCTGTATGGCAATGCCAGAGGGCACCAACAGACGCTCTCCAGCAGGGATGACAAGGCAAGCTTGACTTAGGCAAGCTCGTAAATCAAGGCCAGCAGATTCTTCGGTGGCATAACTGAGCATGCCGCCGTAAAGATTCTCAGCTTCTTCATGTAAAAAACGTACATGCAGTTTCATGGAACTATCAAGAGGTGTAGTGTGCATGCTTTTTTATATGTGAAGAAGCCCTCTTTTTCAAGAAAAGCTTACTTCTCCACATTTTCCCATTTATCGGTAGGAAGCCACTGCCGCAACACACGCTCAAGCTCTTTGATAATCAGGGGCTTAGAAAGAAAATCATTCATGCCGGCCCGAATAAACTCCGAACGTACATCTCCCACGGCATTGGCTGTCAAAGCCACAATGGGCACTACACAAAAGCGATCGCCGCTTAAGTTGCGGATATGCTCTGTGGTTTCTACGCCGTCCATTTTGGGCATCATATGGTCCATAAAAATAACATCATAGGCAACTTGGCGAACATGTTTTATGGCTTCTTCACCGGAAAGCACAGTGTCTACAGACACATTATACTCTTCTAAGACACTTTGGGTAATGATAAGGTTAATACTATTATCATCAACTACCAAAGCCCTTACGCCACGAGTGGTAAGCCCAAAGGTATTTTCATTGGAGGCAGCATTATCGCTGGCATGGAAAGCATTGCCCTCAAGAAGGCGAGCCAATACCACAGTAGTGAGCGGCGCATAAGCTACGGTCACATTGTCCGGCACATCCTTTCCTTCAAAATAATTACGAGAAAGGGCAATAATCTTGATATTTGGTATGGCTGCAGCATTTATTTTTTCTAGCTTGGCATATTCCATAAACACATGGGTACTATCCTGTACATTTTCCATGCTATCTACAGCGCATGCTGAAATACCCATGGAATTTAACTTACTGCATAAAAACTTTGCTTTCTCCGGAAAATCCAACCACACGGCAGCTTTAATATCATTGGAATCTGGTTTAGCCCAAAGGGGAGTTTGATCTTGCACAATTTGTGGAATTGCAAAGGAAAAACAAGAACCACGGCCATAGGTACTTTCCACATCAATATGTCCGCCCATTTCCTCTACCAAACGTTTGGTAATGGCAAGACCAAGACCAGTACCTTCAATGTTGCGATTTTTCTTGGTGTCTAATTGTGAAAAATTATTGAATAACAGAGGAAGCTCTTCACGTTTGATGCCGATGCCCGTGTCTTCTACTCGCACGCACAAAGTGGTTTCCTGATCTTTTTCCGCAGGATGCGCACATAATGTCAAGCGAATGTACCCTTCATGGGTAAACTTTAAAGCATTGGTAAGCAAATTCACCAAGATTTGTTTGATGCGAATGCTATCCCCAATAAGCATACTGGGGGTATCGTGGCAATCTTCAATAAAAAATTCAATACTTTTACGACCAATGCGCACATTGATAAGAGCCACAATATCATTGATGAAAGATTCCACATAATACGGCTCCGGCACAATTTCCATGGCACCGGCTTCGATTTTTGAAAAATCTAAAATATCGTTGATAATAGCCAATAACGACCCTGCAGCAGCCTTAATATTTTGTAGGCATTCTTGCACTTGGGCACGGGGTGAATGGCGTAAGGCAATATCAGACATACCTAAAATGGCATTCATAGGCGTACGTATTTCATGGCTCATATTGGCAAGAAAAGCGCTTTTGGCTTGATTAGCCAACTCAGCAGTTTCAAGCCGACGTTGTTCGGTAATATCTGATAAAAAGCCTTCTAAAACATAGGGTTCCCCATCCGGTGTAAATTCTGCCACGCGGCTGCGTTCCCAGACCCATTTTACTGTACCGTCTTTAGCTATAATTCTAAATGTGGTATCAAGGGGTAGACCAATATCTAGCGTTTGCAAGTTTACTGCGGCTAGAGCATCCACATCATCAGGGTGCACAAGGTCAAAAAAGCGCACGCCACCTTCACGGGTAAGTTCCTCGGACGTATAGCCATATAAACCATAGCATCCTTCACTAATGAAGGTGAATTTATAGGTGGGCGGCTCATTAAGGCATTGATAGATGGCGCCCGGCAAATTAGCCATAAGTCTTTCTGCGCGCATTTTGGTCATGCGCAATTCTTCCATGGCTTTGAAATGCAAAGAAGAAGTAAGGGCTACGGTCAAAAAGTCAGCCAAAGAAGAGGCAAAGTTTCTTTCTTCTTGAGTCCACACCCTTTGCATATGCATCACTTCAATGCACACAACCCCTTCAAGACTTCCCTGCAGGCGTATGGGCGCATCTAGCATGGCAGTTAGCGATTCATCATAATTATTGACAAAAATTTCCAATGCTTCTTGATGCATGGCGTCAAAGCAAAGCACTCTTTGATTTTGTAAAGCCGTTACATACAGTTCGCAAGAACTTAAATCAAAATCGTCAATTTGCTCAACAGAATCATGTTCTTTAGTATAGAACAAAATGCACTCTAAAGAGGTTTTAGCGGGACGCATTTTCCATATAGAAATGCGTGTGGCATTAAGCGCATGAACCCCTTCCTTAGCGATGACGAAGGCGGCCTCTTGATAGTTGCCGGCGGTCAACGTAGGAGATTTGGTAATGCGAGCCAAAGCTGCATTTAAAATATGGGGATCACTTTCAAAAAGTTGACTATTCATAAAACCTCAATAGATACACTCTATATAACTTAAGAGTTTTCTAAAACATGCCCAATACGGCGCAAAGCCTCCATAAGGGTTTCATCATCCAAAGCATAGGAAAACCGTATACAACGGTCATCACCAAAGGCAGAGCCTGGCACTACAGCCACATTGGCTTTTTCCAGTAAAGCGGTACATACTGCCGCATCATCGGCAAGGCCTGGGCGATAGTAGCCATGTATATCTACAAAGAAGTAAAAGGCACCACCCGGTTTGGGGCAAATGGCCTTTTTCCACTTTTGAATTTCAGCATAGCCCATATCACGACGACGCACAAAGGCTTCACGCATATCTTTCATAAAATCTTTTGGGCCTTCAAGGGCAGCCAAAGCGGCCTTTTGCGCAATGGAGCACACATTGGATGTACTTTGCCCCTGCAAATTTACAATGGCCTTGGTCAGAGGCGGACAGCACACGCTATAGCCCACACGCCAGCCTGTCATGGCATAGCTTTTAGAAACACCATTACAAAGGGCCACTTGTTCAGGATAGCGCACAAACCAATGGGCTGCCGTGGCAGATTTGGGGGCATCATAAACCAATTGATCGTAAATTTCATCAGAAATAACAAAAAGCCCTTTGTTTATAGCCCATTCCATAAGCGTATCCAATTCTTCTTGACTATAGATAACGCCGGTAGGGTTTGAAGGAGAATTTAAAATAAGCATGCGACTTTGCGCAGTACAGTATTTTTCCAACAAGGCAGGGCTCACCTTAAAGTCATCATGCACCGATGTGGGTACAGCCACAGCTTTAGCACCGGCAAGGGCCACCATATCGGGATAACTTACCCAATAAGGTGCAGGAACAAGCACTTCATCTTCAGGATTAAGTAAGGCTTGCATAATATTGTACAATGGCTGTTTACCACCATTGGAAATGACCACAGTCTCAGGGGCGAAACTTGCGCCGTATTCTTTTTCGTAGTACGTTGACACCGCCTTACGTAAGTCTGCAATGCCAGGTACAGCAGTATAGCGGGTAAAGCCAGCGTCAATGGCGTCTTTGGCTGCTTGGCAAATATGCTGAGGCGTGTTAAAATCTGGTTCACCCACCGCGAGGCTTATAATTTCAACCCCTTGATTTTTGAGTTCAAGAGCCTTGGCATTGATGGCTAAAGTGGCAGAAGGTTTTACTGAAGAGAATTTATCGGCAAGCTTCATGTTTTTTCCTTTTACAGTATATTTATAAATCTTTACAAGAAATTATTATCAAAAATGTAGACATTGCTACGAAAAACATTAAAAGAAACTGCTTTTGCATATATTATTTTATGAAAGAAGTAAACTCTATTTTTTCTTATTCTGACCCTACCCCCCCCCTGGTGGCCCATGCCGAAAATTGTGTAGTGGGCCATTTTTTACGTCGACAAAAACGTTTTAGCGTTGCGGTGGACTTGGATGGGCAAAGTGTATGGATTCACAGCAATAATTCCGGAGCTATGCTAGGCCTTTTACGCCCCGGCATGCCCGTGCTTTTATCCCCTGCCGCTAACCCAAAACGGAAACTCCCCTTTACTCAAGAAGCTGTGTGGATGCCGCATACATGGCCACATACAAGCATAGACACTACACAATCTACTGCATCTAAGGAATCTTTTTCACCTGCAAAGCCCACAAGCGCCTGCACACAAAGCCCCCTAGCAGCCACAGCTTCCGTAGTGCCTCAGGGCGCACCAGAAAAAAAACCTTTCAACAGCCAAAAGAGTGCTGACTATACCGATGGTTTTTGGGTGGGCGTCAATACCAGCACCCCCAACAAATTACTTGAGGCAGCTTTTCATGCCAATCGCCTCTCTTTTACTGCAGGCTATACCCACTATAAACGTGAAGCAAAACGTGGGGCTAGTCGTTTGGATGCTTGCCTAACGTGTCCTGATGCTGACGGGAAACATAAACTGCCGCCTTTATGGGTAGAGTGTAAAAATGTCACCATGGTAGAAGATGATGTGGCCCTATTTCCCGATGCCGCTACAGAACGTGGGCAAAAACATTTACAAGAACTTATGGATATTGTGCGCAGTGGAGAGCGGGCCGCCATGTTTTACTTAGTACAACGTGCCGATGGAAAATGTTTTGGGCCTGCGGATGTTATTGACCCAGCTTATGCTACACTTTTTTGGCAAGCGGTACAGGTGGGGGTAGAAGTGTATGCCATGCGGGGCATTGTTCGCCCTGAAGGTGTAGACCTTGGCCCTGCGCTTCCCCTAGCAGGCTGTTCAAAAAGGGACAATCTACTTCGTTAAGCTTGTTTTTTGTTCCAGTCATGTACCCTAAGAGTACACTC
>CAYJDE010000134.1:0-7247 GCA_964368805.1 uncultured Desulfovibrionaceae bacterium
TCACTCGTCATTTTTTTCTTCCCAATTTCGCTCTTCACTTGTCAAAGAATCAACACGTAGCTGTAACGTTTTACCTGCTACATTATGACACGCTTTCAGCCCTTTCGGCTTTTATCAGCGCGGAGAGCCTTTTTACTCGAACCGCTTTGTCGTGTCAATCTTTTTTTTCAATTTTTGAAAACTTTTTTTTCGAAGCCTTTGCTTCGCTGTTTCCAAACTGTCACCGCCTTGTCACTTTCGTTCCTTGCGGCGGAAGGCAATTTGCCTTAAGTCGTGACCATTGTCAACAACTTTTTTTCATTTTTTTTCAGCACCCTTTTTCCAGAGCCTTAGCTGTTCTTGTCAGCCTGTGCGCTTTAAGTTTCCCCGTAGCGCGGAGAGGCAATCTGCCCCAAGTTGCCAAACTTGTCAACAACTTTTTTTTTCAACTTTCAAAACTTTTTTCAAAGCCTCTTAAGCTAGCCATTTTACTTTTCCTACGCGCTATCCTAGCATTGAACTTTCAAAGAAGAAAAGGCCCTCGGCTGTTGGCACAGCATGTCGTTTCGAGTTCCCCCAAACGACGGAAGCGCACTATGGACGAAAGTGTCTTCACCGTCAAGCTTTATTTTACTTTTTTTTATACATGTGCTATGCTTTTCATCTAACACCCAAGAATTACTTTAGGAAATATTTTGCACGAGGTTATGCGTGAAAAAAACTTGTATCATCCATGCCAATTGCCAAGGCGACACCTTGCATTTTTTACTTTCTGCCACCCCTTCCTTTTCTGAAAAGTTTGCAATCATAAAGTATACAAACTATTTACGCGAAAAAATGGATGAAAGAGTATTAGATACGTGCGATCTTTTTCTCTATCAGCATTTGGATGAGCACTGGGAAAATCACGCTAGTCAATATATTCTTCAAAGGCTAGGGCACCATGCCCAAAACTTACGTATTCCAAACATGTTTTTCAATGGGTATTGGCCATTGTGGACCAATAAAACCACCATGGCTTATGGAGATAGACTATTAGAAGAGCTCTATGAGAGAGGCCTTTCATTTAATGAAATTATACATTTATACACACGTGGGCGGCTTGAAGCAAAATTTGATTTAGATGCTTTGCGTGCTGCTTCTCGAAAAAAAGAAGAGGAGAAAGAAAAAGACTTGCTTTTCCCCACCCTCCCCCTCATTGATGCTTTATGGCGTGAGGAGCAATTATTTTACACAGTAAACCACCCTGCTCCTCGACTATCATTGTATGTTGCGGATTCTGTGCTACAATTTTTAGATTTGGGAAAAGTACCAGAATCCATACGACGTATTTTTATGCAACACAATGAAGAATTTATTCAACCTATTCATCCTCAGGTAAGTGAAAAATACGGTTTACCCTTTGCTGGTGTTGAACGCAATTACCCTGTATACGGGCAAGAAATGACTTTTCAGCAATATATTGTTGCCTATGTCAATTGTCGCTTGCAAAGTGGGCCTGAAGCCATTACAGATTTTGTTGTGTACCTTCATCTTTTAGCAGAACGGGCCAAAAAACTTTCTTCTTGAAATGATAATAGAAAAAATTTAGGGAGTTAAGCTAAAACCATGCACATAGCACAGAAATATTTTGTTGTTCGAGCTTCTGGTGGCCTTTCCAATAGATTACAAGCCCTTCTTGGAGGCATTGCCTATTGCTTACTCACAGACAGAATCTTGTGCGTTGATTGGCGCGACGGCTTATATTCCGATGATTTTTCCAATGTGTTTCCTCTTTGGTTTCGTGTAGATGGCCTAGCTACAGCCACCTGCCAAGAGGTGCTTGCTGCTTTTAATCAAGGGGCTGAAGTTTTTCCACCTTTTTGGAAAGAGTATCTGCCCGATGCCATTGCTGTGGAATATCTTTTCAATAATAACGACCATATGGCACAGCATTGTCAAACGGCTTATGATATAGATTATGCGGCACATAGGGGCCTTAAGCATTTTTTACATAACGACGCCCACGCTGCGCCCATTCTTGTATATTGGGGATGGGATGTACAAGGCGTGACATCGCTCATTCCCTTACTTCAAGAAAAGTTTACGGAATACGCCTTACAAAGTACTGTAGAAGTGCAACGTACTTTGCTACAAAAGCACGTTTCACCCACGGAAAAAGTTTTGCATGAGGTACACGTTTTTTCTGCAGAGCGCTTTACCAAGCCCCTCATTGGCATACATATTCGACACAGTGATCTACAAAGCCCACTACCACGCATGCTGGCCACATTACAAGAAGTCTATACCGATGAAGACGCCATTTTCCTTTGTACTGATAATGCCTTGGTAGAAAAAATGGTACAACGCCTTTACCCACAATGCATCACACGCAGTAAACTTTTCCAAGGCATTAATGTGCCCCTTCATTGCTATGTGGAAGGCATAAGTAATGTGGAAAAAGGTTTTGATGCCGTGGTGGAAATGCTTCTCTTGGCACGCTGTAGCCAACTCATTTATTATGCGCCCTCTTCTTTTTCCCGCATTTCACTCCTTTACGGGAATTTTGACCCAGCCAACATCCATGCAGTTCCTAAACAGGAGTAAAATATGCTTACTTTTTCTCACACAGAAGGCAGAGTGGCTTTGCAGTTACGTGTACTTTTCATGGGGCAAGATATGTGCGTTTTACTGGACGGCGGAGAAAAGCCCCACGTGGGCGCCGTGGCCGTGGCCCATGGTGGAGAAGCTCAATATATTTGTCTTCCTGGGCACAAAGAAGAAGATTTAGCACATAACATAGCGATTATTTTACAAAAAGCTCTCACTTGCACAGTAACCTGTATTTGCGGTATACATATTTCATGCATTAGCAAAGAAGAAATAGCCTTAGTGTATACTGTGGCAGAAAAGCTGGTGGAGCAATGCCTGCAACACATGCAGACTGAAAAAGCTTGTGTAGAAAAATTTTCTTATAAGGACTTGCACAGAACGATATAAGAACTTATTTACACAAGCAGAAATTTTTTTAAATTTTTTTACATAAGGAAAAACTGATTTAATAGATTTTTTTCTAACGAGAAAGACGAGTATTTCTAAGATCCTGTAGTATACAGACATTGGTGCGATTTTAGTAAGGTACGTCGGTAGAGTTAGCGAGCAAAAAGCCATTTAATCGGCGTTTCCACTTGTAGCAAGACAAGGCCATGCATTAGAACAGTACGTTTTTTCAAAGACTTGGTATTAGCTTGAGGAGAATACATGCCTAGCCCTGATGATTTTTCCCCCATTTCTTCATCCAGAGAAACCATTGACCAACGCAGTAAAGCTATGTTGGACACCATGCCCATGGGGGCCACCTTCTGGAGTAAAGACCGTGAACTTCTGGCTTGCAATCTCGCCATGGCAAAACTTTTCGACATGGAAAGTGAAGAGGAGTTTATACAGCGATTTCAAGAGTTTTTACCAGAATTTCAACCTGACGGACGAAATACTCGTGAGGTTATGATCGAAAATTTTTCCAAAGCCCTTGAGCATGGAAAAGTGGTCAATGAATGGGAACATTGTAAAGCCGACGGCACTCTTATACCGTGCGAAATAACACTTATTCGCACAGTCATCGAGAACGAAACAAGTATTGTTGGCTATATTAAAGATTTACGAGAACTTAAAGCCAGCCAAAGAGAAACGCAATTGGCTCAAGCACGTAATCAGCTTATGCTGGATTCCCTCCCCCTATGTGCTAACTTTTGGAGTAAAGACTTTGAAAATTTGGCTTGCAACCAAGCGGCAGTTCGCCTTTTTGACCTAAATAATACACAAGAATATTTAGACAAATTTCACAAGCTTTCTCCAGAATATCAACCTGATGGTCGTTTATCTTCCGTAGCTGCAGGATTACAGATTCTTCAAGCCTTTTCCGATGGCTATGCCAAATTTGAATGGATGCATCAAAAGCTCAATGGAGAACCTATTCCTGCAGAAATTACGCTTATCCGTTGCACTTTAGAAGATGAAGATTTTGTAGTGGGCTATACGCAAGATTTACGAGAAATTAAAGCCAGCCAAAAAAGTGCCAAATTAGCGGAAGAACGTAGCCAGCTTATGCTGGACACTATGCCGCTGTGCGCTAATTTTTGGAGTACTGACTTGCAAAATCTGGCCTGCAATGCCGAGGCTGCCCGTTTGTTTGACTTAGATAGCACTCAAGAATATTTGGATAAATTTCACCTGCTTTCGCCTGAATATCAGCCTGATGGCACACTTTCTTCCGTGGCGGCGCAAACACACATCACGCGTGCCTTTGACGAAGGCTATGACAGATTTGAATGGTTGCACCAAAAACTTAACGGCGAACCTATTCCTGCTGAAATTACCCTCATTCGCAGTACCCTTAATGAGGAGACTGTGGTTATGGGGTATACGCAAGATTTGCGAGAAATTAAAGCGAGCCAAGAAATTGTTAAACAAGCTGAAATGCGTAACCAACTTATGCTTGATTCCTTTCCCATGGGTGCCAATTTCTGGAATGCCGAGATGCAATTGGTGGATTGCAATTTGGAAGTGGCCAAACTTTATGGTTTTGAAAGCAAAGAAGAATATCGGGCCAACTTTGCTTCCATTTTACCTAAGTTTCAACCTGACGGTAGACCTTCCATAGAAGTGGTGGGAAACTGGCTGCAAAAAGCCTTGGACACGGGATATGAACGCTTTGAATACATGTGCATAGTCCCAAAAACTCAGGAGCCTTTACCAGTCGAAGTAACTATTGTGCGCATCATTCATGAAGGTAAGTTTGGCGCCATTTCCTATGTGCGTGACCTACGTGAGTTTAAAGCTATGTTACAAGAGATTCACGAGGCCGAAGAAGATTTACGCAAGGCCAAGGATGTGGCAGAACAAAGCACCAAGGCCAAGAGTGAATTTCTTGCCAATATGAGCCATGAAATACGTACCCCCATGAATGGTATTTTAGGACTGCTACACCTACTCAAAGGCACAAACTTGCATGAAGCACAAAAAGAATACGTGGAAAAAACCTTATTTTCTGCCAATAATCTTTTACGCATCATCAATGACATTCTAGATTTCTCTAAAATTGAAGCGGGAAAACTGGAAATTGAAGCCACTCCCTTTACTTTGCAGCATATTTTTAAAGAAATACAAAACCTTTATACTGTGCCCATTACTGATAAAGGCCTGAATCTTGAACTGACCAATAGTGATGGCGAGGCTAAGGTTTTACTTGGCGATTCTTTACGCCTTAAACAAGTGCTTTTTAATCTTATTAGCAATGCCATCAAGTTCACCAGCCAAGGAAAAATTTCCTTGGAAGTACACATGCTTTCAAGGCAGGAACACAATGTAGAATATCAGTTTTCTGTACGTGATACAGGCATTGGTTTAAGCCAAGAGCATATGGACAAATTGTTTTCCGCTTTTTCACAAGCAGACTCTTCCGTTACCCGTAAGTACGGTGGTACCGGCCTTGGCTTAGCCATCTCCAAAAGCATTGTGGAAATGATGCAAGGAACCATGTGGGTGGAAAGCCAATTAGGGCAAGGCACCACTTTTTTCTTCACCGCCACTTTTGCGCTGAGCGATGAAAAAGAGCTAACATCCTTCCTTGAAAAAGAAAATGGGCAAGGCCTTAGTCAAATGACGGTAGGAGTACATGGACAAGGACATTTGCTTTTAGTAGAAGACAATGAAATTAATCAACTTATTGCTGAAGAATTACTCACTTCAGTAGGATATACCCTTGAAATAGCCAACAATGGTCAAGAAGCTTTAGATATGCTTGCCAAAAAGCCTTTCGATTTGGTACTTATGGATATTCAAATGCCCATTATGGATGGTCTTACCGCCAGTCGTGAAATTCGCAAGCTACCTGCATTTGCTCATCTGCCCATTGTAGCTATGTCGGCCCATGCCATGACGGGAGATAAAGAAATAAGTATTGCCAATGGCATGAATGACCATATAACCAAGCCCATTGTGCCGGAAATACTCTATGGCACCTTGCGTTATTGGTTAGAGCAAGCCAAAAGCGAACGATCCCTTGCATAATTTATGCATACTAATATTGTTAAAAAACCGCTCTATCACACAAATAGAGCGGTTTTTTTATCTCTGCGCAAGCCACTTGCGCTGTTAAGTGAAATTTCTGCGCAATGCATTGCGTAAAAATCTCAATTCATACACGAAAGAACAATATCAATTATTTAATTTTTGCATAACGCCATACACTTTTTTGCATGCAGAAAACACAGTTTAAAGAGTGATAAGTTATTCTATGATAGCCCTCAGTGCCACTTCCTGTGCATGTATGTGCGTAGTATCGAAAACCGGTAAAGACGTATCTTCTTGCGAAATCAGCAAACCAATTTCTGTACATCCTAATATAACGCCTTCTGCTCCTTGCTCTTGGAGTTTACGAATAATTGCCATATATTGCTGCTTAGAAGCGGGATTAATAATGCCCAAGCATAATTCTTTATAAATTATACCGTTAACAATCTCAATATCTTCAGCATGGGGAATAAGCACTTCAATGCTGGCATCAACCAATTTTTGCTTATAAAATTGCTGTACCATGGTATATTTTGTCCCAAGCAAGGCAATTTTTTTGACATTTTGCTTTTTAATGGCTTTGGCCGTTGCTTCAGCAATATGAATGAGAGGAATGGTAACTTTTTCCTCAATGTGGGGTGCTATCTTGTGCATGGTGTTAGTGCAAATTACGATGAAATCCGCCCCCGCTTTTTCTAACTTGATGGCTATTTCCCCAAGAGCTTCAGCACTTTTCTCCCACTCATCTTTAGCTTGATAGGCTTCAATTTCAGCAAAATCTACACTATACAGTATAATCTTTGCGGAATGCAATCCACCTAACATTTCTTTGATTTTTTCATTGATGATTTTATAATACAAAGCTGTGCTTTCCCAACTCATTCCACCGATTAATCCTATGGTTTTCATCATTCCCTCATGTAATGTTACAAAATAATACTGTCTGCCCCTTTGCTAGCACACAACAAAATTTAAAAGTCCTGCACAATACATTGTGCAAAATCTCTGCATAATTCAGCATGCAGGTTTGATTTTTGAGCCTTCCCTTGCACAAATGCAGCTTACATAAAAAAACAAACTTTCATTTTTATATAAAGCTTTATATTTAAAAACAACTACACAGGAAACTCTACATAAAAGTCTTAATTCAAAGCAAGTCATTAAAAAAGAAAAGGACATTAAGGCTTTATAAACCTTAATGTCCTTGGTTGTTCTTT
>CAYJDE010000135.1:0-7247 GCA_964368805.1 uncultured Desulfovibrionaceae bacterium
ATATGATGTGGTTTGGAAAAATATGTGAGGTAAGCCAGAGCTTACTCCTTTAGGTACGTGATATGAAGCTTCTACCTACTGAGTATAGAAATACAATTGGCATCGCTTTTCAGATGTCGACGATACAAGACATGCCTATGGCATGGCTTGTCGCCTCATAAAATAAGCCAGAATTTACTTCTGGCGTCCCCGAAAGGGGTATTTGGAGTGAGCTTGCTTTGATATTTACCTTTTCGGCCCTTGCGCTGTCTAAGAAGATACGTTATGTTTTTGTATACAACTGAAAGATTTTAGTAGTATAAAAATATATGAGGTTGAATTATTTGAAAAAAGTGCTGACAACATGCGGCTATTGTGGTTGCGGCTGTAATTTCTATGTGCATGTGGAGCATGGACATATAGAAAATATTAGCCCAAAGCCAGATCATGTGGTTAGCAAAGGCATGCTTTGTGCCAAAGGCTGGCTTGGGCATGATTTTGTCACTCATGAAAATCGATTACGTATGCCGCAAATGCGTCAATACGATGGCTCTTTTATTTCGGTGCCTTGGGATACGGCACTAGATTTTGTGGCTACGAAATTACAGCGCATACGTCAAGAAAACCCTGAAGCTTTTGCCATGTTTTCTTCGGCAAGATGTACGAACGAAGAAAATTATCTGGCGGCAAAGCTCTGTCGTGCTGTCATGGGCTCGCCACATATTGATCATTGCGCTCGCCTTTGACATAGCCCCACCGTAGCCGGTCTGGTTACAGCCTTTGGGTCTGGCGCTGCTACCAATACACTGGAAGAAATTCGTCATGCCGACTGCCTTTTTATCATTGGCTCTAATACCTCAGCGCAGCATCCTTTGGCGTATGCTCGCATAAGTGATGCGGTCAAAAATAAGGGGGCTAAACTTATCGTTGTGGATCCACGCCGTACCCCTGTGGCTCAAATGGCGCACATATATTTACCCATTCATCCGGGGACCAATTTGGCTCTCATCAATGCCATGTTGCATGTGATTTTAGAGGAGGGCCTACAAAATAGTGAGTTTATTGCTAAACGCACTGAAAATTTTGCAGAATTTGCCACTTCAGTACAGCAATGTACGCCCGCTTGGGCTGCCCCCATTACAGGGCTTGCCGTAGAAGATATAGTGCAAGCAGCACGCCTTTTTGCCACTTCAACTGCAGCCATGATACTGTACTGTATGGGGGTGACTCAGCATGTGACGGGAACATACACCTGCAGGGCCTTAGCCAACATGACCATGTTGTGTGGCATGGTGGGGCGTCCCTCAGCGGGGCTTGTCCCCTTGCGGGGGCAAAATAATGTACAGGGTTCTTGCGATATGGGGGCTTTGCCGGAAACCTTACCCGGCTATGTGCACGCAGGCAGTACTTTAGCGCAGGAACGCTTTGCCCCCATATGGGGAGATTTTTCCAATACGCAAGGCAAAAAACTCACAGAAATGATGCATGCCATGCATAGCGGCGCAATTAAGGCTTTATATGTTATGGGCGAAAATCCCATGCTTTCCGATGCGGATAAAACCAGTACTGAAAAAGCGTTGCAAGCTCTTGATTTGCTTATAGTACAAGATTTGTTCATGACAGAAACGGCGCAGCTTGCTCATGTGGTTTTACCGGCGGCTAGTTCCTTGGAAAAAGATGGTACCTTTACCAATACGGAACGCCGAGTGCAACGCATACGCACAGCGTTAGATCCCATAGGTGAGGCAAGAGCCGATTGGCAGATTTTAGCTGAGCTTTCAGCAAAAATACAAGGTCAAACACAAAAATATAGCTGTGCTGAAGATGTTTTTGAAGAAATTCGCTCTACAGTGCCATCCTATGCAGGCATAAGTTACGCACGTTTAGAAGCAGAGCAGGGGCTTTGTTGGCCTTGCCCCACAGAAGAACATGGGGGAACCCCCATTTTGCATACAGAACATTTTTCCCGTGGCCTTGGCCTTTTTACGGTAAATGCCTTTACAGCTTCTGAACAACAAAAAAGCAGCACATATCCTTTTATTTTAGTAACAGGGCGTTTGGCCCATCACTATCATACAGGAACCATGACTCGCCGTTCTTGGGCCTTAGAACGAGAAAGCCCCATGGCCTTTTTAGAAATGCACCCCGATGATGCCGCCATGATTGGGGCCAGAAATATGTGGAATGTACGCATTACATCCCTTCGAGGAGAAGTGACTGCCACATTGCAGGTGACGAAGCACATTTCACGAGGCATAGTATTTTTACCTTTTCACTTTTGGGAAAGTGCCGCCAATACGCTTACCAGTCACGAGCATTTGGATCCCATTGTGAAGATACCGGAATTTAAGGTCAGTGCTGTATCTGTTTCTGTTGTAGACTGATGAAAGTGTTATCTCAAAAAATGAGATTTCTGCACAATGGTTTTCAAATGTAAATTTCTTATAAATGAAACCCTACGTAATGAATTGCACAGAGGTCTCAAATAAGAGTTTTTGCTCTTAATGCATATATTTTAAAGAATAACTGCAAAAGATTTTCTCATAAAGAAAGTATCTATGGAAACACTGATGTAATAAATTATTTTGCCTAGCATATTTTTTAAAACCATATTTTATGCGCCACAATGTTTTTTAAAAAATAAAATGCTGGCGCAAGGGGTTTTTTTGAAGGGGAGAGTCTGAGAGGGGAAGCTTTTTTTCCCCAAAAAACGCTTCCCCTCTCAGGAAAAAGCATTCTTTAGCTTTTCCCTAAAAAAAGCTTCCCTCTTAGGAAAAGCGCTTACTGGCCTTTCTCTATAAATAAATGCAATGGAATTAAAAACTTTAACGGTGTCATGGAGTGTGTATGTCGATATTTTTTTTAGCCTATGATAATGTAGAAAGTGTCCTTGCCGAATGGGATAAAGCCTATAATGTATATACAGTACAAGGCAGTCGAGAAGATGCTTTCCTTGCTTTACACGAAACGTCGCCCGCTTTGTGGTGTGATGATTACGACGTTATTTCCATGCCGCCCAAGTCCTTTGTGTTTCCGCAAAGGGAATCACTATTTTCTTGGGAAGGCCAAGAAAAAATCTTTGTAAAAGACGCCTTACTTTTTGATGAAGAATGGCAAGGCGGGGCCCTACGCAGCAATAAAACCATGTCGGTACTGAAAGGAGAGCGTGATTTAAAATCTGACACCTTGCTTTTTGGGGTGCGCCCTTGCGATGCCGCCGGTCTTGCCTATACGCAGCAATTTTTTTCGCAAGAATACTATGATATGAACTATGCTCGTCGTGACAAACATTTACACGTGGTGGCCATTAACTGTACGCAACCGGCTGCGCAATGTTTTTGTCATGCGCTTGATACGGGGCCCTTCCTTAACACCGAAGCCGGCTTTGGGCATAGGGGCTGCGATATGGAACTTACCCCTGCCGAAGAAGGCTATATGGTGGAAGTGCATAGCGAAAAAGGGCAATGGATGCTTACTCTTATAGGTGAGTATGTGTATGTACTGCACGATGCCACAGTACAGGAGCAAAAAAAAGCCATACTGCACGATACTAAAAAGCTCTTTTCTGAAGATTTAGATTTTTCCACATTAAAAGCCGCTTTAGAAGCGCATTTTGATCACGAATTATGGCAACGCATTGCCCCAAGCTGTATTTCGTGTACCGGCTGTACTCGGGTATGCCCCACATGTACCTGCTTTACCACCCGTGAAAAAAGTTCCGGCAAAGACAGTGGTAAGAGGGTACGTTCTTGGGATTCGTGCCAGAGTCAAAGTTTTACACGCAATGCCGGTTGGCATAATCCGCGTGATACTGTGTCTATGGTACGCTATAGAATTTATGATAAATTCAAATATATTGAAGATCGTTTTAACAAAAAAGGCTGTACCGGTTGCGGGCGTTGTAATACGACTTGTCCTGCCAGCATCCATTTGGTGGAAATTGCCAAGGAACTTATGCAAGCCCATGCCCAGCAAGCAAGTTTGCAGGCCGTAGAACAAGGTCAAATTTCTACACCGCTTGACGATGTAAAGCCTTCCGTACCCTTTATTGACCATAGGCGTTCTTTCGATACGCATTTATATGTTCCTAAAACTGTTGAAATTATAGATATTTATGATGAAGCTGAAAATATTAAACGCTTTACCGTGCGCTATTTAGGTAATCAATGTCATGGACGTCCGGCCTTACGTGGGCAATTTTTCATGATTACGGATTTTGGTGTGGGGGAAATAGCTATTTCTGTGCCTTTTAGTGATAGAGAAGCAGAGAAATTTTCTTTTTATATTAAAAAAGTAGGTAAGGTAACTACCAGTCTTTTTAATAAAAAAGTGGGAGATACCTTAGGATTACGTGGGCCTTATGGTGTGCCTTTCCCTTATGAGAGCTTTAAAGGGCGCACATTGTTGGTTATAGGTTCTGGCGTAGGCTATGCACCTGTAAGGGCACCGTTGGTGCGTGCTTTGGAAAATCGCAAAGATTTTAAGCATATTATTATGATAGCCTCTGCCATGACCTATGAAGAACTGATGCTAAAAGAAGAATTGCATACGTGGAGTACGTTAGATGGTGTACACGTGCACTATGCGCTGGCAAAGCCCACCACAGCCATCAATGCCCATGTGGGGTACATCAATGACCTTTTACCTGGCCTTGTGGAAAACCCCGGCATTGACTGGCAGCAAACTTCTGCCATTATTTGCGCCTCTGTACGGCGTATTCGGGCCGTGGCCGATGACTTAGTAAAACTGGGTATGAATCCCACCGATATTTATACGGCCCTTGAAACCCATATGCGCTGTGGCGTGGGTAAGTGCGGTCACTGCAAAGTGGGTGCCTATTATATTTGTAGTGATGGACCTGTGTTTAACTATGCACAAATACAGGAATTACCACCGGAATTTTAATGCTGGTTTATTGAGTTGTGTATTTTTATGAGACCTCTGCACTTTATTTTATATTTCGAACAAACTTTCAAATTTTCGACACAAAGCCATATTTGAAAGTAATTGTGCAGAGACTTCTAAAGGCAATAGCCACATTTTGTTACTTTTGGGAACTGTGTAGAGGCCTCATATAATTCCCCCTCAGTTTCCTCCAATATTTGACAGCAATATATCATATGGTGTAATATTTTAGACAGTATTAAATGTAACAAATATGTAACCACGAGGTACTTATGTCTAAAATTATTTCCCAAAAATGTAGCAAGATGTTTTTATTATTTGTCCCTGTTTTATTATGGGCCTTGGCCTTGCCCATAGCTTTTGCACCCATGCAGGTAAATATATTTGTGAGTGCGGCTTATGCCCATGTTATTCCGGGCGATGACGAACCGCATACGCATCCACATGAGCCAGAAACACTGCCACGAATTGATTTAAGTGAATTCCAAGGCCCGAAAGCTCCCGGCAACATACAATTAGGAAATGTGCATTCTTTCACACTGGATGCCCATGACCGCTTGAATACCAACCTATTTCAGAATAACCCCCTCTTGAATATGCCCGGCTTTGGCTACACAGCAGCAGATAAAGCTCAAATAACAACAACGATAACGGGTATTGTTCTTGCAGACCCAGCATTAACAAACATGGCTGTTGATTTGGCAACGGGTGGAACTACCAACCCCGAAACAGGTAATGAGCCAAGCAATCCTGAAGACTACACCTCTGTGTACAATTGGGCAAAAAACAATGTTACAATCGGTGGCAAGCCATTGACCGACACAGAAGCTGCAATTTATGCCAGGGCGTATATTATAGGTACTGATTCTAGCTATCTTGCTGGGTCTACTACGGATGGAGTAACTTTCCGTACACTCAGCCATAGATTCGGTGTGAAGGCAGTACACACATATCAAAGTAATCCTCAGAGTAAAATATACATAGACGACTACGGGAGAGCACTCATCAACCCCACATCCGAACCAAATCATACTCGTTACACCTTAGTTTACGATGGCACCACTGGCACCGTCCCCACTGGCACCGTCCCCAGTATACCTAGTAGCAACACAGTCCCTCTAATTGGCATGAGCCCCATAGTCAGCACAGACAACAACTTTTTAGCAGATGCTTTACCCTCTGGAGCTTTTACACAAATAGAATATGTGGCCGCAAATTCTAGTCAATATAACTCAGACACAGTTGCTTTTGCCGGTATACTTGTTAATGATCTTAATCTTAAATTGGACACGTCATGGCAACAAACACCAACCAGTTCTTTTGGCTCACCCACAGAAGAAAGGGCTTTAGTTGAGCAATTTGTGTCTAAATTTGTGGATGAGGTATTTGGTTCACCACAAGTTGCGTCCGGTTGGTCTGTGTTTTTAACGCCCTATGGCAATTTTAGCTCTAGCACCAATGGTTCTTCACATGGCAATACCTATGGCTTATCCGGCGGTCTTACGCATATTTTCAATGAAAAGTTCTCCCTTGGTATGCATTTTGACTTGGGTTCTTCGCAAAACTATGCCGATAGCCTAAGCACAGAAAGCCGCACCCTTACCGGCTCCCTTGGGCTTAATGCCAATTATAAATTTACGCCGGAGTGGTATGTGGGGGCAAGCTTTACGGCATCATTCAGCAATACCTATAATGATTATGCCACAACAAGCTCCCTCGGTTGGCACAGCGCCAACAATAACCACGGCGGTTCTTCCTTGGCTATTGGCCTAAATACAGGCTATATCATACAACTTAACGAAAACCACGCCCTTATTCCGGAAATTGGCTTGTCCTATGTGTATTCACATACAGATGCCAATGATATTGAGTGGGATAATGGCGGCTCTTTTTTGAATATGTACAATGATGCCACAAGCTATGACGCACTGTACGGCAATATTAGCGTGCGCTGGCTGGGCACTTTTGAAATGGATGAAAATACTGTTTTCAAACCCTTTGTGTCTGTGGGGCTTAGACAAAACCTCAGCGGACACCCTATGGAATCAAGCATGGTCTATGCCGGAACACGCTATAATAACGAAGCCACACCGGATATGACCACCTTCATCACTACTGTGGGCATGGAATGGGTGTGGAATAACTTTAGCGTGAACCTGAACTATAACGGCGCGTATGGTGCTGAGAAGGTTAATCATGGTGGTGGGGTGACGTTTGGTTGGAGCTTTTAGGTAAAAAAATGATAAAGCGCCGCCCAGCAACAGGAAGTTGCGCCCTTTAGCGAACGAAACAAGAACCACGTTTCTTGTGAGTGAGGATTTTGTGTCGTACAGGACGTGCGACCAAAATCTATACTATAAAGT
>CAYJDE010000136.1:0-7230 GCA_964368805.1 uncultured Desulfovibrionaceae bacterium
ATATAAGACAGCATTCGTTCCGAAAAAAATGATAAAATTTTCTTGACTTTCGAGACCGCTCTATACAAGATGTCTTATATTTTTTACTGTACAAATTAAAATAAAGTGAGCTAACCCTTCCGAGCTAGCTTTATATGAGGGGCTGATATGATATTGCAAATATATGGAGGTTCAACAAGTTTACCACGAAAAATTGCTGGAATAGGTTTTAATGATACTTATCACTCTTTATTAGCAGAAAAAAAATCAAAAATTTCTGCCGTTGTAAATATGAGCATAGGGGGGTGTACTGTTGTGGAAACGTGGGATACGATAACACGCACCGTTAATTATTATGATGATTCAATTGTTATACTGGCCATTGGTTTAGTTGACTCTGCTCCAAGGCCTATACCTTTTACAGTTAGAAAAATTATATCTATGTTACACTTACGGATAAGGAATATAATAATCAATGCTATTCACAAGAATAGGAATAGTTTACTAAAAATAAAAAGTTGGCATACAACACCGTATAAAAAATTTGTAAAAAAATATAATGATATTTTAAACTATTTGTTAGACAATGAAAGTGTTAGAGGAATAATTGTTTTAAATATTCCCCCACCACACAGTAAGGTTGTTGAGCAAAGCTTTAAATCTGCTGAATATGCAATACAATATAACGAAGCAATAAAAAAACTTGTGCTATCAAAGAATAATGAAAAAATATCGTTAATTGATATTCATACACAATTCACAAATCTTATTAAATCAAAAGATTTTGCGGAAAGTGATTTGCTACTTGAAGATTGGCATCACACCAAATGCGCCCATACACTTATTGCAGAATTAATGGAGTCGGAAATAATGAAAGCATTGTCTTAGGCAATTTTTTGAAAATGATATGAATGTTACTTGGGCTGTTTTTGATGTAGCCAGATTTACTTGCTCAACTGAACCCAAAGCATCCTCCTTTACAACTTGCCAAAACTGTTGTCAACGCTCCAAAAGACTCTACAAAGTAAATTTGTAATCTTTCCGTAAAATAGTACAAGTCAAAATTAGAGATTACTGGCAAACTGCTCCTTAGGAGGAAGTCATAAAGAAATCTCGTTTTACAGAGCTCCAACGTATTAAAATTTTGCAACAGGCTGCTAAAATGTGAATCTCATCAGGGCTACAGACTTTTATATTTGATATCGGATATAAGACAGCATTCGTTCCGAAAAAAATGATAAAATTTTCTTGACTTTCGAGACCGCTCTATACAAGATGTCTTATATTTTTTACTGTACAAATTAAAATAAAGTGAGCTAACCCTTCCGAGCTAGCTTTATATGAGGGGCTGATATGATATTGCAAATATATGGAGGTTCAACAAGTTTACCACGAAAAATTGCTGGAATAGGTTTTAATGATACTTATCACTCTTTATTAGCAGAAAAAAAATCAAAAATTTCTGCCGTTGTAAATATGAGCATAGGGGGGTGTACTGTTGTGGAAACGTGGGATACGATAACACGCACCGTTAATTATTATGATGATTCAATTGTTATACTGGCCATTGGTTTAGTTGACTCTGCTCCAAGGCCTATACCTTTTACAGTTAGAAAAATTATATCTATGTTACACTTACGGATAAGGAATATAATAATCAATGCTATTCACAAGAATAGGAATAGTTTACTAAAAATAAAAAGTTGGCATACAACACCGTATAAAAAATTTGTAAAAAAATATAATGATATTTTAAACTATTTGTTAGACAATGAAAGTGTTAGAGGAATAATTGTTTTAAATATTCCCCCACCACACAGTAAGGTTGTTGAGCAAAGCTTTAAATCTGCTGAATATGCAATACAATATAACGAAGCAATAAAAAAACTTGTGCTATCAAAGAATAATGAAAAAATATCGTTAATTGATATTCATACACAATTCACAAATCTTATTAAATCAAAAGATTTTGCCGAAAGTGATTTATTACTTGAAGATTGGCATCACAGCAAATGCGCCCATGCACTTATTGCAGAATTAATGGACTCGGAAATAATGAAAGCATTGCCTTAGGGTAATTTTTTAAAAATGACACGAATGCTACTTGGGCTGTTTCTGAAATTTCATAACAGCCTCAATGCATATAAAGTCATAAATATCATCTATTTCATAACATTGCCAGCGTTCTAGAGGAAACGGTAGGATTTTGTCAGTATATATGGCATTATGTTCAAAAAATGAGCTAACTTTAACAACATATATTGAGCCATAGACGTAACAAGCCCTATCTAGTAATTGCCTTTGATGAATGACCTTATCATGTCTAATGTAGGGTTGCATATATCCATTGGCATCAAGTCTTTTTGCATAGAGTGGATGTTCATGGCTTTCTGTTGCAATAGTAATTACTCCATCTGCTAAAGGGTTGTTTAGAGCCAGTTTTATTATTGAGTCTATATCATCATCTTTTCGTAAAGGAGATGTTGGTTGTAGCAGAACAAAATAATCAAATTCTTGCCCTTTGCTTTTTAAATGCTCAAGGGTGTATTTTAGTACATCAACCGATGACGTACCATCTTCAGCAAGGTGTGCTGGGCGCAAGTTTGGAACATCTATTCCATGTTTTTTACAAATCTCTGCAATTTCAAGGGAGTCTGTAGATATAAATATTTCATCAATATACTGACTTTTTTGTGCTTGTTCAATGCTCCAAGCAATTAAAGGTTTACCACAAAGAGGACGAATATTTTTTTTAGGCAAGCCCTTTGAGCCGCCACGCGCTGTGATTATCGCAAGTATTTTTTTGTTATTATACATGTTAGTTCTTAGTTAAACTCCCTTTGGGCTTTTTCATAATCTGGCACCTGCCCTACATCAAGCCAATAGGCATCTGTTTCAAAAAGCTGTGTTTTTTCTTTCTTTGCCATGAGTGTTTTAAAAAGTTCTGGCATGTCAAAAAAATCATCGTGAGGAATATACTTTACTGCCTCTGGGGAGATAACATTCATACCTGCACTTACTCTAAAATCAAAAATTGGCTTTTCGCGAATGTCTACGAGCTCGCCTTGTTCGTTGGTGTCAATAACGCCATAGGGAACTTGCATAGAATAGCGTTTTGCAAGCATAGTGGCAGATGATCGCATGACTATATGGTGCAGTAATAAATGGCGTGGGTTCACGTGGGTTAAGATATCGCCATTACTCACAATAAAGTCATGTTCTTGTCTTGGTAATAAGGATAACGCACCAGCTGTGCCAAGACGCTTTTTTTCATGTAAATATTGTATATTGCAATTGAACTTGTTACCGTCGCCAAAATAATCTGAGATGACTTCTGCCTTATAATTAAGCGCAATATAAAAATTTTGAAATCCAACTCTACGAAAAGACTCTAAAACAATTTCTAAGATAGGTCGCCCTGCTACAGGTAACATGGGTTTTGGTAGTTCTTGGGTAAGAGCGCCAAGGCGCGTGCCAAGACCTCCTGCCATAATAACTACTGCATGGGGAAGAGGAGTTTTATTTTGTAATTCTTTCCTATTCCATACGGCATAGAGCTTACCGTGTACGTCAACTATGGGCAGATGCGAAAAATCTTTTTCCTCCATAATGGCAAGGGCTTGGCTTGCATTGGTGGCCTTTGTGTAGCTAGTGAAGTTTTTTTGCATAATCTTTGTTACGCAATCATCAAGGTTAGCTCCATTTATGATAGCACGTCGAATATTGCCGTCTGTAATCACACCAGCAATAGTTTCATCGGCATTGAGTGCTACCGCAAACTGTTCTGCGTTCGTGTCTATAAATTTCATAGCATCACGCAATGTATAGTTTGTTGATATGCAGTATTTTTCTTTATTCATAAATGTTTTTTGTATTAAGTGGAGTAAGTTTTAATTTATTCTGTGATATTTGCAATTTCAGAATACATACCTATAGCTTGAGCTTGATTATCAAGCGTGCAAAAATTTGCTAAATTGCCTTCAAGAAAATTCTTTACTTGTAGATATAAACCGGGCTTCCATTTTGTATCAAGGCTATCATCAATGTCTACTTTAGTTATGGCAACGGAACCGATTTCTTGAATGTGTAATTGTTCTAGTGGGCGGAAAATATAGCGTCTTTTGTTGGTTAAAATTTCAACTCCCCAACGTCCGGGGCTTGCCCAGTTCGCATGGTAAGAAAAAGGTACAAAATTTGTGGTGATACCTGCCCCTGCAAATGCAGCTGCGGAAGGATGCCAGTCTAAAGTGCCTGCAGTAAAGCAAGCTATTTGCTTTGGCTTTCCGCCTAGGAAAAAGGCCATATCCACCACATGGCTTGAGTTACCAAGGAACCAATGGGTAAGTACTTCTTTAGGCTTGTCTAGTGTTTGTATGATGTGTGACCATTCGGTAAATTCAAAAGTAAATGATGTGGGTCCACCATCGGCCTTAATCATATCTTTGGCTGTAAGTACCGATGCATAAAATCGTCTATTATACCCCAGTACTATGGACACATTTTTTGCTTTGGCATAATCATTTAGGGCGCAAATCTCTTGCTTATGTAATCCTGCTGGTTTTTCTACAAGAATTTTGCTAACCCCTGCATCAATAAGAGTTTTAGTGGTGGCGTAAAGGACATCCACGCCAACGCTGACAATGGCTGCGTCTGGGAGGGGAGGTTTTTTTGCAAGAAAAGCATCAATGCCACCTATAATAACAGGAACATTACATTGCTTTGTAAAAGCAGTAGCGGAAGCTTCGCCACGGCCTATGACAGTAGTGTTTACATGTAAAGACTGTAAGACATGTATGTAATCCTGTGACATGGTGCCGGCGCCAATAAGCCAAATATTCATTGCTTTTCCTTAATATGCTTTATGTTATGGGGCATTCTGTGGTGGCTATGCCCTGCTTTTTGAGATGACCAATGAGAGAATTTAGAAATGGTATGTGTAAAATACATGAATCATCAACTGTGGTGAGATCGCAACTTCCTTTGTCTATGATGTTATCCACCACAATGCCTGTTAATTGACTTTGGTAAGGCATTTTGAAAGGTATTTCTTGTGCTTTCCATTCATTTTCTAATGTATATAAGGTGCAAAGGTTACGATTTTCATCAATAATTGCCATAGCATCGTTAGAAAGAATTTGCATAATGCAAGGTACAGTTGAATTTTTGCGTGAGGTAAGTATAACGCTTGAACCAGTACTACCTTTGGCAATGAGTGTTCCCGTAAATTCTTTATAACTGTGACGCTTACTTTCTCGTATATCTGTATCTAGTAATTCATTTATATAGACAAAATTTTGCTCTTTGTTCAAATGAGATACTAGGTCGATAAAGTGTATACCATTACAGCCAAGGCCCCAATCTCCGCCTTGGAAAACAAAATCTATAGAAGAGCTATCTTTGAAAATTTCTAAAAGCTCTTGGTAAATAGGATACATTCGGCGTGGGCAATTGACCCAAGCTTTTATATTATGTTCGTTAAGCAACGTTTGTATATGTGCATAATCGTCTATTAGAGTAAAAAGGATTTTTTCAAAGACAATATACTTAACAGTATTGTTAAGTATTAAATCTTCTGTTACCTGCGCACGAATGCGTGAATTTGTTGATATTATAGCTACATCATATTGTTTATCCTTAGGCAAGTGAGGTGTAAATGTGGCCTTAATGTTTGCGTGGGCCACCTCTTTAAAGCGAGCTTTGCATGTTTCCAAGGATGCAGCAGATGGATCAATGACATCTACTTCTATGTAGTTTTTAGAAGTGCTAAGACCTTGTAAGTGTCTGCTTCCAAGCTGACCTGCACCAATAATAATTACTTGCATATGTATGTTTACCTCGGTATATCATAAAATTTTTTTTGTTGTATGTTCGTTAAGTCAATGTTTGTGAGTATTTGTGCCATATTTTTTGCCACATCTACGCCAGCATAGGGGCTAATAGTTGTTTGGGCAATGATTCTATGTTCGTCAGAAATGGCTTGTTGCATTGCCAATTCTATGGCAGATGCCTTGGTTTGGCAATGGATAACAGCATTAGAACAAATGCGCCCTTTTTGTCTATTACCAATATTTACAACAGGTGTTTTAAGGCTTGGAATCTCAACAATGCCGCTTGAAGAATTACCCACAACGCAAGCGGCATATTTTGCGGCAGATAAATAGCGCAGTACCCCAAGGGAGGAAAAAAAATGTATGCGTGTGGGATTGTCCTGCGCCCACTTTGCAAGCAAGCTATTAACAGCGTTACCGCCAGGATCAGCATTAGCACCAGTTATAACGACGGCATAATCTGGGAAAGCATCAAGAGCTTTTTGTAACTCTTGCCATTGGTGTTCTTCTTGGCCTGGCTCAAGCGTTACAGGATGGAAGGTGCATAAAAAATAGGGTTGGGAGCTATTAATGCCAAGATGCTCGCGTATTTTTGCTTCACTTAATAACTCCATGTTAAGGGCATTTTCAACGCCTAAGGCTCCCGTATTCCAGACACGCTCGGGCTGTTCGCCCATTTGAATAATGCGCTGTTTATGCCCTTCACAGGATGCAAAATGAATGTGACTCATCTTGGTAATACTATGGCGAAACGCTTCATCAATGGCGCCAAGGGTTTGCTCCCCGCCATGTAAGTGCGCTATGGGAATAGTGAGTATAGTGGCAGCCGATGCACAACAAAGGGCTTCGTACCTGTCGCCCAAAATAACTAGTAAATCTGGTTGTAAATTGTATAATGTTTCGCTCAATTTATCTATGGCAAATCCCATACTTTTACATATACTTACTGGTGCAGGCAAATGCTTATTTTCATCTAAGGAAATATCAACCGTTGCGGCAATGGGCAGATTATCCTGTTCAATCTCCATAATGGTATTGCCGTGAGTTGTGCTTAGATGGGTGCCACTGACCAAGATTGACAAGTCTACGTCCGGAGTTTTTTGCAGTTGCAATATAAGAGAGCGCAAAAGCCCATACTCTGCACGTGTTCCAGTAAAAAAGACAATACTCCGTGACATTATTTCACCAACTCTTTTATTTGCATATCTTCGTGGTAATCGTGACTCGCTTTCATTCCTAAAACTTCATCCCATAACATGGGGGAAAGTCCATCCCCTGGGCGTTTCACAGTAATGTTCTCTTCGGTAAATATTTCACCTGCTTTTATATTCTTTGCCGCTACGATACTTTTGCGGGCAACAGTCATATTAGGAAGTTCTGAAATAGTGGGTTTTTTTATGCCATCGCCAAGGGCCATTTCAAT
>CAYJDE010000137.1:0-7201 GCA_964368805.1 uncultured Desulfovibrionaceae bacterium
CTTGATTTTCCACAGCAGGGTTCCACCATGGGTCATAGTGAATAACATAGTCTGCCGATGTTAGGTTTAATCCCGTGCCCCCGGCTTTCAAGGAAATAAGGAAAATGGGGATGCCGGGCTCGTTGTTGAAGGTGTCAACTTGTTCAAAGCGGTTTTTGCTGGCCCCGTCCAAATAACAGAAGGGAATTTCCGAAGCTTGCAACCATTGTCGTATAATATGCAACATTTGCACAAATTGCGAGAACACAAGTACTTTGTGCCCACCTTCCACAATATCCGTCACCATATTCTTAAAGGCGTCAAATTTACCTGAAGGCAGGTTATTGGAAAAGCCTGGCATATCAATTTTTAAAAGCCGTGGATGGCAACAAATCTGACGCAATTTAAGGAGGGCGTCCAAAATGGACATTTGACTTTTGCCAATGCCTTTTTCATCCACATCGGCCAGCACTTGCATTTTAAGCTTATGGGCAAGGGCGGCGTACAATTCTGCTTGGGCGTCTTCCAAGGCACAGCAGGTGACGCTTTCCACCTTGGGCGGCAAATCTTTAGCCACTTCGGCCTTGGTACGGCGCAAAATAAAGGGACGCACACGTGTACGTAAATAGTCCAATGTTTCCACATCGCCATCTTTAATGGGCTTAACAATACCCCGCTGGAAAGAGTGCTGCGAACCCAAAAAGCCCGGCATAAGAAATTCAAAAAGGGACCACAATTCAAAGAGATTGTTTTCAATGGGCGTGCCGGAAAGGCATAAACGCATTCTGGCATTGATATTACGCACCGACCGAGCCGTAATGGTGTTGGGGTTTTTGATATTTTGCGCTTCGTCCAAAATAATGGAGTTAAACTCAAACTTTTCAAATTCTTCCAAATCACGCCGCAAGAGGGCATAGGTTGTGACCACAAGGTCAGAGTCCATGATTTGCTTAAACATATTTTCACGGCGTGTACCGTAAATAATCAAGCGGCGTAGTTGTGGCACAAATTTTTCGGCCTCTCTGTCCCAGTTGGGTAAAACTGAGGTGGGCACAATAATAAGGTTTGGCCCCTCGTATTTACGCTCGACCATATATTGAATAAAGGCAAGGGTTTGTATGGTTTTTCCTAAGCCCATTTCGTCAGCTAAAATACCACCAAAGCTGTATTCTGACAAAAAGTTGAGGTAGGAAATACCTTGTTTTTGGTATGAGCGTAAATCGGCATTAAGACCTTTAGGTGGTTCAATAGCCCGCACTTCACGAAAATCACGAATCTTCTCACGTAGTTTATTCCAGAAAGAATCGGTATGCACCGTGGGGAAATCTTCCAAAATATTATCAAGAATAGGCGCTTCGTATTGCTTAAACTTCTGTTGCGGCGGTTTGCTGGGGTCAAGGCCAAGGGCATGAAGTTTATGAGCCAATTTTTCTAGCCAAGAGTCGGGAAGGCTGGTGTAAGAGCCGTCTTTTAATTGAATATAACGCTTACCCTTAACCCAGGCTTTCCAAATTTTCTCAAGGGGCACAGATTGTCCATCGTATTCAATATTAATATCCAACGAGAACCACTTATCATTTTCATCGCTTTCCACCGATGCCGTGATGACCGATTGTGATGTACGCACCTTATAGCGTGAAAGGGCTTTTTCACCAAACACTCTGTACGATTCTAAAAGCTTGGGGTAAGAGTCTAAAAGAAAAGCAATGGCCTCTTCCGGTTCAAGGAACCACAATTTATTGCTTCTGTGCTGAAAACCCATGCCATTTAAGGTGTCAAGAAGCTCTGTTTCTTCTGTTTGATGGCGTTGTACCAAGAAAGTGGAACCGGAGTACGAATAGGACCCTGTTTGGAAATCAGGGTTAGGCCCATTGAGCAAAAACTCTCCGTGCACCGTTTCGTAAATATTTTCAATTTCTAAGGTTAACAGACTGCCTTCTTCATCTAAGAATAACTTAGGATTATACGTGGCAGGTTGGAAAATGGGCGCCATACGTTTTAAGAATTGTTCTGGCTCAAAAATATTAGTACTAGGTAAACGTGTCCACACACGGTCTAAAAATTCGGAAACCTCCTCATGGGGAACCGCAGGGCGTGCATAGAGCAAATCATAGACCAAGGAAAGCTGTAAACCTGTTTGTACAGGAAAGAAGTTTTTATTATGACAAACCCATATGGGTATTTGCCCATGAAAGGTTATTTCGCTTTCCCCTGGGCTTGTTTGGCCTTGCTGACCATGTTGCATAAGGGAAATAGGCGGACGCCCTTCGTGGATAAGTAAGACAGAAAAGCTTAATCCATCACTAGAAATTTCTGGTTTCAGTTTAAGCACAAAGTGTGTGTTTTCAATATAGCTTTTATATTCAGTATCTTGCCAGTAAAGGTAATATTCATGGCGTATGGCCCAAAAAAACCACGACACAAGCCCTTCGGGAATTTCTACTTTATGCCCAAAATAGTCTTGATGTTGCCCAATTTGACGGGCCACATCTATAAGCTGCGGCGAAAGTTCGCACCATTCGGGGTTGCGAATAATTTGTTCGAGAGTAATTTCTGTATGTACTGAGGAAATATCTGTTTTATTTTGGCGGCCCCGAAAGAAAGCCACAGAAAGGCGACCAGGCTCCGGATAAAAGCGGAAAATAAGATAATGCCTGCCGGCTTCCGGCTCCATTTCGGTGGAAAAAAAAGAACGAAAGCTTTGTTTCCAATCGGCATTTTGCGGTACACTTTCTTCTTGCGTATCATCAGCACGCAGGTCTGCAAGCAATTGCAGGGTAGCTGCCGCCGTATGACGACAGACAGAAGTAAAAGACTCAGAGCAATTACAATTCGCTTTGGTAGTATAATCATCAAGGCAGATGAGTAAATTGGGGGTATATACTTGTAAATCTTCCCCCTGTACGGTGCCTTCCACCTTCCATAAGTTCCCTTCGTGATTGATATTCATTCGCAGGAGACCATTTTCAGATAAAATGTATTGCCCGCTATCACGAATGTAATCGGGGACAACGTCCTGCAAAAAATTTTGCACAAGCGTTCTTACGGCGTTTTTTTCAGCTCGAGTCATGCTGAAGAACTCCTCGTTTAACCAAATTAGTAAATAGTATAAAAAGACAGGATACTACCAAAAAAATTTCACGTACAAACAAAATCTTGTATTAATTTCAAAAATACGTAAAATGGTATTTCTGTATGTCAGTAATCCAAAGATAGCGTCATAAAGTTTTGCAAAAAATCTGCAAAAGCTTATGTCTGTAGAAATGAACCTATGTGTTCCGATGAAAACATGAAAACTGATCCTTAAATAATAGTAATATAACATCAATCCGAAAGCGAAAAGAACATGTTAACGATACCCTACCTCTTTCTTCAGCAGATGACAAGAAAAAAAATTTTTTTTGTACTTCTTTTAGGAAGTATATTTTTTTTGTGCACTCTAAGCCAAGGACAGGCACAAGAAACAACTGCTCTTCAGGGGGCTGTTTTGGAAAAGCCCATCAAAGGCGGGCGTTATGTGACAGGTTCCATTGGCGAGCCTTCAAACTTAATACCCTACATATCTACTGACTCTGCCTCTCACGAAGTGGCGGGTATGCTGTATGTGGGGCTTTTACGCTATGACAAAAATTTACGTGTGGAAACCTATGCTGCGGAAGAATACAGCGTGGAAGAAGAGGGGACATTATTACGCTTTCGTTTGCGCCAAGGCATATTGTGGGAAGATGGCGTAGAGCTTACCGCCGACGATGTGGAGTTTACTTGGAAAGCTGTTACTGACCCTAAAACCGCTTCGCCCTATGCCGAAGATTTTATGCAAGTAAAAGAATTTCGCAAAACGGGTAAATATACGTTTGAGGTACGGTATGAAAGATATTTTTCTGGAGCCATTGCCTCATGGATGGGGGCTATTTTACCAAAACATATTTTAGAGGGACAAGATTTACGCAATACGCCCTTTTCCCGCAAGCCCATTGGCGCAGGGCCATACCGTTTGGGCCCTTGGGTTTCTGGTTCTTCATTAATGCTAAAAGCTTCGCCTACCTACTTTGCAGGAGAGCCCTACATTCAAGAAATTGTTTATCGCATTATTCCTGACGCATCTACCATGTTTTTAGAGACAAGGGCAGGAAAGTTAGATATGATGGGTTTGTCGCCGCAGCAATATTTGCGTCAAACGCAAGGCTCTTTTTGGGAAGAAAATTATCGTAAATATAAATATCTATCTTCTTCCTACGTATTTATGGGCTTTAATATGTTGCATCCTTTCTTTCAAGATATACAGGTGCGCAAAGCCATTGGGCATGCCATTGATCGTGAAGGCATAGTGAAGGGGGTGCTTATGGGAGAAGGCGTTGCCGCTTTTGGTCCGTATAAGCCAGGTTCATGGGCCTATCACCCCACACTGCAACCGCCAACCTATGATGTGGCACTTGCTAAAGAACTTTTGGCAAAAGCCGGTTTTGCCGATGCAAATGGCGATGGCATAGTGGAAAAAGACGGTAAAGACTTTGCTTTTACTCTCTTGACCAATCAAGGTAATGATCAGCGCATTCTCACCGCCACCGTCATTCAAAGTCAACTTAAAGACGTGGGTATTCAGGTGGAAATTCGTACAGTAGAATGGGCCGCCTTCATTAAAGAATTTATCAATAAAGGGCAGTTTGATGCGGTTATCTTGGGCTGGACCTTAACTCCAGACCCTGATATTTACGATGTCTGGCATTCTTCCAAAGCCAAGGCCGGTGGGTTAAATTTTACACGCTACACTAACAAAGAAGTAGATAGCCTTTTAGAGCAAGCCCGCCTCACGCCGGATATAGAAAAGCGTAAGAAAATGTATGTACGGGTGCAAGAGATTTTTGCCGATGAACAACCGTACTCTTTTCTTTTTGTGCCCTATGCCTTACCCATTGTGCAAGCACGTTTTCAAGGTATAAAACCAGAACTTGCAGGCATTACGTATAATTTTGAAAAGTGGTGGGTTCCCAAACAATTACAAAGAACACAATTTGTACAATAATAAAAACTGTAGTTTGCTTTATATAAGGTGCTGTAATGATACGCATACAAGAAATTCTTGATACCATGCTGGCGCAAAATACTGCGGCCAATGTTGAACTTGTGCAAAAAGCCTATGTTTATGCGGCCACGGCCCATGCCGGCCAAACACGCCTTTCAGGTGAACCCTATTTATCGCATCCCTTAGCGGTGGCGCACACTTTGGCAGAACTTGGTTTTGATGAAGCCACGGTAGTGGCAGGGCTTTTACACGATACGGTGGAAGATACCAAGGCTAGCATTGAAGAGCTTGATGAGCAATTTGGCGAAGATGTGGCCGATATTGTTGACGGTGTTACCAAAATTAGCATGATTTCTTTTGACTCAAAAGAAGATCAGCAAGCGGAAAATATTCGTAAAATGATTTTAGCCATGAGTCACGATATCCGTGTGCTGATGGTAAAATTGGCCGATCGCATCCATAATATGCGTACACTTGACTTTCAAAAAGAGCATAAGCAACGACGTATTGCCCAAGAAACCATGGATATTTATGCGCCATTGGCCAATAGGCTTGGTTTACATAGGGTTAAGCAGATTTTAGAAGATTTAAGCTTCAAATATTTGCGACCCGATGTGTATAATCAAATCACCACTTGGCTTGAAGAAAATCAGGTGGTGGAGCGTAAAATCATTGATAAAGTGGTGCGCAGCCTTGAAGAACTTATTAGCGAAAATAAACTTCAAGGCACCGTGTACGGGCGTATCAAGCACAAGTTTAGCATTCATAAAAAAATGCAACAACTCTCTGTAAGTCTTGATGAAATGCACGATATTATGGCCTTTCGTGTTTTGGTGGGCGATGTGCGTGATTGCTATGCGGTGCTTGGCCTTGTGCACTCTAAGTGGCGGCCTGTGCATGGGCGTTTTAAAGATTATATTTCCATGCCCAAAGCCAATGGGTATCAAAGCTTACATACCACCGTTATTGGCCCCGAAGGGGAGCGCATAGAAATTCAAATTCGTACCGAAGCCATGCATCAACAGGCAGAGCATGGCGTGGCATCTCACTGGCTGTATAAAGAAAAGAAAAAGGTTAATCCTAAAGATTTAGAACAGTTCACATGGCTTCGTGAAATTTTCGAACGCCAGCGTGATGAAGCTGACTCTAAAGAATTTATGCATTCTTTACGGCTGGATCTTTTTAAAGATGAAGTCTTTGTCTACACCCCTCGTGGAGAGGTGAAGGAACTGCCCGAAGGGGCCACACCGTTGGATTTTGCTTTCCATATTCATACCAAGGTAGGGCACCATTGCGCTGGCACTAAGGTTAATGGTAAGCTGGTGCCCTTGGGAACAGTGCTGAAAAATGGTGATATTGTTGAAATTATCACAGACCAAGCTCGTCACCCCAATCGTGACTGGTTAAAGATGGTTAAAACTGCCAAGGCGCGCAGTCGTATCCAGCACTATTTGCGTACAGAAGAACGGGCCCGTGCTTTACAGCTTGGTAAGGAAATGCTGGAAAAAGAAGGGCGTAAGCTTAGTCTTAATGTGGCTAAGGCTTTAAAAGATGGGAATTTGGCCCTAGTGGCTTCGGACATGAATTTTGATGGCGTGGATGACCTTTTTGCCAGCGTAGGTTATGCCCATCATACGCCACGTAAGGTCTTAAATAAACTGTATGCGGTGTTACATCCCGATGCTGTGGGGCAGCAAGATACAGCACATAAAGAAAAGGAAAAACAGCCTAAAACCAAAAAACCTGAAGGGGTGAGCCTTTCCGGTGTAGACGGTGTGTTGGTGCGTTATGCCAAATGCTGCAACCCTGTACCTGGGGATGCCATTGTGGGCTATATCAGTCGTGGATTTGGTACCAGCGTGCATCGTAGCGATTGCCCCAATGTGGTAAATATGGAGCCGGAGCGGCTTATAACTGTGCATTGGGATGGAGAAGAAACCAAGCCCTTCCATTCTCGTATCCATATTACCGCTCGTACGGAAAAAGGCTTATTGGCAAAAATTACCCTTATCTTTGCCCAAGACGGGGTTAATATTTCGGAATTGCGTTCTCAAGATATGTTGGATAATAAAACGGAAATTGATGCGGTTATTGATGTGTGCAATGCAGAGCAATTGTATCAGCTTATTACTGAGGTTAATAAGGTGCCGGCGGTTATTGAGGTGACACGTACGACGGAATAACAGGCTGTTCAAAAAG
>CAYJDE010000138.1:0-5951 GCA_964368805.1 uncultured Desulfovibrionaceae bacterium
CCTTTACACTTACTATATATGTGTAAAGGCTTTTTTTGCGCCTAGTGTGACGCTTGGCTTGCGGAAATGCTTGAATATTTTGAACCATGCAATGAATTGTGCAGAGGCCTCGCAATGCAAGTGACATACTAGGATATTTCACTTGCCATAAACAAAATTTCTGTATAAAGACTGCTCACCATTTACGCAAAAAATATGTTTTAGCAAAAAATCTTGCTTATGGGCTGTATTGCCTGCCATGCTGTTCCATATAATATTTTATGACACACATTGACAGAAGCAATTTTGAATTTACTTTATTTTTAATTACTTTTCTCACAACCGTCTTTTTTTGAATCAGGAGTTTCCCCCCATGACTCATGTGAAAAATGCACATATTCCTAAAGCTACTATCCAGCGTATTGCCGTATATATGCAGGTGCTAGAACACTTAGAACAAGAGGGTGTTGAAGTTATTTCTTCAGACCCTTTGGCCAGAGCTTGCGATGTTAACGCCTCACAAGTACGTAAAGACTTAGCCTTTTTTGGGGAGTTTGGCGTGCGTGGTGTGGGCTATTATGTAAAGGCTCTTATTGCCTCCATTTCAGATGCCCTAGGTATTGCCCGCGAATGGCGTTTAGCCTTGGTGGGTGTGGGCAATATGGGACGTGCCATTTTAAATCACTCAGAATTTAAGGCTAAAGGTTTTCATATTGTGGGGGCTTTTGATTGCGACCCCTTTAAAATTGGCGAAAAAGTTTTCAACCTTGAGGTCATGTGCACCAAACGATTGAAAGAAAAAGTTGGTGAATTGCACATTGAGATGGGGCTTATTGCCACCCCGCCAGAAAGAGTGCAACGTGCTGCAGACCATCTTGTGGATGCTGGTATTCGCAGTATCTTAAACTTTGCTCCGGCTCGAGTACGTGTGCCTGACAATGTTTTTGTAGAATATGTTGATTTCTTCCATCATCTTTATGCTCTTACCTTTAAATTAAGTCGATCTACAGCATAAACGTTTTTTTAAGAAAATGAAAAGGTACAACTTTTCTTGCACCATGAAGTAATGCAGAGATGTCATGAAGAAACAGCGTGGCTAAGTGTGGGCCATGACTAAGTTTTTAAAAGCACAGGGGGCTGTTTTTGCTTTTGCCCTAGCTTTTTTAAGTAGGCTTGGGCAAGCACGTATGGTGCCCGATGCTGTGCTGGCCGCCTCCATCAGCTATTTTGCTGTGGTGGGTGTTGTTTTGGGTGCCTTGCTTACGCTTGCTGTAGTAATAGGCCCCTTGCTTTTGCATACGCTCTTGGCTTTGCCACTTCCTTCAGGAATTTCTGCCTATCTTTGGGCATGGCTATATGTGGCTGGGCATGTATGGCTTACACGGGGACTACATCATGATGGTTTGGCTGATGTGGTGGATGCCCTTGGCGGTACGCCGGCTTTTCCAGCGCCACCAAATCCTATCGACATATGCCCATCCTTTGTAAATACTTCCACGGTAAATCCTACAAATTCAACTATACCTACCCAAAAAATAGCATCGCTAAGCCCGTCGGCCCACAATCCCTCGTCATCAAAGCTCAAATCCACTATACATGGCCTTTTTTGCTCTTTGAAACAAAGGCTTTTATATGCTTTTCATACTCCCTTGGCAGAACAAGCCCAAAGAGATATTTTTTGGCGCATTATTAAGGATAGTCACTTGGGAGCCTTTGGAGGCATGGCTTTAATTATGGCCCTTGGCGGTGAAGTGCTTGCCGTGGCAGTGCATGTAGAAAATATCTACACGGCACTTCCCACGTATATGGAGCATCTTTCAAAACCTTTGTCTTGGTCTAAGTATGGTATTGCCGCAGGGCATGTATTTCTTCTTGCGCTTCCCTTGGTATTGGCTCCAGCTTTTGCAAGGGCTTTATGTACGCTTTTTATTTGCTTAGGTACGGCGAAAAATAGCAATTCCTTAGGGGGTAAGGTGGGGGCTGGTAAAAGTTTTGCCAAAGCTTGCATGCATATATGCATACTTTGTGCACTTTGCCTGCCCTTAAGCTTTACAAAGGGCAGCATTACCATTATTCTTGCTACAGTCTTGTTGTATTTTTTATGGCGATTGTCCCGCAAATATGGCGGATACAATGGTGATTTTTTAGGTATGCTCATTGTGTGCGGGCAACTTATGTATCTTTTTTGTATATGAGGTTGATTATGGATTTTCATACATTAGTAAAAGAGGCACGCTCTTGCCGTCGTTTTCATGAAGAACAAAGAATAGGCTTTGATGCCCTGCAATGGCTTGTGGATTGTGCCCGCATGGCCCCTAGTGCTCGTAATGCGCAAGTGCTACGTTTTGCTTTGGCTGAAAGTAAAGAAGCTTGTGAAACTGTTTTTCCGCACACACGCTGGGCCGGTGCTTTAAAGTGGGATGGCCCCATCAGCGGTGAACAACCTACAGGCTATATTGCCATAATTGCCCCGCAAAAAGCCGGTAAATTAGTACATATGGATGTGGGCATAGCCGCGCAAACCATACAGCTTGCCGGCCAAAGCAAGGGCATTGGTTGCTGCATGCATGCTTCGTTCAACCCTCAGGCTTTGGCCGATTTTTTTGCAATACCTGAAGATAGTGAAATTTTATTGGTGCTTGGGCTTGGTATTGAAAAAGAACGGCGTATTTTAACAGAATTACCAGCGGATGGATCTATCATGTACTGGCGTGATGAACAGCTTTTACATTTTGTGCCCAAAAGGGAACTAGCTGATTTAATTTTTTGTTGTAAATAATGCTTTTGAAAATACGTAAAAACGTCTTTTTAAGTAATGATTAACTCTACATAATACAAGGGCAATTTATGAAAATTGCCCTTTTTAGACTGTAAGGATACCCCATGGATACACAGGATTTTAGCCAAGATTTTGAATTGTTACGTGAAGAATATGTGCAAGAAGTTTCTGGCACCGCCAAATTATGGAAACACAAAAGCACTGGTGCCGAGGTGCTTTCCATCAGTAATGCCGATGAAAATAAGTGCTTTGGTGTTACTTTGCGTACGCCGCCGCCGGACTCTTCCGGCGTAGCGCATATTTTAGAACACTCGGTATTGTGCGGCTCAGAAAAATATCCCGTACGTGAGCCCTTTGTGGAATTACTTAAAGGATCATTACAAACGTTTTTAAATGCGTTCACCTTTCCCGATAAAACGTGCTATCCTGTGGCCAGCACCAATACACAAGATTTTTATAATCTCATCGATGTTTATATTGATGCGGTATTTCATCCACGCATCAGCGAAGATATTTTTCGCCAAGAAGGCTGGCATGTGGAAGCCGAAAGTGCCGATGCGCCTTGGATTTTCAAAGGGGTAGTGTATAATGAAATGAAGGGGGTGTATTCCTCTCCTGATTCCATTTTGGCGGAGCAATCGCAGCAATCCATGTTTCCTGATATGTTGTACAGTCTGGACTCTGGCGGGCATCCGCAAAGTATTTTGACGTTAACCTACGATGCATTTAAAGGTTTTCATACCTCCTACTATCATCCTTCCAATGCTCGCTTTTTCTTTTGGGGCGATGATGATGAAGCCATACGTCTGAACATTGTAGGGGCAGAACTTTCTCGCTTTAGCGCATTACCTGAAGGGCAAAAAGCCCATTCTTCCATTCCCTTACAAAAAAAGCTGGATATGCCACGCCATATTGAAGTGCCCTACGCCAGCAGCGAAGAAAATACCAAGGCTTTATTCACCGTCAACTGGCTCTTATGCGAAACAGCAGACACCACCCAAGCCTTGATACTGGAAATGTTGGAACATATTTTGGAAGGGCTGCCCGGCTCACCTTTGCGTAAAGCTCTTATTGAATCCGGCCTTGGGGAAGATACCACAGGCATTGGCCTTGAAAGCGATTTGCGTCAAATGTACTATTCAGTAGGCTTAAAAGGGGTGCATCCTCGCGATTTGTCCGAAGCTGAAATGCTTATTTATGAAACCCTTGCTGCTTTGGCGGATTTAGAAGTCAGTGGCATAGATCAAAATGCCATCGATGCCGCCGTCAATAGTGTAGAATTTCAATTGCGAGAAAATAATTCTGGCCGTTTTCCACGAGGCCTTTCCGCCATGGTGCAAAGTCTTTCCACGTGGCTGTATGACGGGGACCCCATTGCCTCCTTAGCTTGGGAAAAACCGCTAGCAGAAATTAAAGAGCGTTTAGCGCAAGGGGAACGTATTTTTGAAAATTGCTTACGTGACTGGTTCCTTAACAATGAGCACCGCAGTACTGTAATTCTTTTGCCCGATGCGCAATTGGAAAAAAGCCGTGAAGCCGACGAAAAAGCTCACCTTGCTCGCATTCAAGCGGCCTGCACCCCCGCAGAACGCAAAGAATTGGTGCAAGAAACGGCACGTTTGAAAAAATTACAAGCGACTCCTGATAATCCCAAAGATTTAGCCACGATTCCTTGCGTGGGGGTAAAAGACTTGCCCTTGCACAATATTCCCTTGCCCATACGTGTGGAAACCCTACAAGAAAAGCCGGAACATACCTTCATTAGCCATGAAATAGACACTTCAGGTGTGGCCTACGTAAATCTGCTTTTACCCCTTGATGGCGTGCCAGATCGTCTATGGCCCTTGGTACCACTATTAGGGCGTGCATTGCTAGAAATGGGCACGAAAAAATACGATTTTGTCAGCATGGGTATGCGTATGGCTGCTTCTACCGGTGGCCTTGGGGCGCATCCTTACATCAGTACCCACAGGCACGATAGAAGGCCGTTAGCCTATTTTTCTGTGAGCGGTAAAGCGGTGCGAGATAAAATAGATGCGCTGTTTGAAATTTTGCATGAAATTTTATTGCAACCCAATTTTGATCAACAAGAACGGTTTAGCCAAATGTTGCTAGAGGCTAAAGCACGTTTAGAACATGGTCTTGTGGCAGCAGGACATGGTGCTGTATCTTCACGCATTCGAGCAAGCTTTACTCAAACAGGTTGGTTAGAGGAGCTTACCGGCGGCATAAGCTACTTAGAAGCCGTGCGTAAACTTAGCCAAAAGGCCGAAGAAGATTGGCCGTCCTTGCTTGCCGACTTGCAAGAGCTCTATAAGCTTATTGTGCGTGGCAATACCTGCCTTGTGGACGCCACCGCCGATGCTGCCAGCCTTGGGCATATTCAAAGCAAGGCCGCTATGCTTATGCGCTCTTTACCCCAAAACGATGTCTTTTCCGCCGCACCATGGACATGCCCTGCCTTGGCCCAAGCAGAAGCCTTCATTGCCCCTACCCAGATAAACTATGTGGGTAAGGGCGCCAATTTGTATGACTTAGGCTACACCTTTCATGGTTCTGCCTTGGTCATATTACGCCATTTGCGCATGGGCCATTTGTGGGAAAAAGTACGTGTGCTTGGTGGTGCTTACGGGGCTTTTTGTGCCTTAGACCGTATGAGCGGCACATTGGTACAAGCCTCCTATCGTGACCCGGCTGTCAAAGGAACCTTGCAAACCTATGACGCCACTGCCGATTACTTACGTGCTTTTAAGCCCGACGCCCGTACCTTGTCCGGCGCCATTGTAGGAGCCATCGGCGATGTGGATACCTACCTTTTACCCGATGCCAAAGGCGGTGCTGCGCTGGCACGGTATTTGTGCGGCGATACTGACGAAATGCGCCAACAAATGCGTGATGAAATGCTTGCAACTACCCAAAAACATTTTAACGATTTTGCCCAAATCATGGACGAAGTCAGTAAAAATGGCCGCATTTGTGTGCTTGGTGGCAGTCTTGCAGAACAAACTGCTCAAGAAGAAGGCTGGCAAACACAAAAACTGCTATAAATTTTTTAGGTAGATATATTACTGTGTTTCTTTTTGTGGGGGGGGGGGGGTTTTTTTGTTTTAAAAAAAAAAAACAACCACACCCAACAAAAAAAAAAAAAAAGAAAATACTAAAAAAAAAATTTTTTTATAAAAATTATATATTG
>CAYJDE010000138.1:5961-7128 GCA_964368805.1 uncultured Desulfovibrionaceae bacterium
ACCACGCCGGCCAACAACAAAAACTGCTAAAAATTTTTTTGGTATATATATTAGTGGGTTTCTTTTGGGGGGGCAATTTTTTTTGGGGCAAAAAAATGTCCCCCCACACCCCCCTCAAAAAAACCCATTGTGTTAGCAAGTCCTTAAAAAAGTGTAATTTACTTCATCTTCCTTGCGCCTTACACTTTTTTAACAGTCTGCTGGAAAGCGCTGAAAATGATATTTCACCAGAAAGTTTTTTGAAGCACACTTTTTTCAACAGGCTGTTAGAGTGTGGCACATATTAATGTCTTAATATAAGGAGGTTTTTTTGTGTCTGTGGAAAATATGCTTCCTTCCTTTGTGCATGAAAAGCTTGCTCAAGGCCATTGTGTGCTTATTGCTTTGGTGGGTGCTGGGGGGAAAACCTCTACAGTAGCCGCTTTAGCAAGGTACTTTGCCAGACAAGGTAAAAGGGTGCTAGTGGCCACATCCACCAAAACGTGTTTGAAAGAAGGGCAACGGCAAAAAAAATTACTTTTAGCTGACAATGCGTCTTCGCTGGAACATAGTCTTAGGGAGGCGTGGCAAGAACATGGCATTGTTAGTGTGGCGGCACGCATAGCCTCGGAGCAAGGCAAAGTGGTGGGCTTAACCAAGGAGCATATCACCGCATTACAGCAAGCTCGACTAGCAGACGTTATTTTGTGTGAAGCCGATGGGGCTGCCAGAAAAGCCTTAAAAGCTCCGGCTGCTCATGAACCTGTTATTCCAGAAGGCACAGACTTTTGTCTTGGTATCATGGGCTTAGATATTTTGTATGGGCAAAATGGGGGGGCTGCACCGCTTACGGATGCATACGTGCATAGGGCTGAAATATTTTCTGACCTTACAGGGCTAGCCCTGGGAGAACCGCTGACCTTTGCCGCCATGGTGTCTTTAGCAGAACATGGACAAGGTTTGTTTAAGGGGAGTGCTAAGATTGCACAAATGCCTCAGACAAAATATGGCGTACAAAAAATGCAAACTGATTCCGTGGCAAGAGCCGTATTTCTTAATAAGTTCGATGTGCTGCCTCCTCACCATACAGAGACCATATTGCGCACATGGCGTCGATATTTACAAGAAAATGCAGTACAGATGCCGTGGTGGTACGGAAGTACACTTCAAGATGATGTGCACCTATTG
>CAYJDE010000139.1:0-7117 GCA_964368805.1 uncultured Desulfovibrionaceae bacterium
CTTTTTTTAGGAAAAAAAAGTTTCCCTCCCCAGACCCCTCCCTTCAAAAAAACCAATTATATGGTTCTTCACCAAAGATAGGGGCAATAAGAAGCATAGCTTGCGCTTGATAAACAGCAAAAAATATGCAAACTTGAATCAAGCGACAAAAGTAGAACATTTTTAAAAGCTTTTTAAATAGAGAACATAATTATGAAAAGACTCTTTAGCGCAGGCCTTATGTTTTTAGCTTTTTTCATCTTTACACAAGAGGTATCTTTTGCCAAAACCATTTGGTTTGGAGGCGATTATACAAGTAAAAAAGACAAGTTAGAGATAACAATATCTTTTTTTGGCTCTTCCCAAGCGTTTGTAAATGGGATTAATAGTTTTGAAGCTGGATTTTTGGAAAAGAACAGTAGGCAACTAGCTTGTTCATTTAATGTAAAGGTTTTGCAAAAAAAACCTTTTGTAGGCATTAATGAATTTTACACCCTTTCTTTAAGCAAAGATGGAAAGGAGCTTACCATATCTAAAACGCCAAACGCAAAAGCTGGATATAACAAGGACGAAGATAAAATAGAATGCACCGAAGCTTTATTTGGTAAATATATAAGCAACTGCCCAACCATTGACTTTGATAAGCGGTGGACTACCATAAAAGTTATTTCTGTTTTTCGAAGTGAGATTGGAAACCATTTTGAATATTTAGAAAAGGGTAAAAAGAAAAGCATTTTTATCAATGCAAATGAAAAACAAATATTTCAGGAAAAAATTGGAAAAACCATAAAAGTTCAAGTGCTTGATTTTCAACGCTCAATTACTGGTTTTGATTGCTACAAGGGCGCTCATTTCACAGTTATTGATGGACAAAAAATGCCTAAAGTTCACATGTTTGCATCTCCTGTAGAGTAAAAGAACTCGACTTTCTGACCAGTTCATCCTGCTATTTCAATAGTTTTTCTAAAATTTAATTCCAGCTTAGAAAAAATTGATCTCATATTTGTAACAAGTGCGTGAAAAATGACTTTGAGAACTTTTACATCCGCCACTTTAAGACCTCTGAATAATTTTAAAATTTTGTTCATGTCTAATTTTGTGATGCAATTTTTTAAGGGTCATGATTGTTTCTTAATATGTTTCTATCTTTTTTCTACCACTTTGAGCTATATACTGTGACTAGATCCATGCTTCGTAAGTCCCTTCGCAATGAATTACGCAGAAATCTCTTTAAAATACATTCATTTAACAGGCCATTATATAGCGCAAAAAAACCCGCATGTACTTAAAAAAGCACATGCGGGTAAATAAAACTTAACTAACTTTCGTTATATAGCTTAGAAGCTGTAGTTGAAAGTAAGGGTAGCTTTGTAGCCATCACGGGCATCGCCAAGACGGTCACGGCCATCCCAAGTTCTGTAGTTGTCATGGTCAATACCGTTGAAGATATAGCCCAATTGTAAATGAGCGGAAAGGTTGTCATAGATTTGATATTTGGTATCAAAGTTAATTTCAACCAAGTAATCATCTTCAGTCAAGTACATACCACGACCGTTGTTACCAAGGTAAGGTGTTTCGATGTAGTCAGTCATTTCAGAGCTGTTTGTACCACCCCAGTAAGCGATGCGGATAACGTGGCTTAAGTCTTCCATGAAGGAAAGATCTGTCACTTGCAAGCCAATACCCCAAGTACCGGAATAGTTGGTCATTTGCTCGTAAGACAAGCCAGGCTGCCAGCCAAGGCCTTCGCCACCCATGAAGGAAGTGAAGGTGCCGTAAGGGTTAACAAAAGGCATCATTTCAGAACCGTTCTTCACATCGTTGTCATCGCCAGAGCCGTACCATGCGAAGAGACCGGGAGTACCCCAATCCATCTTGTATTCGATAAGACCTTTAATGAGCCAGCCAGAACGCTTGCTATCAACACGCGAACCTACGAGATATTGGTCTTGACCTTGAGCATCAATGTAGTGAGATGCAAAATTGTCAGCTGTATAAGTGCCGCTGTACTGAACATAACCATAGTTTAGGTCAAGTTCAAAGTTCCATGCGTCATATTGGAAGCTCATGGGCAAGCCAACAAACCATACGGTGGTGTAAGCGTCTTCGTCGCCATTCCAACGCTCACCATTGTACCAATCAGCAGAAGGAGCGGCACTAGCAACAGTAGCAGCGTATTGTCCACCAAAAAGGGGAGCAGAACCAAGCATTGGGTCAGGAGAAAGACCTACGGCGGTGAAGTAAACAGCATCACTAGAGTTTACAGCGGACAAGCTTTCATTGACGTTGTCGCCCTTAAAGCCAAGCATAAACCATGGGTTTACAGACCAGTTTTCGCCTTGTAAAGGAATGGACAACATGAAGAGGTCGTAGTTATCAAGGTAGTTGCTACGGCTGTGTTCGTCATCGGTATAGCCACGATAGCCAGGCTGTGTGGAATAATACTCTTCAGCCCAACCAGTATAGTTATCGTTGTAAGGACGGAACCAAGCAAGAGTTACGCTGGCCATGTCATTGATTTTGTAGTTGGCCACGATACCAGCTACGTCATCATTAAGAACGCCAGAACCACCGGCCACATTGGGGGTGATACCTGCTTGAAGACCCATGCGGAAAGAAAGATCTGTATTTGGCACGTACCAATCAAGATACGCACGCTTTACTTCAACTGCAACACCGTCAGTACCAAGAGCAGCGCCTTGGCCTTGCTTACCCCAGTTTTGATCGCCGATTTCAAAGAACACAGTAGCAGAAAGAGCTTCAGAAGCTACGGCGTCAATTTGTAAGCGCACGCGTTGCATAGCACTAAAAGTGTCACTCTGACCGGCAGCACCGTCTTGCCAAGTAACGTCAGACATACCAAAACCAAAAATCCATTGGCCTTTAGCTTTAAAATCAATGGCGGAAGCACCAGTAGCTGCACCCAAAAGCATTCCAGCAGTCAAAAGTAGTGTACAAATCTTTTTCATGGATTCATCCTATCTGTAGTATTTTTTTTCGGTCGCTTTCACGACCCTGTGCCTGTATATAAAGACACAGTGCATCTGAAGAAAGTTTTGCCACAGACTATTCTAGAATGCAAGCCTTTTTGTAAAAAAATTTTTACCGCTCAGGTAAAACTGGACAAATCGGTTCAAAAAAAAGAGTATTGGAGCTATGCTATGCAGCAAAAAAAGAAATTTTCATATAAATTTTCAATTAATTACATTTTTTCTAGAAAAACTCTCAATACTTTCAAGTAAGTACACACCACCATCATGTATGATACAAAAAGATACCTATGAGGTTCAATTTTTTCTATCACATTCCTCTGAAAAAATTCCGTCACATGAAACTACGCCTCATGACACCACCAAAGCACCTTCCCTATAACCCGTACCGAGTCAGCCAAATCGCCACGCATATCAATTTCAATGGGAGCATAGCGTTCATTAAAAGAGCGTAAAATTAAACGTTGCCCCGGCAACGTTTCAAGAGCCTTTACATAAATACCGTCATCAACCCCCACAGCATAGACTGTGTGCGGTATAATATTTTTGCGTGAAGTATCTATGAGTGCTAAATCCCCATCTTGAATGTACGGTTCCATACTGTCACCATAAACACGCATAAGCACCATACTATTTATGGAACCACGCCGCTCAACCCAGTCTTTTCGAAAGGCCATACGCTGCAGCACATTCCCTTCCGTCTCAAAACTGCCGCCACCAGCCGAAAGCTTTGCTGCCACCATGGGGATAGTACAAAATTCATCGTCAAAAACATCTTGCGCTGCTGGTAAAATACGCTCGTTCTTTTGGCCTGCCCCCTTCCTTAATGCATCACGAACATGACGTACATCACTATAAGCAGGTTCAAGTTCAAGCAAAGCATCAATGGACACCTTTCCTTTTTGCGCTGCTCGAATAAGCCAGCCATCAGGCACCTTATTTTTCTTCCGTGCCTGATAGATAGCTTGGGCAGATACACCTAAAAAGTCCGCAAGCTGCACATCCTTCGTCAGCGAAAGTACTTGAAGCAGCCTGTCCAGGATAGTTGAAGCATCGATTATTGTTCTCATGAAAATACATATATTACATTGTCAAAAATAAATCAACACCAAACATCTCTGGTGGAAAATTAATTTTTAATTTATTTTTAAATTTTTAATTGACATTTGCTATATTCGTGCTTAGTTTTCATTTACGACATTTACATCAAGGAGAAAAATTATGTTGAGTACCGATTTAGAAAATTTAGCTTGTGCTCTGGAGCAAATGCGCGGAGAATTTAGTAAAGATAATGCCATATTCCTAGAGCTTGTGTGCAGCAATCTTTACTCGCTTGCACAACGAGTGCATATGCTAGAAGCTATTCCCGTTATGCCTCCTTTAGAGGTACTGGGTGATGACATTACTATTTTACAGTAGTCAAAAGATGCATCCCTGCGCAGATGACAAGCACATAAGGGGAGGATTATTTCCTCCCCTTATGTTTTTATGCGCTAAGCCTTGACGAAAGAAAAGTATCCTCTTATAAAAGGACGAGTTTACAGATTATTTTACCTGTGGTATTCCATGAACTTTGAAACATACATTCCATTATGGCTGGACAGCTTTCTCATGGCACCTTTTCGTTGGCCGACTTCGGCAACAATGGGGCTTTGGCTTGGATGTGCCTTTTTGGCAATCTACAGCACTTGCATAGGTGAGGGCATTCGTTTCCTGCTTATGATGGTACATAAACAGTACTATCATGGACTTAGCGATAAAACCATGCACTATCACAAACTCAGCATGAAAGCCTTACACAGTGGCGAAAAAGAAGCGTATTTAGCCGCCAATAAAATGGCTCATGATTCTTTTGGGAAAAGTTTTTTTGCCAGCGCAAGCGTAGGAATGGCCATGTTGCTTCCTGTGCCTTTTTTTTTGGCTTGGCTTTCATTGCGTTTTGAAGGTATTGTAGTACACACTATCCCCTTTACCGAGCAAACGGTAGGGTATGTTTTTGTTTTTTTGATACTGTATATACTGTGTCGTATACTTTTTGCTAACATCAAAAAAAAGCGTACTGTCATACAAACTCAAGGGTAAAAACACCCTGCAACCATACTTTACACAATTTCAAGCAAAAGAGGAAATTATGTCCATTTATGTTTCAGGCTCATTGGCATTTGACCGCATCATGACCTTTCAAGGTAAATTTCAAGACAGCATTATTCAGGACAAAGTGCACATGATGAGCATTAGCTTCATGGTGGACCGTATGGTTGAGCAATTTGGCGGTTGCGCAGGAAATATCGCTTATACTTTAGCCTTATTACAAGAATCCCCCATTGTTGTTTCCAGCGCAGGGCGAGACTTTACTAGCTATGCAAAGCATCTACAGGAATTGGGCTTACCCCTTGAAGGTATCATTCAAGATGATGAATTATTTACCGCCCTATGTTATATCACCACAGATTTAGATAATAATCAGATTACCGGCTTTTACCCCGGTGCCATGACCTTGCCAAGCCGTTATAGCTTCTCAAAGCTTGATGCCAAACACGACTTTGCTATTATTTCCCCAGGTAACCTTAATGATATGCGAGCATTACCAGAATACTGTAAGGGAAAAAATGTGCGTTATATCTATGATCCAGGCCAACAATTACCCGTACTTAGTGCCGAAGATTTACTAAAAGGTATTTCCGGTTCCTTTGCATTGACCTCCAATGATTATGAATTGGAAATGATTTGTAAGAAAACAGAAAAAACCGTTGCTGAAATTCAAGCACTTACCACGTGGTGTATCACTACCCTTGGAGAACAAGGTGCCAGCATTACAGGGCAAGGGCAAGAGCATCGTATAAAAGCCATTCATGTGGACAAAGTGGCAGACCCCACCGGCGCTGGCGATGCTTATCGTGCTGGTTTATTGAAAGGGCTCTCAAATGGGTATGACATTGTAGAATCTGCACAAATTGCTTCTACCTGTGCCTCTTATGCCATTGAACATTTTGGTACACAATTACATAGCTTTACGACAAAAGAATTTATGCAACGCTACGCAAGCACCTATACAGAACTAAGTAAACCTTTATTTTAGCCTGTGAAAAAGGAAGAGCTGAAAAATAAATAGACCATTAATCCGCTATATATATGTTGCTGGACGATTTACTCATACGTATGCAAAAAGAGCTAGCATGCTCCCTTACAAGTTCTGCTCCCATTCGTTGGGGTATGGTTATTGATGTGGGAAAATGCCTTGGTTGTCATGCGTGTACTGTGGCCTGCATGTCAGAAAATGCTCTTCCTCATGGCATTGCGCATCGCCCCGTACAGGAAGTAGAGCTTGGAACATTCCCCCATGTATCACGTAGTTTTTACCCAAACCTCTGTATGCATTGTGCAAAACCTGTTTGTGTGTCCGTATGTCCGGTAAAAGCCACCTGGCAAGAAGAAAAATATGGCATAACTCTTATTGATGACGCAAAATGTATAGGCTGCGCCAAATGTAGTAAGGCTTGCCCCTATGGGGGGCGACAGCTTGGGAAAAGAAAGCAGCAACAAAGGTCTGAAAAAAATATACATTTTCTCGCTGATGTTTTAGTGGGAACGCATACGGTAAGCAATAACGCCCTTTCCTCTTCCGACTATCAAAAAAAGCAAAAATTAGCGTATAAGTGTCATTTTTGTTTACCTCGACTTAACAAGGGGCGTTTACCCGCTTGTGTTACCGCCTGTATTGGACGAGCAACATTTTTTGGAAATCTTAATGATAGCCATGCGCTTGTAAGCACCATGGCTTTTTCCGCCAAAGCGTGGCAAGTACACCCAGAATTAGGCACAGAGCCGTACGTTTTTTATCATAAGTGAGGCCTCTGCACAATTATTTTCAAATATAATTTTGTGTCTAAAATTTGGAAATTTGTTCGAAATATAAAGTCACGAATGCAGAGGTAAAGGCTCAAAAATCAAGCATTTAACGGCGAAGCAAAGCTACGCCTATTCTTGATTTTTGGTCGCATTGACTGTCGTCAACGCTCCATGAGACCCTGAGCAATGAATTGCGCAGTAGTCTCAAGTAAACGCTTTTATAAAAAATTACATCTTTACATGGCAGAAGCTTGCATTTTCACTATTTTTTAACCCTTTTTCCTTACACCACTTATGAA
>CAYJDE010000140.1:0-7061 GCA_964368805.1 uncultured Desulfovibrionaceae bacterium
GACTATCGTCAACACTCCGTGAGACCCTACGCAATGAATTGCGCAGAGGTCTCAATATATATGGCCTTATGCGGCTGCACATGAGACTTGAACTTCGTGCCATTCTATTTTATAGATTCAGTATAACTTACCAGTCGAGACCTCTGCACAATTATTTTCAACTATAAAGCATCATATAAAAAGTGAGCATTTGCTCTTCGTATACATTTTATATGTGCAGAGATTTTAATCAGGCCTTTAGTACAGTACTATCTGCGGCGTCAGCCATAAAAATACAAACATCTTATATACCACATGGTGTAATGCGCTACTTTTTTGATTTCTTGCATCTAGACCTTGTAAACGTCCTGTTAGAAATGATTTTTTTAATAGTTGTTATACTTTAAGGAGTGCACATGAAACGTTATAGAATGCTCATATTGGTTTTAGGAATGCTTTGTTTTTCTGCACCAGCCAAATGCGCAGAAGTGTTGCGTATGGCCGTAGGCGATCCAGAACATTCTGAACAAAGTGTAGCAGCAAAAGCTTTTAAAGCCTACGTGGAAGAAAAGAGCCAGGGCAAATACAAGGTGGAACTTTTTTTCAATAGCAGCCTTGTTGATGAACTGGAAAGCGTACAACAAATCATTGATGGAGAACTCCATTTTAGCGTGGTAGGCATAGCCAACCTTGTGCCTTATGCCTATTCCTTAGGCGTTTTGACGCTACCCTATCTTTTTAGCGATGTAGAACAAGTGCGCAAAGCCACCCAAGGTGACGCTGCGCATTTATTAAACAGCTACGCCATCAAAGCCGACTTTCGAGTACTTACATGGACGTACAGCGGCTTTCGGTATATTTCCAATGCCAAGCGTCCCATAAAAAAAATGTCCGACATTAAAGGCTTAAAAATTCGTGTGCCCAAAAGTGCTATCCTTATTGCTGCATACACAGCTTTTGGAGCCACCCCTGTGCCTGTGGCTTGGTCTGAAATATCTACTGCCCTTAAGCAAGGCGTAGTAGATGGGCAATGCTATGGGTACATTGGATTTAAAGTCATGAATTTTATAGATATTAAACAAAAACACCTTACAGAAGTCGCCTATACGTATCAATTGCAACCTCTTATTATTTCAGAACGATTTTTTAAAAGTGTAAATCAAGCAGATCAAAAACTTTTCTTGGAAGGAGGCAAAGTGGCTCAAGAAGCGGCCTATACGCATCAGATTCAAGAAGAAAACAAAGCCAAGCAAGCCCTCATCCAACAGGGCTTACAGGTAAGTGTTTTAGAAGATGAAGCCACATGGAAGAAAGCCGCTAAAGAATTGGTTTGGCCTGAAATGGCAGAATTTCTTGGAGGGAAAAGTGCCATTGATGCTTTTTTAAAAGCGGCGGGCATGCCTGCATGGAACTAGTAGAACTGCTATGCCCATAAACTTATAAAACAGCATTTTTCTATTGCAATATGCGCAAGCCTATGCCATAGCCACTACAGCACACACATTTTCCCATGGAGGTGTCTACCATGAATATATCAGCCATGTCTTCTGCGTCTTCTGCTTTGCAGGCTTTTCCCGAAGCCATACAAAGCGTGGCCTATAACGTGACAAACATAGAACGAGAAAGCCATTTACAGACGCAATTTGTAGAAGGGCCCGTGGGACAAGTTCAAGCCCATACGGAAGTGATTCCTTCTTCCACCGACTATGCCCGTGAAACGGTAAATTCCATAGTGGCGCAACGCGGCCATGAGGCCAATATTGTGACTATACAAAGCCTTGATGAGAATGTAGGCACACTCATCAACATGATAGCATAGCAGCCTTATGTTACTTGGCTTTATCTATGCTTGTGTGGCGGCTGTTACTTACGCCACCATATCGCTGTTTTCTCTGCCTTTGATTCATGAAGGCATCTCTTTTGTGAGCACTACCTTTTATCGTTTTCTTTTCTCGGCTATTGTTATATTTTTTATCAGCCTGCTTTGCAAAAAATCTTTGGTTATTAGTAAAAAAGATTTTTTGAAATGTGCGGCGGTGGGTTTTTTTTACGTTACTGCCGCCCTCACTTTTGTGGCGGCTTTTTATCATATGGATTCGGGCATTGTAGGCACAGTGCAATTTGCCTATCCTCTTTTTGTTATCCTTATGATGGTGCTTTTTTTTGGAGAAAAATTTCGTTTTTCCACCATGGCTGCGGCTGTGGTTATAGTTATAGGCGTGGGTATTTTTTCTATACAGGGCACAGAACACGTACGCATAAGCCTTTGGGGCATGACACTTACGCTTTTTTCAAGCTTGCTTCTTTCTTTATATATTTTGGGAATACAAGAAGCCAAATTTGAAAGTAAAAGCAATTTAATTATTTGCGGTTACATAATGCTATTGGGGGCCTTACAAGCAGGTATCTATGGCCTTTTTACTGCAGATTTACAATGGATCAGCACCCAGGGGCAATGGAAAAATATACTCCTACTTGCATTAATTAGCGGCGTTTTATCCAACATATGTATGATTTTTTCCATCAAACGCATTGGACCTTCGCTGGCCTCCATTTTCAACGGCTTAGAACCGGTGACTGTCATGGCATTAGGGGTAGTCGTTTTTAATGAAAAAATGACATGGCACAATGCATGGGGAGCAGCCTGCATTATTGGCGCAGTACTTTTTGTGGCTGTACGTAGTCATTTACGAGAAAAAACTTTTCTGCAAAGTCAGCCATGAAATGGATAACGCATCAAAGTATAGCCCTTGCTAGCGGGGTATTATTAAGCTTTTCCCCTACGACACTTTTTGGGGTGCTTGTGGGCTCAGTGCTTCCCGATAGTATAGATCATTTTTTAGCACGCTGTACCCCTTGTCCGGAAAAAACCTTTAAGCGCATTCATCGAGGTATAAGCCATTGGTATGGTAGTTACCTACTGGCTTTTATTATTTGCTTTTCTGCTTTACAGGGTATGAATGCCCTTGAAAGCTGGGGTTTTCTTTCGAAAAAAGCCCTCTATTTTCAATGGGGCCTGGGCATCAGCTTTGGGGCACTTATGCATATTTTACTGGATATGTGCACGCCCTCAGGGGTACCCATGTTGCCTTTTATAGGAAAAAGTCGCTTTTCCTTAAAACTTTTTGCCACAGGCTCCCTGCACGAATATGCTTTTTTAGTACTAGCCATGATTTGTTTTACCTATTATGCTATGGCCATTGACCCCAAGGCCTTGCGCTTGCTAGAGCAGATGGGCTATGATTTAGGACGAGTGGTGCAAGATTTTAGTAAAAATATACTGTAAATAGTTTCTCAAATGCGTCTTTTTCTTTCGCTGGGTCAGGTTTTACGAGGTTTTTTCAGCCTTTTCCAGCGCTTTCCTTGATAAAGCTTGAAAAGGCGCAATATGACAATACTATCTGAAAAAGATGCATGTCTTTTTACTCTAGAGGCCTGTTGAAAACAGCTAATCCCATACATCTTTTAGCATAAAAAGAGCAAACCTATGTTAGCAGACCTTTTCTTTACTCATAGTACGGCTCAAGCCATTATTGTTCTTGCCTTGTGCGTTATCACAGGCATTATATTTGGCAAACTCAAAGTAGGCACCATCAGCCTTGGTGTGGGCGGCGTGCTGTTTAGCAGTATTGCTGTGGGCCATTTTGGCCTTACCATTGACAAACATGTACTGCACTTTGCTAAAGAATTTGGATTGATTCTTTTTGTCTATTCCATCGGTATGCAGGTGGGACCGGGCTTTGTAGAATCGCTTAAGCGTAACGGTTTACGCTTAAATATGCTAGCCGCTTTCATAGTCTGTTTAGGGGCAATAATTGCCGCTGCCAGCTTCCTTGTTTTTGACATTCCTTTGCCGGTGGTGGTGGGGCTATACAGCGGCGCAGTAACCAATACCCCTTCTCTTGCCGCCTCTACCCATATGTTTACAGATATTTTGCCTTCTGCAGATATGGCCGCAAGTTATGTAAGTCAGGCCGGACTTGGGTATGCCGCAGCATATCCATTTGGTATTATTGGCATTATTCTTATTATGATTTTAGTGCGCACGCTTTTTCGTATTGATATTGAAAAAGAAAATGCTGCCATGGAAGCGCAAGATAATGCCGACAAGCCCCATCTTAACTATGTAACTGTAGAAGTTACCAATGAGGCCATCTTTGGCAAACGCCTTGATTCCATTAAGGCTTTGGAACATTTAGATGTGGTCTTTTCTCGTGTGGAGCAAATGCGTGGTGTGGCCCATGTACCAAAACCCGGTACTATTCTTAGCCAAGGCACACTGTTGCATGCCGTGGGCGATGTGGCTGTGCTAGAAAAAGTCATAGAGATTATCGGAAAAAGATCAGAAATTGATTTACATACCATTGAAGGCTGTTTAGAAATTGCCGACATTACAGTGACCAGACCTGCCCTTGCAGGAAAAACCATCAGTAAGCTAGAATTGGGGGCTGAGGTGGGCATAGTGCCCACACGCGTCATTCGTTCCGGCTTTGAATTTACGGCTACGCCCTCTACTGTGGTGCACTTTGGGGATACCTTGCGCATTGTGTCGGACTCAGAAGGTATTTTTGCAGCACGGCGTTTCCTTGGTGACACCCTACGTACCTTGGACCATCCGCAAGTAATACCGCTTTTTGCTGCCATTTTGATTGGTATTATTTTTGGGAGCATTCCCATCTATATTCCCGGCCTACCGGCGGCACTTAAATTGGGTCTGGCAGGGGGCCCGCTAATTATTGCTATTATTTTTAGTCGATTACACAGCGTCGGTGGCATGGTGTGCTATATTGCCCCTAGTGCTAGCCTTATGATACGTGAAATAGGCATATCATTATTTTTAGCTACGGTGGGTCTTGGTGCCGGCCCTGGCTTTATGCCTATGCTCATGAACGGTGACGGCTTGTACTGGATGGGTATAGGTGCGCTTATCACTTTCATTCCCCTGTGCATCACCGCTCTTTTTGCTTGGATGGTACTTAAATGTAACTATCCCACCGTATGCGGACTGCTGGCAGGCAGCATGACAGATCCACCGGCATTGGCTTTTTCCAACCAAATTTTGGGTACTGACTCTTCGGCTTCAGTCTATGCCACAGTATACCCGCTGACCATGATTTTACGCATTCTCTCGGCGCAATTGCTTGTTTTGTTTTTATTTCAATATGCCGGATAAAAGACATGGGAAAACAAAGTGCTGACACAATGTTTTTTTGAAGGGGAAAATCCCCAAAATGTTTGAGAGGGGCAACTTTTTCACCTAAAAAAAGTTGCCCCTCTCAGGAATAAGACCTCTGCACAATCATTTTCAAATATAGCTTTGTGTCTAAAATTTGAAAGTTTGTTTAAAATGTAGAAATAACATGCGCAGAGATAAAGGCACAAAAGAGTGCGCACAATAAACTGCGCAGGAATCCTTTCTTAGGAAAAAGAACACATCATTTTTTTATCATAAAAATGATGTGTTCTTTACTTGCAGACGCCCATTGAATAATCTCTAAAACAAAAAGTTATGGGCCTTTTATCTCCATGGGGTTCTTACCATTCACTTTGTAAAGGATATGGAAGTTAATATTTTCTCCCGCCGGTTCATGATACTCAGAAAAGGTTAAATACTCTATATCAACCCACGTATTTTTAAATGTATCTAAACTTGTCACATTATTCGTGTATACAAGGCTTAAGCCTGCATCATCTTTTGTTTTCACGTAATAAGAAACCGTATCGCCTTCTTCCAATGCCACAGGCAGTACTTGGGCCTTATGTATTGTGTATTTTTTAGACGCATCTTGGGCACGGGCAAGATAATCCCCTTCAAGAAGGCCACGCATACCGCAATGCTGCCAAGGCACGGCGTAGGTTATTTTTACCTTTTCAGCAGTTATGGTGCCTGTTACATTGTCTGGCACCATTTTTTTTGCCAGAGGGTCTTCCACCATTTCTCCTTGGCAAAGAAAATTTAGCCCATCTCGTTTGCATACACTGGCATAAGCGCATGACCATGCCCCTTCATTGGCACCGCCCCATACATCAAGATTAAATATCGTGTCCGTATACCACACTACACCAGCCCGAGTGAAAGAGTCGCCATCATCACGCACGTAGGTTAGCACTTGCGGTGTTTTTTGCCCTTCATTTGCTTTAGCACTTGTAACAAAAATAGCATAGTGCATGGCCAAGGAAAGCACAAAACAACCGACCATAACACTAAAAAATACGGATTTACAGCGCATGATGTCTCCTAGGTAAAAGTGTTTACGATTTCATCTGTTTTTCTAAAAAAATACGGGCTTGAAAATACCGATTTAAAATATCTTCGGCATAACTGCGATAAGAGCCGCCCACATAACTTTTCATGGCCTTATAAATATCTTCTTTGTGATAGTCGTAAAAAGCACGAAACACTTCAGTTCCGATGCGAATACCTGTATCAATATCGTGCAAATCTTTTTCGGTTTTACCAATCTTATCAAGTCTATCTTTATGATATTTATAGATAACCTGCATGGGACCACGAGCGTTGGCCGAAGAAACCACACTGGCATCAAAGAGGCTTTCTCTGTAAGCAATGCTTAAAATAAGCATGGGGGGTATGGCGTAATGGGCACCCCATTTGGCGGCGGCAGTAATATAGGCATCTTTATCTGCTTCCGACATATTTTCTTTGGGGAAAAATTTATTCATAATGGTTTTCAGGGTGTCGTGGTCAACCACATAATCTTTACGTTGAATTTCTTTTTGCAAAGCTGTATGCAAAGATGCTTCCAATTCAACATAACGGTCCATGTCGCTTTGGCTTACGATATGGCTGCCTTGAGGTGGTGAAAATTTTTCTTTGGCATAAAAGAAGCCACCTGCCCCTGTACCACCCATAAGCATCAGTATCAGTAAAATACCCCAAATGGGGTTACGTTGTTTGCTTTTGTCCAGTTTAAGAATACCGTTTTGTAATGTATATTGTAGTTGCATAGGCAATCCTGTATTTTTGTTTCAAGAAATGTGTTCATGAAGGGAAAGATGGGTGCTTTCCATAGCTTATGGTGTAAGTGGGTACTGTAACAGGCTGGTAAGATGTGTGTGTTTTG
>CAYJDE010000141.1:0-7049 GCA_964368805.1 uncultured Desulfovibrionaceae bacterium
AAATTCGTCTTCCTTGTTAGAGAACAAAAATTCTATTTAATCAGCGTTTCCATAAAAATTCCCAAAAAAATCCTGTAATAAAGACTTGCTCATTACTGCGTACCTGCGTAGAATGTTCAAGCTTTTTAGCGTATCCATACACAAAATTTCATATAGAGGAAAATTATGTTTCAAGTAAATCCCCATTATGCCAGTTTGCCGGGCTCTTATTTATTTGCAGAAATTGGTCGTCGTGTACGTGCTTTCCAAGCCGCTAACCCTGATTTGCAAACCATCTCCTTGGGTATTGGCGATGTATCACGTCCTTTAAGCCCTGCTGTGGTGAAGGCTTTACATGCCGCCACCGACGAAATGGCTGTGGCAGAAGGCTTTAAAGGCTATGGTCCCGAACAAGGTTATGCTTTTTTGCGTGAAGCCATTGCCGCTAGTGACTATGCTAGCCGTGGCATGGACATTGCTGCTGATGAAATTTTTGTCAGCGATGGGGCCAAGTGCGATGTGGGTAACTTCCAAGAATTGTTTGCTGACAAAGTGCGTGTTGCCGTTACTGACCCTGTTTATCCTGTCTATGTAGATTCCAATGCCATGAGCGGGCGCACCGGTAGCTATATTAATGATAGCTGGAATAACCTTATTTATTTGCCTTGTACTGCGGAAAATGATTTTACCCCGGATTTTCCTAAAGAAACGCCTGATGTGATTTATCTGTGCTATCCCAACAACCCTACAGGTACCATGCTTTCTCGTGAAGCCCTCAAGGCTTGGGTAGATTATGCTCGTGATAAGGGTGCCATCATTTTATATGATTCGGCCTATAAATCTTTTATCAGCGGTTCTGATGTACCGCACAGTATTTTTGAAGTTGAGGGCGCACGGGAAGTGGCAGTAGAATTCCGCTCTTACTCCAAAACAGCAGGCTTTACGGGCTTGCGCTGCGCGTATACGGTGGTGCCAAAAGATTTGCAGGTGAACGGGCAAAAGATTGATTTGCATGGCATGTGGTTGCGTCGTCAATGCACCAAGTATAATGGTTGCCCCTATATTGTGCAAAAGGCTGCCGAAGCTGTGCACAGTGTGGAAGGCCAAGCCGAATGCGCCGCTGTGGTTGCCGGATACATGGAAAATGCCACGAAGATTCGTAACACCTTGCTTGGCATGGGCCTTGAGGTGTACGGCGGCGAGCATGCGCCTTATGTATGGGTACGCACCCCTAAAGCAGGCAGCGGTTATACACCTTCTTGGGATTTCTTCCAAAAAGTGCTGGATAATGCCCATGTGGTATGCACCCCAGGGGCTGGCTTTGGCCCTAGCGGCGAAAGCTATGTGCGCTTTACGGCTTTTGCTTCACCGGCTAATACCGATGAGGCTCTTGCTCGCTTAAAGAATGTGCTGTAAAGATTGTCATGTTTTTGTGGAAGAATTTTTTTAGGGAAAAGTTCTTCCACATCCCTCAAAAAAAGTGCTGTTAAGGTGTGCGTTTCGTAATGCTACTTGTCATACGTATTGGGGGAATTTGATTTTATTAAATAAATATTGTTAGTGTATTAAGAAGAAAAGAGTGCTTTACGAAGAGGAAAAAAACTTTCTGTGGTATATTCTTCCTTGACAAAAGCGTAAAAGTAAGGCAAATACCTCTTTCTCTTTTGGAGGTTTTTTATATGTATGCAATAGTTGAAGCCTGCGGCAAACAGTTCCGCGTAGAAGAAGGCTGTAAGATTGTGGTTGATCACATCAAGGCTGAAGTTGGCGAAACGCTAACTTTGGATAAAGTACTTTTACTTGGCGGCGCAGATTTCAAAGTGGGCGCTCCCTATGTGGAAAATGCTAGCGTAAAGTGCGAAGTTCTTGGCCAAGGCCGCGGTGAAAAAATTATGGTTTTCAAGCGTTGGCGCCGTAATGACTCACGTAAATTGCGTGGGCATCGTCAAGATTTGACCACCTTGAAGGTAGTAGGCATTTCTGCCTAAGTATTTTGCTCTTGCGGTTATGTGCTGCACGGTGACTAACACAACACCTTTTTGCTGTGCGCCGTAACCCAAGAGTACTGGTAATTCACCCCCAAGGCTGTTAAGGAGAAATCTAATGGCACATAAAAAAGCAGGCGGGTCATCGCGCAACGGTCGCGATAGTGAAGGGCAAAGACGCGGCGTCAAGCGTTTTGGCGGTCAAAAAGTATTGGCCGGAAACATTCTTGTACGTCAATTGGGCACCAAGGTGCACCCCGGTAATAACGTAGGCATTGGCCGCGATTTTACCCTCTTTGCCAAGGTTGATGGCGTTGTAAAATACGAAAAATTCATTCGTAAACGTCGTGTATTGACCAGAGTTCATATCGAACAAGCTTAGTACTGTTTCGTCAAATACGTTTTTTGGTTATCTTTACGTCGGGCTTTACACGCTTTTTTCGGTGAAGCGCTCTAGAGTGCATTCCCCTCAAAGTGTGTTCATTTTCCTGATATGACACAAAAAAACCTTATTTGACGAGACCGTCTTACAGACTTTTGAACAGTCTGCCAATACAATTTCTTTAAATATGAAGTTGTATTTCGTGACGAACAAATACCGCCGCAGAAGAACTCCCATTTTGGGTGTTTCTCTTGCGGCGTTGTTTTTTGAAAGCTTTTCATAGCAAGCATGGAAAGTAAGCCTGAAAAGGGCAAGTGAGTATATTATGAGATTTGTGGATGAAGCAACCATCACTGTGAAAGCCGGTAAGGGCGGACATGGCTGTATTTCTTTTCGGCGTGAAAAATTTGTGCCCAGGGGCGGCCCCGATGGCGGCGACGGCGGTAATGGCGGCAACGTTATAGTGCGAGCCGACGCTCGTTTGCTCAGCCTGTACGATTTTCGTTTGAAGCGTCACTATGAAGCGCAAAATGGGCAACCGGGTATGGGCAGTCAATGCCATGGCCGTAAAGGTGAAAATCTTGTGTTGCACTTACCAGAAGGCACGCTTATTTTTGAGCAAACCCCCGAAGGCGAAGTGCTTATAGCCGACCTTACCGACCCCGAAGCCGAATTCGTGCTGGTTCATGGGGGGCGTGGCGGCAAAGGTAATGAGCACTTTAAATCGTCCACCATGCGGGCCCCGCGCTTTTCTCAACCAGGGGAAATGGGTGAAGAACGCACTTTGCGCCTAGAGCTGAAAATTTTGGCCGATGCCGGTTTGGTGGGGCTACCCAATGCTGGTAAATCCACCTTTATCTCACAAGTGTCGGCGGCACGTCCTAAAATTGCTGCGTATCCTTTCACCACCCTTATTCCCAACCTTGGGGTTATGATTGATGAATTTGACCCTGGGCGGCGCATGGTGCTGGCTGATATTCCTGGTCTCATTGAAGGGGCGCATACGGGGCAAGGGCTTGGCACTCGCTTTTTAAAGCATGTGGAGCGTACCCGCTTTATTGTGCATATTTTAAGCATTGAAGATATTGCGATGGATGACCCTTGGGCTGGTTTTGAACTTATCAACAGCGAACTTTGCCAATTTGATGCCGGTCTTGGAGAGCGTGTGCAAATTGAGGTTGTCAATAAAATTGACACCGTTGATGAAGAAGTGGTGGAAGCCCTTAAGGCCAGAGCGGCAGCAGATAATCGACCCATCTTCTTTATTTCTGCCATGTATGGTGAGGGCATCGACCCTCTTGTGGCTCATATTTGGAAAATGCGCGATGCCCTTGACCAAAATGCACCCTTCTTGCATTTTAAAGAAATAGAAGTGGAAGAAGAAGACGAATTTCCTGAAATAGAAGTGGAATACGTGAAGGAGTAGGGAATGCTGAAGAAAAAAAGCACTTGGTTTGTCATACTTCTCTTGTGTGTGGCAGGCTTTTTGTACCTAGAGCTCAATCATGAGCGCTTTGGGGCCGCTCCTTCCGGTGAGCGTTTGCAACGTATGCAACAAACGCCTACTTTTAAGGACGGCGTCTTTGCTAACACCATGCCAGAGCCCACTAATTTGGTGAAAGAGAATTTTTTTGTACGTATGTACAATATTCACTTTAATAAAGAAGGGCAGCGCACTCCTTCTGAGCCGTTGCCTTCAGTGAAGACAGATTTAAAAGCTCTTGCTGCCAATACTCCCGAAGCCAATGTGCTGGTGCCTTTGGGGCATTCTTCGTACTATATGCAATTAAACGGCGTGCATATGCTTATCGACCCTGTGTTTAGTCCTTATGCGGGGCCCTTTTCCTTTTTTAATAAAGCTTTTGAAGGGACCACTGTCTATGGGGTAGAAGATATGCCGTCCATAGATTACATCCTTATTTCGCACGACCATTATGATCACTTAGATTATGATGTCATGAAAGCCATGCTGGGTAAGGTGAAAAAAGTCATTGCTCCCCTCGGTGTGGGGGCGCATTTGGAAGCATGGGGATACGCACCGGAACAGATTTGGGAAGGCTACTGGTATGAAAGTGTGGAGCTTGCCAAAGATTTCTTTGTGCATGTGCTACCTGCACGGCATTACTCCAGTCGCTTGTTTTCCAAAAATCAGACCTTATGGGCCGGCTTTGCTTTCATGACCTTGGAAAGAAAGATTTTGTACAGTGGTGATACAGGCTATGGCGATCATATCCCTGAAATTGCAAAAAAATTAGGCCCTTTTGATTTAACTATTTTGGATGTGGGCCAATTCAACCCCGACGGCTGGCCGCATATTCATCTTTTGCCAGAGCACGCTGCCAAAGCTGCTGAAGAGCTGGGGGCCAAACGTCTTTTGCCTGCGCACAATAGTAAGTTTGCCATTGCTTTGCATGACTGGAAAGATCCGTTGAATATGATTGAAGAACATAGCAAAGGTAAGGAGTATATTTTACTTACCCCCATGATTGGCCAAGTTATTAATTTGGATGACAATACGCAAAAGTTTGATGCTTGGTGGAAAAAGGTGCAGTAAAAATACGCTTTTTTGGGAAACTTTTTTTCAGCGGGAAACGCTGATTAATTCTATTTCTGAGAGGGGGAGCTTTTTTTAGGAAAAAAAAGCTCCCCCTCTCAGACTCTCCCCCTCAAAAAAAACCATTGCGGCAGTATCTTGTCTTTGAAAAGAAAAACTGTGCGCATACCATATGATTTGAAAAAATATGCTAGCAAAAAAATCTATTCAATCAGCGCTTCCTTAAATTTTCACTAGAAGTACCCTCTTGCCACCTCATAATCCAAGACCGCTGCACAACTATTTTAAATATAAAACGCTATATAAAATGAAAATGTGTTTTTTATATAAACATTACCTGCGCAGAGGGAAATGCACTAAAAAACCAATATTTTAACGACGAAGCAAGGCTTCATCTATTCTTGACTTTTGGTCGCTTTGACTAGTGTCAATGCTCCATGAGACTCCTAAGCAATGAATTGGGTAGAGGTCTCTAAATGCAGTTTTTTCGCGGTGCTTTTGCATTGTTCTGTCTCAAGAAAGTCTCTGCGCTAAAAATAAAATTAAGATATTGGTATTCATTTTCTCTATTTTTTGATACTATTCTTCTTTTGCGCATTTGATACGAAAATTGTTGTGTATTTGTCGTTCGATACACGGCACTAAAAACATTTCAAAGTTGAAGGAGTTTTTATGGGGCCTTTAGGAAGTATTACGATCGATTTTGGCATTATTTCAGCACTTATGTTAGTTTCTACTGTTATAAGAAATAAAGTGATTTTTTTTCAGAATCTATATCTTCCGGTAGCATTAATAGCCGGTATTCTAGGTATTATATTGGGAAAGCATGGTTTAGATGTGTTGCCATTTTCTGACTTTGCCTCTTCATATGCAGGATATCTTTTCAATTTTCTTTTTGCAACGCTCTTTATTGGTAGAGAGGTTAAAGAAAAACTGTCGTTTAAAGAGGGCATGCGTAAATCTGGTGATACGGCTTGTTTGAACATAGCTGCGTTTACCGGCTTGTATGGCGTTGCTGCTTTGTGTGGGACCACCTTTTTGATTTTACTATTCCCCCATTTAAATGAAGGATTTGGCGTTCTTGCGGCCACAGGTTTTGCTGGTGGTCATGGTTCTGCAGCTGCTGTTGGCGGGGCTTTTGTAGCACGTGGCTGGGCAGAAGGCGCTACCGTTGCGCAAACATTTGCGACCATTGGTTTGATGGTGGGTATTTTCTGTGGTGTGGGACTTATTAAATATGCCACAAAAAGAGGGTACACTAAAATTATTACCGAAGTGAATGCTTTACCTAAAGATATGCGTACAGGACTTATACACGAAGATAACCGTAAATCTTTGGGGTCTGCTACAACCAGCTCTATGTCCATAGATTCTTTGGCTTGGCATATGGTTTTAGTGTTTTTTTCCTCGGGTATGGGATTAATTTTTAATAATTTCTTTTTGAAAAAAGTTTTACCACAAATCTTTTTCCCAGATTATGTGTTTTCTTTACTTTTTGGTGTAGTTTCTTATTTTGTTTTAGAAAAAATAGGGTATGGAAGTTATGTTGATAAGCGTACCATCAATAGAATTGGCGCCACCATTACTGACTATCTTGTGGCCTTTGGTGTGGCCATGATTAATATTCAAGTTGTTATCGACTACATTGTACCACTATGCATCATGTCCAGCATTATGATTGCTATGAATATCAGTTATATTTTCTTTGTTTCACGTAAATTGTATAATAATTACTGGTTTGAACGTTCCATATATACCTTTGGCATGTGCACGGGCGTTGCGTCCATCGGTTTATTACTACTTAGAATCGTTGACCCCGAGTATAAAACAGGTGCGCTTGGCGATATTGGTGTAGGTCTTGTGGGGCTTTCTCCCATCGAAACTTTTATCGTGGCTATGACACCAGTATTCTTTATGCAAGGCCATGGTTTTGTATGGGGTTTATTTTTGACGGCTATTTCTTTAAGCTTATTGCTTATTTGCCGCTTTACTTTTACTCAGAAAACAAGTTAATCGTAAGATGATATAGTATGTTATAGGTGTTTAGCAGGCTGTTCAAAAAGGGTAAAGTTCGAGAAAGAAAAAATTTTTTATTGGTGCCATCAAATAACCTGACTTGTGACTAATTCACGTAAGTGCTGAAAAAATC
>CAYJDE010000142.1:0-7047 GCA_964368805.1 uncultured Desulfovibrionaceae bacterium
GCATTTTGCCGTTGTAAGCGTCTATTTTCTTTGCGTAATAATTCGAGTTCGTCTTTCATGACAGCACTAAATCCAGATTATATATTTTCTAAAACACACACAATAAAAGAAAAGTTATGAAAACGATTGTGACTTTTTCCATGGGGTAAGCATACAGGGCAAATTTCGCCACGGGCATATACATGCTGATAAGGAAGCAACTCTTCTAATTTTTCCAAGGTTTTTTGGGCTTCTCCCAAGGGGTTTCCTCCCAAAATTAACGAACGCCCTACACAGTTAATAACTAGTGCGCCACATACAGCATCTTTAGGGGCAGATGTAGTGTGCGCCACTACCTGTTCCAGCACCTCTTGCGCCGATTGCAAGATCCCTTCTGAGCTTTGTAAAGCTAAGTGTAATTGCGATCCTACAGGCATTTCGCCGCCAAATATTGCGTGCTTATCTGCTGAAACGCCAAAAAGCTCACGTGCCACCAAGGGAGAGCCGTCTTTATAATCCACCAAGAAAGGAATAATGGTGCCGGCTTTTAGCCAATCATCGGCAGAAAGTCCTAGACCGTATACATAATCCATGACGGGCATATCATTAACTTTATACACCGTATTACCTTCGGCTGCGGTAATAAGGCTTGTTTTGTTGCGAATGCTATCAGGAGGTAAGGACGCTAAATAAAATGTAGGCTTTATGGGGCCAGCCATGGCAAGAAGCGTTAAGCGTTTTTTATGATATTGTGTATTATGGATGACATAGCTTTCATCGCATGCAGCACTACTATCACTAGCAAGCGCTCCAAACAGGGGGACATTTTGGGAAATAGTTGTTAGATGTGTCGTTATGTCTTGCCCTGTGACTTCTGAAGAAAATGGTGCATAGGCCACAAGTAAATCGGGCTTGCCCCCAAGCTCTTTTTCTAAATGAGCATAAGCTTTTTCAAGGGCGTCTTTATAATTGCCGTGTACAGCATCTGCTAAATCAAGAGTCTCTGTCATAACTGTGGCGAAGCGTACTTTTTGACTTACAAAAAGTGTCACCGTCAGTAAGCTTAAATCTGCTTCGCCGGCACCGCAAGAGGCAAAGGCACTCATACCAACGATGGGGCAGGGCAGGGCTTTGGTAAGGGCTTCCAATATGCCAGCAGAAAAGGCATCGGCATGGGTGGTCACTATGGCCACAGCATTTTTGTTTTGTATTTCTTCTGTAATTGTAGCGGGAAGACCTTGTAGAATTTCTTCTACAGCCAGAGCTGCGTCGTCGATTTCCAATGTATGGGCTACATACATATGCATAATTTTTACCTCATCAGAACAAAAAACCTTTAACAATCGTCTACCAGCCTGATAAGAACTTGAGAATAATTAAGTATCTTTCTCAAGTCTGTCAACAGGGCATCATGTATAAAACTACAAAGTATCTGTAAAAAAACGTGCCAATATAAAACTTATGCGTAAAGTTTTTGTTCTATATCAGTAAAGCTATGTTTTCTATTTTCATAGTGTCTGCTTACTCTTGGCATAAAAGAAATACATTAGCAATAGAAATATAGTTTTTTGTTTTCTTAGTAAATAAGTAAGATTTTTAAAACATGCTGGTATCAATTTCATCGATGCCAACATTTTATACTCGGTCGTTAGAAGTTTCGCATCGCGCACCTAACTACGTGAACTCTGGGGTATTGCAAAATGCAATTGGTGTCGATGAAATTGATGCTAGCATTTTGCAATGCCCCAGACCTCATATGTATTTGTACCACAAAAGTGTTTTTACTGATTGGAAGCAATTCCATAAATAAATATAAAAACAACATGTTCAATGTAAAATGAAACGGCGTTAACTCAAATTTTTTGCCATAATGCCTGCCATCAATGCTCTCTAGGCTGCTAGGCAATGGGGTGCGCAGAGGGCTCGTTTTATAAAAAACATAGAAAGTTTTCCTCTTTTTTGCTATCCTTTTATGGAAGAAAAGGCTCATCAATTCTTTTTACGCTTTTTTACTGCGCTAGGCGTGGTTTGTTAGGGTGTATATGTTTTATAGTACACACTCTTAGCAAAAGTCATCCGCTGCTACGGATGCAAACGCTCTTAGTCAGTATTTTCTTGCCTAATCTTTTGCATGTATTTATTACAAAATCATGGCAATTATGAAAAAATGTACTATATATTCAAGCCCTATATGGCTACGCTGTAAAGGGCGTGTAAAAAATGTTTTTTGTAAACTTTAAAATATTGTGAGGTCTTATGAAAAAAATTATTATGCTTCTTTTTTTATGCATGGTTATTAGCTCCTTTGCTTTGGCAGAAGAACCTGCGTACTTGCCACCGCCTGACCCTTTTGCCGATACATGGAGAGATAGTACAGTCCTCTATCCTAAGGATGCCTTTTTATATTATGCCACGAGCATTGTTATTGAATCAAAAGCTAAAATGCAAAATCTTAGTGGCTGGAAAACTGGCAGCAGTAGCGAGGCAAACTCAGCACCTCAAAATCTTAATGGCTGGAAAATTAGCAGTAGTGGCGGAGCAAGTTCGGCACCGCAAAATCTTGGCGGCTGGAGAGCCGGCGATGCGGTTATGTTTCATGTGCCTTTTGCTGAAGCAGGCACTTATGAAGTGAGCCTTCTTTATAGCCGTAATAACGTTGCCCCTGTGACCATGGGGGTTTTTGCTTTTAAAGAAAAAAGAATTATGAATCCCTTTGAAAGCCAAGCCCATTTTTATACTGATCTTGCGGCTACTTCTGATGAGACATGGGATGTGTATGCACGCCAAAGCCTTGGTGCCCTTACTTTGCCCCGTGGGTACTTCTATCTTACCTTTACTGGGGTTGGCGATGGGGCTACTTTTAATGTGATAAATTTACGCGAAGTGCATTTGAAGAAAATTCAGTAACCTTTATTGCTATAGCATATTTTATTATATATCTATTTAAAATCTCTGTGTATTTTTATGCACAGAGATTTTTTTATACTCTTTTTTAAAAAAAGACTTGCCTTTGACTATGAATTTGAATATCGTTGTCATGTTTGGAAGACAAGCAAACACTATTTTAAGGAGATATTATGAAAAAAGCTTTGATTGTTTACGGATCTACCACAGGAAATACGGAATTTGTAGCTTCGCATATTGAAAAACAATTGGCTGCAGCAGACTATGCCGTAACCAATGAAAGTGCCGACAGTGTTTCTGCCGCCGGCCTTTGCGATGATTACAGCCTCATCTTGTTTGGATGCTCCACCTGGGGTGATGACGAAATCGAGCTTCAAGACGATTTTATACCACTTTTCGATTCTTTTGACGACATCAATGCTCAAGGCAAGCAAACCGCCGTGTTTGGTTGTGGCGACAGTAGCTATACCTATTTTTGTGGTGCCGTTGATTCCATCGAACAAAAGCTCAACGCCATGGGTGCCGAAGTTATTGATACCTTAAAAATTGATGGTGATCCACAATCTGAAAAAGGGGCTATTGATGATTTTGTAAAAAAGGTACTTTCTTCTGCTAAGTAGTTTAGGCAGACGCTGATTGCTTCTTTTTTCTGAGAGGGAAATCTTTTTTTTGAGAAAAACTTTCCCTCTCAAGCTTTTCCCCTTCAGAAGGCAATTGCGTTAGAATTTTGTTTTTGGGGAGAAAATTTAGGGCGTATAAGACATTACTCATGAAAATACGTTCTTACATCAGTATTTTTTAGATATGCATAAAAGATATGTTTTAGAGTAGTATCTAGATGATATTTAACCTGCACGGTATTGTTTTATGAATTATGTGTCACAAAGTATCTAGGTTTCGGTGCATATATCCTCTCGTGCGCCTGCCTGTTGTATGCAGACTTTTCTAAGTGTACAAATGTAAACATAGAACAAGATATATAAAGATTAGAGCGATACATTACGAAAACATATGATTGGTTAATAAAACAATACCGTTCAGTAAAATTTCAATTTTTTTAGGAGTAGCATATGCAACAACCATTTTCCATGTCTATGCGGAAAAGCGTGACAGGCATACACATTACCCTTGCAGGAGACTTCACCCAGCATCATGTGGAAGATTTTTCTGCCCTTATTAGTGAAGCACAAACACACAAAGCCCGCATTTTTCTTGATGTGCGCCAATTGCTTCCCATGAGTGACTCCTATTGCCAATCGTTTAAAGGTTGTTTTGCACAAGTGCCCTCACGCGATATTATTTTTAAGGGTGAACAAGGGGTGCAATTGGGGCACCATGGCAATAGGGTGCTCTTTATGAAAGAGCATTCTTGCAAATGTGCTGGTGCTTGCAAGTCATGCGCTTGCCAAAATAGAGCGGCCAGTCGTAATGAAAAATTTGATTTTCATAAGAAAAAGGTTTTTCAATAATGCATCGTTGAAATGCCTTTTACCTCCTTGCGCAAAAAAATTAATTCCTACCCGGAAAGCCTTTTTTGTGCTGGTTAAAAAAGATTTTCAAAATGCATCATTGAAAATCTTTTATCCTGTCTAAGAATCCCTGCATATATCCTTATGTAGGGATTCTTGTATGTCAGGCTGTTGATGAAAAAAATACTTCAGGGGTCCTGCTGTACACTTTATTGTGCGGAATTTTTTGGATGGTTGACGGCAGCATGCCTGTAAAGATGGCGTGGCCTGCTTTTTTCTTTGGTATAAGGCGTCGTAGGTTTGTGCTGCACGGTAAAATTTTTTGTCTTAGTTGTAATATATGTCAAAAAAATAGAAAACTTTTTTCGCTTCTAAAGAGGTCTTTTTTTATAAAGTCTTTATATTTACCTGTTTACAGAAAGGCAAGTTGATGTTTTGGGAAAAGGTAATGACTTGCATTTTCATAAAAAGTGTGTCAAAAGGTTTAACAGATGCACAATGACCTGCATATATTGCGGCAATGTTTGCCATCAAATTTAATTTTTTTAACCAAAGGAAGGATGCACATGAAAAAGATTTGCACTCTGCTTTTAACGGCCGGTATGCTCTTTGGCGCAGCTACAGGAGCTTCTGCCATCGACTTTAAAGCCTCCGGCGAATGGATTTTTGGCTTTGGCATGACCGATGTCAACTGGGAAGATAACGATTTAAGAAGTGGCGGTACTGGCGGCAGTAACGTGGGTATGCAAGATACCTTTTCTGCCATGCAACGTGTACGTTTACAAATTGACGCAGTAGCTTCTGAAGCTTTGTCAGCCACAGTTTTCTTTGAAATTGGCGACCAAAACTGGGGTAGCCAAGGCGAAGGTGCCGCTCTTGGTACTGACGGCATTCAAGTAAAAGTGCGCTATGCTTACTTAGATTGGTTTGTGCCTAACACAGACCTTTCTTTCCGCATGGGTTTACAAGCCGCTGCCTTCCCCAACGTGGCCGGTGGTGGTGTTATCTTAGATGATGACGCAGCAGGTATCGTGGCCAACTACAAAATCAACGATATGGCCAGCGTAACCCTCGCTTGGTTCCGTCCTTATAATGACAATTATGGCGGTGGAAATACTGAGGGTGAGTTTGGCTTCTTTGGCTACTCCGACGATGAACATAACCGTAGTAATTATCTTGACAACTTAGATATTTTCCTCTTGTCTATTCCTTTACAAGGCGAAAATTGGTCCATCAATCCTTGGTTTGCCATTGGTTTCATGGGTGACAACGTTTATGATGGCATGACAGATCCTAACTACGTATATGATCCAGGTACTGGTACTGGTTCTATTCCCTCTTGGTCTATCGACGGTATGAATGAATATGATTCCTTCAATGGCGGTATGGCTACAGGTACCTCCCCCCTCTTCGGTGGTCAATATACTGCTGCCAGATTTAGCACCTTTCCTTCTGCTGACTGGCTTGAGGGTGTAGACTGGAATGGCGATGAAGATGCCTATACCACCATTTGGTTTGCTGGCTTGCCCATGACTTTCCAATACGATGCGTGGAACTTCGAGCTTGATTTGAACTACGGCTATGTGCAATACAGCGGCACCTATTCGGCCCTTGATTACTCTGCAGCTATTGGTGGCATTCCTGTTGTGGCAAATGCCTATCATCGTGTAGATAACAGCCGTCAAGGCTGGCTCATCAAAGGTCTTGCAGAGTATAAGATGGATTGGGGTACTCCCGGTATCTTTGCTTGGTACGGCTCCGGCGATGACGATGACGTACGCAACGGCTCTGAAATGATGCCTTACATTGCTCCTTCTGGTAACTTTACCTCCTTCTTGGGCGACGGTGAACTTGGCTGGCAACCCGGCGGTGGCTATGACCAAATGCTTTCGTACTCCGGTACATGGGGTATTGGCTTACAGATTAAAGACCTTTCCTTCATGGAAGACTTAAGCCACATCATCCGTATTGCTTACTGGGGTGGTACCAACAGCTCATCCATGACAGACTTTATTCAAACCCCTTACCTTGACGGTGGCGGCTTCTACTTAACCACCGACGACTACTTGGTGGAAGTAAACTTTGATACCACCTATCAAATTTACGAAAACCTTGCAGCTCACTTACAACTGGGCTATATCTTCAACGGTATTGACCATGACAACTATAAAAACTGGGATGGCACCGACCGCCTTGGCGACGCTCGTGATGGTTATAAAGCTACGCTTTCTTTCCAATACAGCTTCTAAGAAACGTTGCTGAATATAGTGAATTAAGTACCTACCTTTTGCCCCGTGCCATTTTTTATGGTACGGGGTTTTTTAAGGAAATGCTGATTAAATAAACTATGTGGCTATTACCTTAATACAGCTAAAACAGTTTTGCATTACAAATGCACAGGAGCTCTGGGCTTATTACAAAATGCTGGCGTCAATTTCATCGACACCAATGGCATTTTGCAGTAAGCCCAGAGCTCCTTTAGTTAAGCGTATAATGGGGAACTTTTACCTGCTCCATGAGACCTCACGCAATGAATTGCGCAGGGCCTTATGGAGCGCTGGTGACAGTCATAGCATGAAAATAGAATTATTTCTCATGCTAACGTAAGGTAGTAATCATAATAATTTATTGTTTCTAATGTTTTCTTCAGCCATATGGAATGCGCCACAATTTTATTTTTAAAAACAAGATATTG
>CAYJDE010000143.1:0-7006 GCA_964368805.1 uncultured Desulfovibrionaceae bacterium
TGCAAAGGTCTCATATTACAAGCTGTGCGTGGCTATTTTGCACGTAACAGCAGAGTACAAGACTCTGCGCAATGAATTGCGTAAAATCCTATACTACAAAATAATTGTGCGGCCTTATTTATACAAAAATACCGCCGAGTCCTTTCCTGCATGTACTGTAATGTTGATGATGCTTTCTAAAAACTCTGCATACATTTCTTCTAAGTCTTTGGGCTGCTCATATAATTTAACATCCTCACCAACGCCGGTACGCTTGCGCAATTCTGCTAATGCCCTACTTTGTCCACCAAGACTGTCCACAAGTCCGAGTTTTTGCGCTTCTTTACCGGTGAAAATACGCCCATCGGCAAATTTTTGCACTTCACCTAGAGCCATTTTACGAGATGTCGCCACAAGGTTTACGAATTGGTCATAGAGATCTTGTAGTAGTCCTTGTAAATAACTGCGTTCTTCAGGATTTAAAGCCCGCATAACGGAAGGTACATCTTTAAATTTCCCTGTGGAGAGCGTTTCTTGACCAATACCTAAGGTTTCTAACAATTTATACACCTGCGGCACATCCATACGCACCCCTATGGAGCCGGTGATGGTGCTGGCATTGGCCACAATATGCTCTGCCGCCATGGCCACCATAAGCCCACCAGAGGCTGCCGTGGAGCCCATGGAAGCTACAATAGGCTTTTTCTTCCCCAGTTCCAACAAAGCTGTATACAGTTCTTGAGAGGCTGCTGCCCCGCCACCGGGAGAATCAACGCGCAAAAGAACTCCTTTCACAGACTCCATGTTTTCAATTTTAGCAATCCATTTTAGCAGTGGTTCTGTCTTTAAAATGGTGCCTTCTATGCGCACAACGGCAAGGCGTGGCGAAGTGCCAATGGGGCTTTCATCGGGCACAAGTCCGCAATAAGCCATAAAACCAAGGCAAAGAATAAAACCCCAGAAAAGAATAGGATGACGCTTATAAAAAGGGCGAGGCTGTAGAAGACGCACTAACTCTTGCAAAAGAGTAACGGTGACCAGCGAATCCGCATTAGTAGTAGCACTAGCATTATGAGCATTGCTCGTATTGGATGCGCTAGTTTTAGTCGTAGTAGCCTGCATGGATAAGGGCGAAGCATCTGCCGCCTCAGGCTCCAGAGGGTTTACTGTACCTTGTACGTTGGCCTGCTGTCCCACGGGCCCTGTCAACGCTGTGGACGCTGTTTTAGGTGTTCTTTGCTCTTGAGCAGAAGCCGGACTTTGGGGCTTATCGTCGAGAAGTTCTAAGGTGAAATCGTCTTTCTTATCCATATATGCCTCACAGTATTAGAGAGTGTTCACATAACCTGAATACTTGCGTAATTTTAAAGAAAATAAATGCGTTTTGAGGGTATACGCCTAGGCGCACCATATCCGTAAATTTCGTTCCTCATCTAACGGTTACAAGCCCTTCGGATCGGGCTTTTCTGATATTTCACCGAAAAAGCGCATGAAATTTGACGCAGAGATTTTCAAAAAGGGCTTATGTTAACACGCTTTAGTAAAAAAAAGGGAAGGCGACACACGCCCTCCCTTGTAATCTATGTTTTTTAGCTACGTACTTCAAGAAATAAAGTACGAAAAACAGTGCTTTTCGCTAAACAAAAACTATTCGTTTTCGCCGCCTTCAGCTTCAGCTTTTTCAGCCATTTTTTGTTGGAACAAATCGCCAAGGGTTTGACCGGTTTCAGCAGGGCCAGCGCGGAATTCTTTAGGCTTTTTGCGCTCTTCTTCGTCACGAATTTGCTTGATGGACAAGCCAAGGCGACGCTCTTCTGCACTCACGTGAATAACTTTGGCTTGGATTTCTTGTCCTTCTTTATAAAGCTCGGAAGGAGATTTAATCTTTTTACCGGAAAGTTCAGACACGTGCACAAGACCTTCAATGCCTTCTTCCACTTCTACAAAGAGGCCGAAATCAGTGATATTGGTTACAATACCTTTAACGGTGCAGCCCACAGGATAGGTGGTGGGCACATGGCCCCAAGGATCGTCCACCAATTGCTTGATGCCCAAGGTGAATTTTTCGCTTTCTTGATCTACGGTAAGCACTTTCGCTTGTACCACGTCACCGGTTTTAAATATTTCGTTGGGGTGACGTACTTTCTTGGTCCAAGAAATGTCAGATACGTGAATAAGGCCGTCGATACCATCTTCGATGCCGATGAACATGCCAAATTCAGTAATATTTTTGATGGTACCTTCAAGTACAGTACCTTCAGGATATTTTTGAGCTACCAATTCCCATGGATTTGGCTTTACTTGTTTCATGCCAAGGGAAATGCGTTTTTTATCGCAATCAACACCAAGGATGATAACTTCTACTTCGTCGCCCACACGCACCATTTGGGAAGGATGACGTAATTTGCGGGTCCAAGACATTTCAGAAATATGCACAAGACCTTCTACGCCAGATTCCAATTCCACAAAAGCACCATAATCTACAAGGTTAGTTACCTTGCCTTGACCTTTTAGGCCCTCTGGGAAACGCGCAGTAATATCTTGCCATGGGTCTGGAACAAGCTGTTTTAAGCCAAGGGAAACTTTATTATTTTCTTTGTCAAAAGAAAGAACACGTAATTCCAATTCTTGGCCTACGCTGATCATTTCCTTGGGATGGCGAATACGACGCCAGGACATATCGGTGATATGCAAGAGACCATCAAGGCCACCTAGGTCAATAAATACGCCATATTCTGTGATATTTTTGGCTTTACCAACCACCATTTGGCCTTCTTCCAAGGTGCCAAGTAAATCTTGACGCTTAGAATCGCGCTCTTCTTCCAAAAGCACACGGCGAGAAACAATAACATTGCTACGACGGCGGTTAATTTTGAGAACACGGAATTCAAACTCTTGATTGACCAAAGCGTCCATATCTGGCACAGGGCGTAAATCTACGTGGGAGCCGGGTAAGAAAGCATCAACGCCGCCAATGTCTACGGTATAACCGCCCTTGATGCGACGTAAAATATGTCCCTTGATGACGCTATTTTTTTCTTGAACGTCTTCAAGCTGATCAAAGATTTGCATTCTTTTGGCTTTTTCAAAAGAAAGGGTAATAGCCCCTTCATCTTTGCGTACCACATACACATCAACACTATCGCCAACGCCAACGGCTAAATTGCCGGCAGAGTCGCGAAATTCTTGAACGGGGATTTGCCCTTCGGACTTAAAATTTACGTCCACAAGTACGTGATCTTCGCCAATGCGAACTACTTCGCCTTTTACGATGGAACCTTCTTCTAAGTCACCGAAATCGGTGCTTAAATAATTCTCAAGAGCACTTTCAAAGCTTATTTCAGCTTCATTTCCTGTTTCACGGTTTGCCATATTTCCACAGCCTCCAAACAATAATTTCCCTCATGAGGGGGTTTGGGAGGAATAGCAGAAAGAACCTTTAAAGACAAGTAAAAAGTGCTTTTAGGTACTGAGATAAATTTCTTGGGCCTTTTGGGCACAAAAAAAAAGGCTCTTCTCTCTCAAGAAAAAATAAAGTTACATACAAATTATTCTTTTTCGTCTTTTTTATTCTCAGATTTTTCTTTAAAAGATTGGCGTGCTTGCTCTAATTGTTCCAGCATAGCTTCGCTTTTTTTCTTAGCTTCAGCCAGCATGTCTTCGGTTTTTTTCTTGGCCTCCGCCATGATTTCTTCAGCCCTTTTCTTGGTCTCTGCCATTATCTCTTCAGCTTGAGCACGAATCTGTGAGGCTTTGTCTTTGGTTTGTTTTTTTTGTGCAGCCAAGGCTTCGTCCACATAATCTTCCAAAGGCTCTTGCGAGTCTTTAAAATGACCAGCAGCTTTCATCTTATCAATTTCTGCTTCACGTAAAACACGGCGTAAAATTTTTCCGGCCAAGGATTTGGGGAGTTCTTCACAAAATTCTATAAATTTTGGAACCTTATAGTTGGCCATTTTTTCACGGCAATGGGCCATAAGTTCTGCTGTGCTCACCGTGCTGTCTTTTTTCAACACCACAAAGGCTTTTAATACTTCCCCGCGAGAACGGTGAGGAATGCCCACAGCCACAGCTTCCACCACCTCTGGATGTTCATGTAATACTTCGTCTATTTCACGAGGATATACATTGTAGCCACCCACAATAATCATGTCTTTTTTACGATCAGCCAAGAAAAAATAACCATCTTCATCGTAATAGCCGATGTCTCCGGTATACAACCAACCATCCCGCAAGGTTATGGCATTTTCTTCGGCCTTATTCCAATAGCCTTGCATAACTTGAGGTCCACGTACAATAAGTTCGCCATGTTCATGGGGGCCCAGCTCTCGTATGCCATCTTCACTGTCTACAATGCGCACTTCTGTACCGGGTAAAGGCACGCCCACCGAACCAAATTTCTGTTTGCCATAGATGGGATTAGCAGTAATACAAGGAGAAGCTTCTGTAAGCCCAAGGCCTTCGGTAATACGAGCGCCGGTAAGCTTTTGAAAGCGAGTAAGGGCCTCCACAGGAAAAGGCGCCGCCCCAGAAATACACAAATCAATGCAAGACAAATCATATTTAGGCAAATCTTTTTGCTGCATAAGAGAAATATATACCGAGGGCACTCCAATAAAGAAATTGGGCTGGTATTTATCAATGGTGCGCAATAAATCAATGGGGGTATAGCGTGGCACAGGAATGGTGGCGCCGGCAAATACCGCTGGAAGAATAAGGTTGCCTGCAAGGCCAAAAATATGGAAAAAGGGTAAGATGCCAAGGAAGGTAAATTGAAAATCACGCACCGGTGCTTGGTCAACGATATAACGCAATATTTGCATTTGCGCTGCCATATTAGCATGGGTAAGCATGGCGGCTTTGGAAACCCCGGTGGTACCACCGGTATATTGTAAAAAAGCCAAGGTGCCCTTGGGGTCTTCTATATGGGTGGCAAAGCGTTCCCTAGTGCTGACAAAGCTCTTCCAATCCACAATGCTTTGCCCATTAAAAGGCACTTCTACCGTTTGCCCACTGCGTTTTGCCTTCCATGGCTGTAGATAATTAAGGGGAAAAGCTAAGCCATCGGCCACTCGAGTAACAATACTTAAGCGCAAATCCAATTTATCATACAAGGCCGCAATCTTTGGCCAAAGTACATCCATGGTTATAAGAACTCGAGCACCGGAGTCATGAAAATGGTGGGTAAGCTCTTTTTCCATATACAAAGGATTGGTCATGACCGCTACTGCCCCTGCTTTTAACACCCCCCATACTGCTATTACAGTTTGCGGAATATTGGGTAACATAATAGCAATGCGATGTCCGTTTTCCACCCCTCGCAAACGTAAAGCAGCGGCAAACTGCTCGGCTTGTTTTCGTAACTCTCCATATGTTAAAGAGTAGTTTTGAAAAATAATAGCCTTTCGTTGAGGAAACGTTTCTGCAGCTCTATCTAGATAGGTAAGGCAATGTGTATTTTCAAAAATGATTTCAGGCTCATTAAGATCTTCAAAATGACGCCACCACGGGCTTTTGGATACTGTAGCAGGCATAGGCTTCCTTTTGGGGATGTTTGCCACAATGTAATGATAAAAAGGCAAAATGTAAATATCTGTACACGGAATAATAACAGCATGAGGCCTTTACAAAAAACTGTGCAAAGGCCTCAAAAAAATGTTTATGGGGGAAATTTATAAAAGTAGTGCTTTTATTGTAAATTGCTTTTAAAAATCTTTAAAAATAGCATCACGACTATTGACCTGACTAATATACATGCGAGTTTCTCGATAGGGCAACTCTGTGGCCAAACGCTGAAAAACATCATCGGGTTTCATGGCGTTAATACTGGCGATGGCTTCTTCTTTAGAAGCGCCAAAAAAGGGGTATAAACGTGCAGGACCCATATTATATGAAGCAATGGCGCATAACTCTCGCGAACGCACATCGGCAATATCTTCGAAGTAATGGGTCATAAGTAATTTCAAAAAGGCCACACCCAGCGTAATATTCATTTCCGGTTCTGTAACTTCTTTATAACCCATAGATGCGGCATGGCCAAAGACATATTTATGCATGGTGCTGGCAGTACCCGGTAGTAATTGCATAAGTCCCATGGCCTTAGCTGGACTTATAACATGCGGAAAGAAATTACTCTCCGTTTGAATCATGGCAAAAATAAGCGACTCTCGTATGCCAAACTGCGCCGCAACCTTCGTAATAATCTCTCTATACCGCCCTGCACGGTCCATAACAGAGCCACTACGGTTAAAACCACTAGGTAAGGCGTATGCATTAGGCAACGTATCTTGCAAAGACGCTTGGATGGAATCAATGGAAGGAAGCTTAGCAGCACACATACTTGTAAAAGGCACAACTTGTTCACTTTGTTCCGCCGCATGGGCAGCCTGCACAGCAGATGCCGCATCGTGCCCCCAGCGTAAAGGCTGGCCTTGACCGTTTAACGCTTCACCATGATGTTTCAATTGCACGCTGAGCAAAGCACTGTGCATGGCATCGCCCTGTTTTGGTGCAATGGGCATACCGTGCGTATCATAGGTAAGCACCAAAGCCAATGATGTGGCTACTTCGTGCAAGCTTACTTCTGCAGCCGTATTTAACGAAACACCTTGAGCATCAAACTGTAACCAGGCCGTAGAGCATTGCACAGGAATACTGGATAGGCTTGGCGCAGAAGTTGGTTCAGGAAATTGGGTAGTGGCCTTAGCCCGAAAGGACCATTGCCCTTGGGCTTCAATGGGGCGTGGATAGTCCTGAGGACCTAAAGTAAGCACCTGCTTAGATATAGAGCGACGAGCGTACGGACCTTCCACATGAGGTACAAAACCCACAAGAAGCACCGCCAAGGCAATGCCAGCTCCGGCATATCCGGTATAACAAAGGGCTTGACCAAGATGCGAGAAGAGCTTTTTTTGCGATAGAACTGTGTGCATGGCAATTCCTTATGAAAAAATACTACTTTACCAGCCTCTTAACTAGTCGATGCTCACTCCAAATACCCCTTTCGGGGACGCCAGAAGTAAATTCT
>CAYJDE010000144.1:0-6915 GCA_964368805.1 uncultured Desulfovibrionaceae bacterium
TCATAGGCCGGACTATTTTCGTCGGCAGGGCCGGCCAGACTATCGATGGGGGAGCTTAAAAAGGCAAAACAAAAATACAGTAAGAAAGATAAAAGCGAACGAAGTTGCATACTAACCTCCGAGCATGAGATGTATGTTATGAAATCTTGCGCATAGCATAACAGCTTGTCTGTTTTTTGCAAAGCTTGCAGGCAGGTATTTTGTAAAAATCATTACGAGGATGAAATATAAAGGGGAATTTTGATGCCCTACTCTTGTCAAGGGCAAAGGCTGAAGTTATATATAGTAGTGGCCGTGGGCACAATGTTAACTTGCTACTAATAGCCTATTATTGAGGAATGCTATGTATCTTGGAATAGATGTGGGTGGAACCCATACCGATGCTGTATTATATCATGATGGGCACATTTATGCCTTTGCCAAGGTAAAAACCCAAAGGCATACCTTACCCCTATCCATAAAAAATGTGCTACATACTCTACAAGCAACAAGTGCCCCGTCCTATTGGCAAAACATAAAACGTGTTACCTTGGGCACAACCCTTGGACTTAACGCGCTTGTACAAAATACCATACAACCTGTAGGGCTGTTTGTCACGGCAGGGCCCGGTATGGATGCACTTCGTTTTACCTACAATATGGAGGGCATAGAGGGCATGGGAGGCATGGGCGACTTTATACACAAAGTTGAGGGAGGCCTTGACCATAGAGGACAAGAAGTAAGCCCTCTTTGTGTTGAGAGCGTCATACCCACGGCTCAAGCGTGGTATAAAGCTGGCGTGCGCCATTTTGCTGTGGCAGGAAAATTTTCTGTGCATAATCCGGCCCATGAAAAAGCCATTGCGCAAGCATTGTGTACGGTGGCTGGTATAGAGCCACAAAATATTACCCTCAGTCATACGCTTTCCGGTGCGCTCAATTTTCCTCGTCGCATGGCAGCGGCTTTTATCAATGCAGCCATACAAGATGTACAACGCCATTTTTTACAAGCAGTACAGCAAACTCTACAGGAATGTTCTTTACAGGTACCCATATTTTTACTTAAGGCCGACGGCGGTTCTTTACCTTGGGATTTTGCTTTTACTCACCCTTTATATACGGTACTCTCGGGCCCTGCGGCCAGCGTCATGGGGGGAATGGTTTTACAAAGACAAGAGCAAGAACTTGCCGCCTTTGCGCAAGGGGATACTTTTTTGCTAGATATGGGCGGCACCACAACAGATATTGCCCTGTATGTACAGGGTGTGCCCGTACTGCATAACGAAGGTATGGCTTTACCTATACATCATGTTCTTCGTAAAACACCGCTACGATCCTTGGCTACTTTATCCTTAGGTATTGGAGGTGATTCCTTACTTAAGGTGCAAGAAGAAAACAAACAGCTTTGTATAGGGCCACAACGTCTTGGAGATGCCGCTGCCTTAGGGGGAACGCACGCCACTTTATTAGATGCACTTAATGTGTGCGCTGTACATATGCGATTAGAGCAAGTACTTGCAGGAGATGTTGACGCTTCGCAACAAGCCCTACAACAATTAGCACACCATAGCCATGAGGACGCTTTAAGCCTTGCACAAAAAGCGGTAGAAAAGGCTTGCACCATGGTTTTTGAGGGTATGCAGGCTCTACTACAAAGGCTTACTCAGCAACCGGTATACACATTGGCAGAACTACTAGAAAACCATACCATGCATCCCCAGCATGTGGTATTGGTGGGGGCACCGGCAAAGCTTTTTGCAGCCTTTTTTGGCCCCTATGTACAAAAACAAGCAGACATGCATGTGGCGGTGCCAAAACAACATGCCGTGGCCAATGCCCTTGGTGCGGCAGCCACATTACCCACGGCCCATGTGGAATTTTTTGCAGATACCTTACAAAAGGTGTGGCATATACCCACCTTGAATGTACAAGGAGAACTTAACAAAAACTTTACTCTTAAGGATGGTATTGCCTTGGCAACGCAAGCCTTACGAGAACATTTCCCTTCTCATACGCAAGAGCAAAAGGCAAAAAATCTCGCATATGAAGAACAAGCCGTCGATGTGGTGACGGCACAAAGTTTTGCTATTTTAGATGCCCACGGGCGAGGGGGAAAGGATATACGTATTGTTTGCCAATGGCGACCGTGCATTGTATAATAAAAGGACAATATCAGGCTGATATGCATAAACAACAACAGAAAAAGGCTCTTTTAGGAAAGAAATTTCTTAGCGCACTTCTTTGTTTTGGAGTGATGCTGTTCTTTTGTGTTGTCTGTGCACAGGCCGCCACCTCCACAAGCACATCTTCAGCGGCGCAAAATGCTGGTGTTCCGGGTATTGATGCTCTTCCTGGCATTGAAATTACCCCTGAACAGATGCAAAAATATTTTCCGGCACCGCTCAAGGGCAATGCGCAAGGTATACAAGGGGGCGCAGGGCACGCACCGTATGTACCTGTACTACCCATGGCACCTTCAACGCCTTCTTCGACAATGCCTTCTCCTACTTCTTCCCCCCCCTCTTTGGGAACTGCAGGTCAAGGGCGCGCCTTACCTTCTGTTCCGGAGCAAGAATCTAGGCTTCCTTCCTTCTTGCAATCGGCACCTGCTTCTTCATCAACGCAGATAAAACCAAAGACAGATTCTGGCGCACAAATTCCTGTATATGACACCGCCACCCCTGTCACCCCTGTTGCACCTGTTGCCCCTGTTGCTAGGTCTTCTGAGCAAAACATACATACATCCCCTGCAACAGCCGTGCCTCATACGCCTTTTAGCGGCGCAGGACAAAATGCCTTACCTGCGTTAATTCCTGCGCAATCTGGTAATCAAGTACCCATAGCGCCTATTCAGGCACCTATACCCTCGGCTGTACCATTGGCACCAGCACAAGGGCAACAAGCAGGGAGACCTTTACCACAAGAACAGCAGGGACTCATACCCGCTGCATCACAGACAAATCAAGTGGGTGGCTATCCTTCCCTAGAAATAATGCTAGGGCAAATGATTATGGGGGGATTTACCGGCACGGACTTGGAAAATGACGCTCCCATTTTAACGCTTATCAAGCAAGGTAAGGTGGGCGGCGTTTTTTTAGAGGCTTTGCCCCTACAAGCACAGGCATCTACTTCTTTTGGAAGCATGGGGCAAGGGGTGCAACCTCTTGCGCTTATACAAGGCGGACAAGGGGCTCACGGTAGTCAAACAGCACAGGCGGGCTTTCTCAGCCAAACCCAAGCACAAGGACTTAAAGTCCCGTTGGGACCACAAGGCAATATTGCCTCCCCTACCCAATTGCGTCAATTGACAGCTACGTTACAGCGTGCTGTACCTACAAACGCTTTACCTTTATGGGTAGCTGTGGAACACGAAGGGGGTAGCGTTCAAAGTTTACGTAAAGATTTGGGCTTTGAGGGTCTTGCGGCAGCGGCAGTTTTAGGACAAGGTACGGTGGAAAATACGGAAATTGCGGCCCGACGTGCCGGCATTGAAATGGCCAGCATGGGCATAAATTTTGTCCTTGGCCCTGCTGGTGATGTTAATGTCAATGCGCTTAGTGAAAATATTGGTAAACGCTTTCGTTCTTTTGGGCCCAATCCTGCCCAAGTAACTGCCCATGTGCTGGCTTTTAGTCGTGGCCTTTTAGCTACCAAGGTTTTGCCTTGCTTACGCAATTTTCCGGGTACCGGTTCTGTAGTGCAAGGTTTTGCCATGTCTGCATCCACAACCCCTAATTTTTTACAAACCATCCCCGACCTTGCGGCCTCATGGCAGCAAGCAGAATCTACCCCCTACGTGAAAAGCATCGCGCAAAACTTTGGCGGCGCCATGCAACCGGCACTTGTCTATCATAGGGGGTATGATGCGCTTTACCCTGTGCCCTTATCACAAGTAGTTTTACAAGGTATCTTGCGTGGGCACCTTGGTTTCAAAGGGATTATCCTTTCGCCAGATTTACGGGCCTTGCAGCCATTTTATTCCTTACACGACAGTATTCTTTTGGCCATAACTGCAGGTGTGGACATTTTGTTTATATCAGAACCTGCCGCCACCGTAGCGCAGCAAGATACTGGTATGGGGCTAAATGCACTAAACATTTTAGGACAAGGGCTTAGTGCGCAGCAAGGCACTCCCCAAAGCCCCATGCAAGCCATGGAAAAAATTATGCAAGATGCCAAAGATGGAAAAAATGTAGACCAAGCCGCCTTAAGTAAAGCTTTGTTACAAAATAGTTTAGGCAAGGTTTTACCCGGCGCATTTCAAGCGCAAGTAAAAGCAAATCCTCTAAAAGGAAGAGCCACGCAAGCAGAACTCGTATACAGCGCCTTATTACAATTGGTGAAAAATGGGCGTATTTCTGAGGCAAGAATTCGACAGTCGTGGGAGAGAATTCAATCTGCCAAACGAGCAATACGTTAAAGAAATATCCTCTTTTATCAATATTCTTACGTAAAATTTTTTATTTTGTGGATATCTGCTATTTATTTTTTTTATTTTCTCAACTATGCTGTCGTACACAGGGAAAAGTACATACCATTTTTCACTACTCTTTTAACTAACGTCAATGCTGCATGAGCCCCTGCACAATGAATTATGCAGAGGCCTCATTTTACACCAATTCCGCTACAGAAACTTTTATTCCGTTTGCGTCTTCACACTTTTTAATGAGGTAATGAATTTATGAAAATTCGTGGCAAAATTTTGTATGCTATGATTGTTGCCGTGGCTCTTTCAATTATAGGAGTCATTGCCGTGGCATCCTATAAAATGGATGAAGTTTTTGAAAATAACTATAAAGTCAATAGCAAAGCCCAACTTGACCGCATGGACGGCTTTGCGCAAAACTTTTTTAGTTCTGCACAGTCTATGGTAGAATTTTTAGCGTCTTCACAACTGATTCGTGAAAATATTGGTACTATTAGCAATTACATTAATACCACCGAACCCGTTAAAACCATTGGCGAGCAATTGCCTTTGGCTGAGCAGCAAATATATCAAACCCTTTTACAAGTGCATGATGCTTACCCTGCGTATCTACTTGTTTATGTAAGTAATAATGATGGTGGAATAACGCAAGCCCCCAACGATTATCTTAGCGTAGGCTTTAACCCTAGCAAACGCCCTTGGTATATTGATACCATGAGGGCAGGCAAGAGTATTCTTACAGAAGCATATATTTCAGATACCGGAGATGCCGTATTTACTGTGGCAACGCCTATTAGAAATGATAAATCTGCAATGACAGGTGTCGTTGCCATTGATATCTCTCTTAATACATTAACAAAAGAGACAGGTTCTGTTAAAGTTGGCTCTACCGGATATGTTTTGCTTGTGGATAGTCTTGATCAAGTGGTGAGCGATCCCAAAAATTCAGGGGCAAATATTCCGGAGGCAAAGCGTTGGCTTGGCAAAAGCATTAAAGACATCTCCGGTGATGGTTCTAAAGCTTTACAAGAACTTCGTAATATGAAAAATGGCTATAAAGAAGTGATTATTGATGGTGTACAATGGCTTGCTTCCATCAAAACAACACCCAATAATTGGAGCCTCATTATGCTTCAAGAGCGGGATGAAGTCTATGCCGGCGCAACCAATGTTACCCTTAGCATTGCAGGGGTGGGTATTATCATAGGTTTAATCATGATGCTTGTTGCCTTTGCTGTGGCTAAATCCATTGCTACCCCTATTGTAAGGCTTGCCAATGCCTCACACGCTGTTGCTGAAGGTGATTTACAAGCTATACCTCAAGATGAAAAAAGCTTTACGGGTGAAATTGGCTTATTACACCGCAGTCTTATAAGTATGGTTAGCAAACTAGCAGAACTTATTGAAACAGCTAACAACAAAATCAAAGAGGCTGAGCAAGCCCTACAAGACTCACAAAAAGCTTATGATGCTGCTGAAGAAGCTAAACGTGCAGCCGATAAAGCACGTCGTGAAGGGGTTTTATCCATAGCAGCTGAAATTGCTACCATTGTAGAGCAGCTCAGTAGCGCTATTGGCGTGCTTGCCCTAGGAACAAGTGAAGCCGATAAAAAAACCCAAGAACAGCAAGAGCGTGTAGAAGGTACAGCCCACGCCATTACCCAGCTAAATACATCTGTGCTTAATGTGGCCAGTAGTACTTCAACAACTGCCAGCCTGGCAGAAGATACAAGAGTAGAAGCTCAAAAAGGTAAAAATTTGGTTTTTGAGCTTGTGCATAGTATGAATGAAATTGAAAACAAAGCCAAAAGCATGCAACAAAGCTTGTCTGAGCTTAAAACGCAAGCAGTTGACATTGGTCAAGTAATGAATATTATTAATGATATTGCAGACCAAACCAACCTACTTGCCCTAAATGCAGCCATTGAAGCTGCACGTGCCGGAGAGGCCGGACGTGGATTTGCTGTAGTTGCCGACGAAGTACGCAAGCTTGCAGAAAAAACCATGGAGGCCACCAAGCAAGTAGATGTTACTGTGAGTACTATCCAGCGTGGAGCCGAAGAAAACATGCAAGGAATTGAACAAACCGTAGCATATATTAGTACTTCTACAACTGTTGCGCATAATGCCGGTGAGGCTTTGGCACAAATTGAAAATATGATAGAAAATACCGCCAATGAAACCAAATCCATTGCCTCTGCAAGCAATGAACAGTCCGGTTCCATTGATGAAATAAATACCCGTACCGATGAATTGCGTAATCTTACAAGCAGTGTGGCAACAGGGGCTAAAGCTTCATACAGTGCAGTCTTAGAACTTGAAGAATTGGCCAATGGACTTAATAAAATTATGGATAATTTGAAAAAAGAATAAATTCAATAAGGTTTCCGTGAGACTTTGCCAAATGAATTATACAAGGTCTCATTTGTACGAATCCCCCCTCTGCATAATTATGCAGAGGGGGGATTTTATTAAAGAAAACGCTGATTAATTCGTTCTTGTTCCTGAGAG
>CAYJDE010000145.1:0-4079 GCA_964368805.1 uncultured Desulfovibrionaceae bacterium
CTAACGTACTTTTTCAAGCCATGTGGTATGCGCCACAATTTTTCTTTTCCAAGGGAAGATATTGACGCAATTGGTTTTTTTGAAAGGGAGAGTCCCCAAAATGTTTGGGGAGGGGAAGCTTTTTTTCCTAAAAAAAGTTTCCCCTCTCAGCAATAAGAATTAATCAGCCTTCCATAACTTTTTTTATGATACTAAGGCTTTGTTCTACTAAGTGCCCATGAGCCTGACTGCCCATATGCCCAAGCCGAAATACTTTACCCTGCATGGGGCCAAAGGAACCAGCCACGGCAAGGCCTTGGTCGGCAAGGGCGTTTTGCCATTGTGGCCACGTAAAACCGTCAGGAATCATAGCGGCTGTTACTGTGGGGGAGTTGATGGCTTTGGCGTCGGTCCATAGTGGAATACCAAGGGCTTGCAAACCTTCATGACAAACTTTGGCAGCATGAGCATGCCTTGCAAAAACCTTTTCTAAGCCTTCTGCCATAAGTGCTTGTAAAGCGGCATGCAAAGCGGCAACGCCATGAGGGTAGGGAGTATATGGGCAAAGTCTTTCTTGTAAAACGTTTTTCCAAGGTAAGAGCGCATCATAGCCGGCATAGTTTACCTTGTGAGCTTTGTGCCATGCGGCCGGACTTAGGCCAATAATGCTGATATTAGGCGGCGCAGAAAAACATTTTTGCGATCCCCCTAATAAAATATCAATATGCCAAGCATCCATATAGACAGGCGCACCACCAAGGCTGGAAACAGCGTCCACATAAAAAAGAGGCACTTGGTATTTTTGCTTCAATGCGCCCAATTCTTCCAGAGGGTTTAACGTTCCGGAGGGGGTTTCGCAATGTACGGCGGTAATCATGTGCGGCTTAAATTCCTTGATGGCATTTTCAATACGTTCCAAATCGTGGATGGTGGTATTGTAGGCAAAGGAAATTTTTTGCACTTCACAGCCAAGGCTTGCGGCCATATCGCCAATGCCATCACCAAAAACACCGGTGCCAATGGAAAGTACACGGTCTTTGGCCTGCAAGCAGCTTTTGAGGCCAGCCCAAAGGGCCAGCATCCCTTCACCAGTCATGGTAATGACATGGTGCTCTGTATGCATAACTTGGGCTAAAAGCGTATTAGTAGCGGCATATATGGGAAGAAAGTCTTCTTCGTTGGTGCCATAATCACGAGAAAGTACCTCACGAATAGCGACAGGTACAGCAGTAGGGCCGGCAATCATGGAAAGAGGTGTGTGTGTCATTGGCATTATCCTTTATAAATCAAGGTGTTCTACGTCGTTTGTGTAAAGCGTATTCCCGAGAAATAACGAGCCTGCTCTGGCAAAGCGGTCTCTATCATCCGTAGTCATAAAATGACAATGGCCTTGTGTGTTGCCAGTGAAAAGGTTGTGGCTTTGTAAAGCCTTTTGTACAGCCACTGCAGTTGTGGCAGCAGAATCGACTATGCAAATATCTTTACCCACTACATTGGCAATGGCGTGCCGTAATGGGGGAAAGTGCGTGCACCCTAAAAGAAGGGTGTCCGGCAGTGATGCTTTTGTAGATGTTGGTGGTGCTGTTTGCGGGAAAATATGCGCAATATAACGGGCAATAATGCCTTCCACCAACGGACCATCTATCCATCCTTCTTCAGCCAGCGGTACAAAAAGAGTGCAAGCTTGTTCGGTAATGCGTAAATCGGGTTTTCTTGCATGGATGGCCTTGCGGTAGGCCATACCTTTAATGGTTCCTTCAGTAGCAAGAACAGCAATATGCCCATTGCGAGTATTTTCAATGGCGGCTTCAGCTCCTGGTTCAATAACACCAATGACGGGTAAGGGGGCAAAGGCTTTGGTGAGGGTAGGTAGGGCAGCAGCTGTGGCGGTATTGCAAGCAATGACCAGCATTTTTATGCCTTTTTCCACCAGCTTTTTTGTGGCTTGTAAGGCGTAGCTAGCTACAGTTTCAGGGCTTTTAGTGCCATAGGGTAGGCGAGCTGTATCACCTAAATACAGCAAGTTTTCATGGGGTAAGGTTTCGTGAATGGCCTTAAGTACTGTAAGGCCGCCTACGCCAGAATCAAAAATACCAATGGGAAGATGTTGTGTTGTCATGCTCTTGCCTAAAAGTTGAAAAGCCTATTTCCAAAAAATGAAATATGAGACCTCTGTGCAATGTACTGCGTAGGGGTCATGAGGCGTTGATAATAGTCAATATAAAAAAACAAAAAAGCAGGGCACGCTGTATATACAGATATACGTAAATGGCCTGGCTTTTTTATGCAGTAGGTTGTCTTTTTCATCAACAGCCTATCAGTGTAACAATTCATAACTGGTGGTCATAATGGGTGCACGTAAGGTATCCAAAACACGCTCTAACAAAATGCCATGATGTTGCGGTTCATTATGCCCAAAGGTGGCCCGTATGCCCATGGTGACAAATTGCACAGCCCTGTCTATGGCGAGGGGTAGTGAATCGCCAAGCAATAAGGAACCTGTTAATACCGAGGCAAAAGAATCGCCTGTTCCTGGGTAAAAAGCTGGAATGTAAGAGCAATCCACACGCCAGAAACGCTTTTGCAGTGCGTCATAGGCCACTACTGACACATTACCCGAAGTAATATTGATGGGGGCAGAGGTGATAATGGCAATGCTGGGCCCCATTTCTGTAAGGCGGATAAGACGTTCTTTGATATGTTCAATGCTTAAGTGCTCGGTGTATTTTTCATCAAGCAGCCAGCACGCTTCGGAATGGTTAGGGGTAATACAATCGGCATGGCTTATGAGACTGCGCATACGTTCCACCATTTCTTGCGTCATGGTGGGGTCAAGTTTGCCATTGTCGCCAAGCACAGGGTCAACTATGGCAAAGCCCTGAGGGCTTTTACATTGCTCTATGGTTTTTTCCACCACTTCCATTTGCCCAGGTGAGCCTAAAAAACCGGAGTAAATGGCGTCAAAGTGCAAGCCTAAACTGCGCCAATGCTGCAAAAAATGGTGCATTTCCTGTTCCAAATCACAAAAAGAAAAATCAGTAAATTTTGTGGTATGCGTAGAAAGCACAGCGGTGGGCATGGGGCATACTTGCACGCCCATGGTGGAAAGTATGGGGATGACCACAGTTAATGAAGTGCGCCCAAAACCTGATAAATCATGGATGGCGGCCACTTTGGGCACGGGAGAACGTAGCATACTATTTTTTACTTGCGAAGGTTAAAAGGGATAAGGCGTTACTTTCTTCTTCGTTAAGAAAAAAAGTATGTGCGGATTCAGGAAAGTTTTTTTGGCGTACATCCTTACTGTATTGGCTGATGGCGTTCACCATATCTTGTCCAATATTTGCGTATTTTTTAACAAATTTGGGAGTGTGTCCTTGGTTAAGCCCTAGCATGTCGTGTAAGACCAATACTTGTCCGTCACAATGGGGCCCTGCGCCAATGCCAATGGTGGGAATGCTGATGTTTTGGGTAATATATTGTGCCACTTCACAGGGCACGCATTCTAACACCAGACTAAAACATCCGGCATCTTCTAAGGCTTTGGCCTCGTGTAATAAATGCTCTGCCGCATGTGCGTTGTTAGCTTGCACTCTATAGCCGCCCAAGGTGGCTACCCTTTGCGGCGTTAAGCCAATATGCCCCATGACGGGAATGCCCGCTGTCACTAGTGCTTGCACTTGTGGCAAAATGTGTAGGGCGCCTTCCAGTTTTACGGCTCTAGCCCCGCCTTGGCTTAGTAAGGTACCCGCATTATCTAAGGCTGTGGCAACGTCTTTTTCATAGCTTAAAAAAGGCATGTCACAAACCACCAGTGCAGACTTGGCAGCTTTAGATACAGCACGGCAATGATGCACCATATGTTGCATAGTTACGTTGAGGGTATCTTGTTCTCCCAGCACCACCATGCCCAGCGAATCGCCCACTAAGATAATATCCACACCGCCGGCTTCAGCCAAAATGGCAGAGGGATAGTCATAGGCCGTAAGCATGACAATATTTTCTTGTCCTTTTTTATGGCGAATGTGTACGCTGGTAAGCGCTGGGCGGCTGTGTTGAGAGGACATGGACCTTTCCTTTATGCTGTCTGCTTGTGAAAA
>CAYJDE010000145.1:4179-6866 GCA_964368805.1 uncultured Desulfovibrionaceae bacterium
ATGGTAGAGCATGCGTGTTTCACAGGGATAAAATATCAAATGCCGGCATATTGCACAATTATTTTTTTGAGACCTCTGCGCAATTCATTGCGTAGGGTCTCATGGAGCTTTGACAACAGTCAATGCGACCAAAAATCAAGAATAGGCGTAGCTTTACTTCGCCTTTTAGACACAAAGCTATATTTGAAAATAATTGTGCAGAGGTCTTTTTTTATGAGCGATATTTCAACAGCTTGATAATAAACCCTACTTGCGTATAGTTTCTGCCAATAGCTCAGCAATATGCGAGACCTTAAGGTCTTGTTGTCCTTTTTCTGCACCACCACGAATTTGCATGACGCAACCCGGGCAATCCACCACTAGGCGAGTGGCACCTGTTTCTTTGGCATTATTCAGCTTCATTTCCAAAAGATTTTTGGAAATACTGGGGAATTTCATAGAATAGGAACCGCCAAAGCCGCAGCATACGTCTTCTTCTTTGCTGGGCACGTACTCGGCGGCGCAGTTAATAAGTGCACGGGATTCTTTAGTAACACCAAGGCCACGATAAAGATGACAGGAGGCGTGATAGGTGACTTTCTCATGACTCTTATTGAAGGCTAAGGTGTCAAGGTTCAAGGTGTTGTGCACGAAAGAACTGAAATCTATGATTTTTTCTGTAAAGTCGGCGCAGCGTGTTTGGGTGGCGGCGTCCACAGTAGGGGCATCGCCCACAATTTCTTTATACGTGTGTTTTAAATGTGAAGCGCAAGAGGCACACAAGGTTACAATGGCGTCGTATTGATGGGCATCAAAAGCCATGATGTTTTGCTTGGCCACGGCAATGGACGTTTCCCTTTGTCCCATCACTTCCAGCGGCAAACCACAACAGCTTTGTTGTATGGGGAAATCCACAGCCACCTGATACTTGGTAAAGAGTTCTACTGCGGCTGTGAGTTGCTCTGGGTAGATGAAATCCTGTGCACAACCGGCAAAAAGGGCGACCTTATACTTGGGGGCCGAAAGTTTGGGTTGAATTTTTTCAAATTGCTCACGGAAGGAATGCTTGGCAATGGCGGGCAAAGCCTTAAACTTTTGTTTACCAAAGAATATATTGGGCAAGTGACGCTGATATTCTGTGCCACCGGTTACGGGGAGTTGGGCGTACTTGGCAAACTTGAGCAAAGCGTGAAACATGGTTCGGTTTTTCATGACTGTACTAAGAAGTTTGGCTTCCATGGGGGCGCCTTCTTCTTCGTTGAGGCGTGCGCGGATTTCACGGATGAGGCGTGGCAAATCTATGCCACCGGCGCAGATATTCTTACAGGCCTCACAGTTAATACAGTTTTGGGCCAGCACCTTGGCCTTGTCTTTGCCGTGGAAGAAGTAGGTAAGAATAAGGCCGATGGCTCCAATATAGATATGGCCCATACGGTGACCGCCCACAAGGCGGTATACGGGGCACACATTGGCACAGGCACCACAGCGTACACAGCGAAAAATTTGCGCAAAGAGTTCGTCCTTGGCAATGGCAGTACGGCCATTGTCGAGGAGTATCATGTGCATTTCTTTTTTCTTTTCAAGGTTTTCCGAGCCGTTCCACTCACCGGGGCCGGTGAACCATGTCACATAAGTGGTGAGCAATTGAGCCGTGGCATTACGGGGTAAAATTTGCAGGGCATTCATGGCATCATCCAAACGAGGGATAAGCTTATCAAGGCCGGCAATGGCTACGTGTATGCGGGGCAGGGTAGAGACAAGGCGGGCATTACCCTCATTGGTACAGACGGCAAAGCTTCCTGTTTCTGCCACGCAGAAGTTGGCACCGGTAATGCCCATATCTGCCTCGATGAACTTGGAGCGCAATTGCTTACGTGCCACTTTCACAAGATGGTCTACGTCATGGTTTTCTTTTTCTCCGGTCACTTTGGAGAAGTCGTCGGCCACTTCATAGCGAGATAAATGAATGGCGGGCATAACCATATGCGAAGGCCCTTCGCCACGTAATTGAATGATGTATTCCCCAAGGTCTGTCTCATTCACAATGAAGTTTTCTTGCTCAAGATATGTATTTAGCTGGATTTCTTCACTGGTCATGGACTTGGACTTGCCAATGCGTTTTATGCCTGCTTCCTTGGCTATGTGCACAATAATTTCATTGGCTTCCTTGGCTGTGGCGGCTCGGTGCACATGAACACCCTTGGCCTCAGCATTGTTCTTAAACTCTGCGTACAAGGCCTCAAGGTTTTGCGCGGCATAATCTTTTACGGAAGCAATTTTTTTGATAACTTCAGATGCGTTAATTTGCTTGAACACCTTTTCGCGATTAATCTTATAGGCCACGGCAAATTGGTCTAAAGTATTACGCAAAAAGCTATTGTCTAAAGCTTCGTCCAACTGTTGACCATATTCATTGAGGGTTTTAGGGGTTTGGGGCATTATACGTCTTCCAAAATAATAATGTGTTGCTCTAGGGGGCCGTGCACACCCACCGCAGGCATGCGCTCAATGTCGGCTGTGCGGCTGGGGCCGGAAATAAAAGTCGAATAGGCACCGGAATGTTGTTGCATCTTTCGCAAGATGGGGGTGATGTCAAAAAGCTCCGGATAGATGGTAGATTTTTTGACCATGAAAATGCAGATTTCGCTTATCATGGTGGCTAGGCGTTTTTCTTCGCTGTCCGAGTTCACAAGACAGGTGCCCGAAGC
>CAYJDE010000146.1:0-6786 GCA_964368805.1 uncultured Desulfovibrionaceae bacterium
ACACCCCCTCCCTTTTCCAAAAGCCTTTTATTGTTAGGAAGTACAAGTCTTTTGTTGTAACAACAGGTTTTGAAAGAAGCGGTGTGTTGCATGTATTTTTTAAAAATTGGAACGTGTTCCTTAAGCTTTTATTTAAAACAGGCTGTTAACTTTCCTTTCTGTGGGCTAACAAATAAAGCACCGCCATACGAGTGGCCACGCCGGCACTAACTTGGTCAAGCACCAAAGAGTTAGGCGCATCGGCTACGCTGGCGGCAATTTCTAATCCTCTATTCATGGGGCCGGGGTGCAAAATTTTTGCGCTGTCCTTGGCCTTGGCTACTATTTGCGGAGTAAGGCAAAAACGGCGAGAATATTCTGCTAGTGAGGGCAATAAACCGGCTTCCTGTCTTTCCAATTGCAGACGCAGACACATAATGGCATCCACACCATCGGCCGCTTTGGCCAAGTCGTTGTAGACGGTGACGGGCCAAGTGCCTATGCCGGCAGGCAGCAGGGTGCGTGGCGCACAAACACGTACATGGACGCCCAGCATGGTAAGAAGCTGAATGTTGGAGCGGGCCACACGACTATGGGCTACATCACCAAGAATGAGTAGCGTTTTTCCTGCAAAGTCTTGACCCCAGATGTTGCGCAATGAAAAGCAATCAAGCAAAGCTTGAGTGGGGTGGGCATGCCAGCCATCGCCACCATTGACAATACCGCAAGGAAGCAATTCTGCCAGATATTGCGCTGCACCACTACTGGAATGGCGAATAACAATAATATCCGGACTCATGGCTTGTAAGGTTAAACCAGTATCTTTAAGGCTTTCACCTTTTTTGATACTAGAACCGCTTTTGCCAAGGGCAAAGGTGTCGGCAGAAAGGCGCTTTCCCGCCACGTCGAAAGACATTTTTGTACGAGTACTGTCTTCCGAGAAGAAAAGGATAACACTCTTACCTTTGAGGGTGGGGACTTTTTTCACGGGCCTTTTGTTGATTTCTTGAAAACTGCCTGCCAAATCAAGAATATGTTGCACATCTTCTTGGCTTAGTTGGTTTACATCCAAGAGGTCTTTGTGTGGCCATTGATAGGGGGTGTCGTTCATAAGCGTACTTCTGGTGTTGGGGTTACTGTAGGCATATATTTAGCCAGAGAGTTTTTTATAAAAAAAATTCCTCATAATGAGGAGAATATATAGCAATAGAGGGCGCATTGGAAGGAGGTAAAGGCGCAGGAACGGCCCGCATAGTGCTTTTGTGTTTAGCATAATTTTATAAATATCATGAAGCGATGTGACTGTAAAGCCGTCACCTATATTCTTGTATTGCTTGTATCTCATAGGCACAAAGTGGCAGACGGGTGAGGTATTTTGTTTAACATGCTTTTGAAGTGATTTTTTATGCGTTACAATTTCTTTTCAAAAGCAAGGTGCTGACACAATTGTTTTTTAAGACTCATGCATAATTCATTGCGTAAGGTCTTATGGAGCGTTGACAACAGTCTTTTTGAAAAGGAGAGTCTACGAATCCTTTTAAAAATATGCAATAAAGTACTCACTGTTATTTTTTTCCAAAAACGTTCTAAAAAACTTGACAGAGAAATTGCTTTTCGCTAGGTTGCCTTCACGCACTTCTTTGCGTGTGGTCATCTTTGTCTTAGATGCCCCCTATACTTCAGGTGTAACAATCGTTACATCTTCGGGCTTACCGCCTGGGGCAACACGCCCCGTCGCTTGGTTTTATTATTTTATATCAGGCGCCATATATTCCCTTATGTATAGCACAGGTTTTTCTGTGCGTTTTTTATTTGTGCTACTCTATTTTTGGTGTGGCATCTTTTACAGTACGTTTTTTACCTAAATTTGTAACAAAAAGGAAATTATCATGGCCGACATTCAATTGCAAAAGCCTTCTGCTGGTCAAACTACTACTATTGCTCCTACAGCGGAAGATCGTTTAGTTCTTCAATTTGAAACGGGCGATGCCACTCTTACTCGTGAAGGTGACAATTTAAATATGGCCTTTGAAGATGGTTCTAACGTTTCTTTAACCAACTTCTATCAAGCCTATAACGCTGAAAATATGCCTACATTTGTGGTGGGTGATGCTGAAATCTCCGGTGAACAATTCTTCGCCGGCATGGATGATGCTCTAATGCCTGCGGCTGGTCCGGCTGCTGCAACTACACCCACCAGCGGTGGTACAACGGTTGATACCATTGGTGGAACCTTGCTTGGCGGTATTGAACGCCTTGATGGTCTTGACCAAGCCTACCCAGGTGTTGCAGTTATCGACGAAGCCCCAGAAGCTGGTGCCATTACTGCCCCCATTATTTTAGGTATTAGCGTATTCCCTGACCAACCTGTGGACGCCTTCCCTAGTCAACTTGACGTGTATGAAAGCGGACATAGCCGTAATGACGATGAAAGCCTTTCACCCAATAGCCCCAACCAAGTGTATGGTGGTGACTTTGTGGCCAGTGGTCAAGTGAATTATACCGACACAAGTGGCCTTCCTATTACTTTTACCATTGTGCCTCCTGTTGGCGGTTTCCTTTATGGTGACGCTACTATAGATGCCAACGGTGTGTTTACCTATACCTTCTCCAGCGATGCCAATACCGACATTAATAGCCTAAGTGAAGGTGAGTTTCGCACAGAGCAAATTACTATAGTTGTAAGCAATGGTGTTACCAGCAGCAGTATAACTACCAATGTAGTTATTCATGGTACCAATGACAGACCTGAGCTTGAATTGATTGATGCTCCATTTGGTGTTACAGAAGATACCTTTGATACAGATTCTGATAGTGGTACCGTTACTGATGTGATTACCGTAACGGGTAGGGCAGAAGGGTATGACGTTGACTCTGCTGACGTTGGCTATGAAGCCGGTGGTCAAGGCATGACTCTTGAGTATTACGTAAGCAATGAAACGGCCTTTAACAAATTTGATAATGACGCTGCCGGCGGTGCTGATGATGCCAATGATTTGCCCCTTGATATAATTAAAAATGGCCCTGCAACGGATGATGCAGTAGGTACCTCTGTGCAAGGGCAATATGGTACGCTTGTCATTAACCCTGCTACTGGCAACTTTACGTATACTTTGGATAATACCAAGGCTCAAGAACTTGGCATGCAATCTGATGGCAAACTTGAAACGTACGATGAAAAATTTGTTATTTATGTGAAAGACAGCGCTGGTGCATGGCAAGCTCAAGAAATTACCGTTACTGTGACAGGTGAAAATGACGTACCGCAAATTAAAACAAAAGACAGTGTTTTAAACGTCACCGTTGATGATTCTCACTTACCTGAAGGTACCGCCGCTAACTCTACCGCTACGAAAGCGCAAGGTCATATTGACTTTGAATCTGTTGAAACCATGGATGGCGGAAAAATCACCGTTGATGGTACTGACTTTACCGTTACGTACGATGCCTCTGCCAATAACGGTGCCGGAGGTTGGGTGCTTTCCCCTGCAACGGTTGATGGTGATTATGGCACATTTGACTTTACCCTTACTGGCCCAGTTGACGGTAAAGGCGACTTCACTTTGGAATATACCTACACGCAAAAGTTTAATTATGATAAGCATGAGCAAGACGGCTCTACAGATACTGACTATGATGACACAAAAACTGCAGCAGAAAATATTGAAGTAACTATTTTTGATGCAAAAGAAAGCGATACAGGTGCACAAGGTTCAAGTGTTAATGTTACTGTAGACATTAAAGATGACGGGCCAGTTGTAGAATCTGTTGTAGTGGGTACAAGCGGTAATGTTCTTTTTGAAAAGCATCTTGATGGCGGCAGTGCTGATACCGATGCAGATGTTTCTGTGGGCGGTAAAATTTCTTTAGATTTTGGTGCTGATGGCAAAGCTAGCGCAGATTCTTTTGCTTGGAATCTTCCAGATGAAACAACTGCCCCCTTCAACAATCTTAAGACTTCTGAAGGCGATGCCATTACTTGGGATTATGGTGCAGATAAAACAACCCTCCTTGGTATTGATAGCGCTGGTAATGTTATTATTACTGTAAGTATGGATATGAGCTCAGGCGAATACACCGTTACTTTGCATGATTCTATTAAGCATGATTTACCTGAATATATTACTAATGAATTGTATGATGAAAACCAAGATTTACCCAATGATCCTGAAAACATCATGGATGCTTTTGATCCAGATAAGAATGGCGGTCTTACCGATAAGGATGTTCCCACCGACCTGAACTTTGGTTTTACCATTACCGATGGCGATGGTGATACAGCCAGCGGAAAAGTTACAGTAAACATTCAGGATGATGTGCCACAAACTTCTGTTGATGGTGCAAGCCTTAGTGTTAACCTTGAAACCAGCGATGTAAATACCGATGGTGCAGGTTTTACTGTAGATATTCAAACGGGCTTAAATGCAGAAATTGCAAAAGACGTCCAACACGGTGCTGATGGCGCAGCTGACCTTCCTTTGGTGGGCGGTGAGTTTTCTCTTATGTATTCCTTTACAATAGAAGAAGAAGGTACAGATTCTGGCCTTACCAGTGGGGGAGAAGAAATTCTTCTTTATACAGATGGCTTAGGAAATATTGTGGGTAGAGTAGGCGGTGAAGATGGCGAAATTATCTTCTCACTTTCTGCCAATCCATTGCTTAATGGTGGTTCTATTACTGTAACGCAATTTGGGGCCATAGACCATGTCACCGTTGATACCACAAGCAACAAGGAAAAGGATACTTTTGACTTTGCAGATAAGGGCATTAGCCTTGAAGCTACTGTGGGCGTCATGGACAAAGATGGTGATACTGTACTTCAAACGGTAACAAAGCCTCTTACTGGCACCCTTACTTTTACCGATGATGGCCCAACCATTAGTGGCAATGACGACATTATCAAGCTTGATGAATCTTTACTGTCCGGTGGCACGAATGCCTCTGGTAGCGACGTTACCGTAGGTGGTTCCATTGACGTAGATTTTGGTGCAGATGGCGCTGCAGATGGTTCTGTGGGGGGCTTTACAGACGCTTTTGTATGGAATACCAAAGTAGAAAATGGCGAGTATACCAACATGCCCAATATTTATACCTCAGAAGGTGTGAAGATTGTATGGACAACTGTAGGTGATAAGCTTGTTGGTACTGCCGGTAAAGATGGCGCAGAAGTAGTTATTGTTGAAATGGGCACCATAAATGCCGATGGAAAAGCAGATTATACTGTTACTTTGAAAGATTCTGTGCATCATGATGACCCCGATACGCTTGGAGGCGCTGATAGAAATGATGACTTTGATGATGGAACAACTCATCTTGAATTTGGCTTCTCCGTTCAAGATAAGGATGGCGATATTGCGGAAGGCGAAATCACCGTTCAAATTAAAGATGACATCCTTGAACTTAATTCAACGATAGCAACTCCATCTGATAACGATTTAGCGAATAATGTTGCTGCTAACTTTAATGGTGATGGCATTGGAACAAGTGCAAGCTTGAATTACGACGATAAAGGTAACTTAACAGACGAAGAGCCTTTATTTAGTGTCTCAGCTGGAACAGTATCAAAAGACCCCGATACGGGAGCATTTAATACTTTTAAAAATTCTACGGATTCTGAAGCCGTTATTAAATGGACAGATACAGGCTTAGCAAAAAATAACCCCGGTTTATATATTGATAGCGGTGCTAGCGGCAAAGAAGATGATAGCATTGATAACCGTGTTGATTATGATGCTAGTACCGATACCTCCGAAGCCTTTAGAGTGGAGTTAAGTGGTGGTAAAACAGCTACAGGCATAACGCTTGACCTTGGTTGTCTATTCCCCGGTGCTGGTCACTATGACGATGAAGCTGCTTACATCCGTTTCTTTGATGCAGATGGTAAGCTCGTGTATGAGACAGATATTCATGGCTACTCCGGTTCAGGTGAATTTACTTTGGTAGTTCCAAAAGCGTTTAACTCTTTCGAAATTTTTGCCCTCGATAATGGCGAAGATGGCGATAATAGTGACTTTATTTTAAGTGGGCTTGAGTTCCTTACCATTGACAATGTGACAACATTTGCTGGACAAGTTGAGTTGTCAGCCGGTGCTGATGGTCTTGGTTCTATTGTACTTGAAGCTGCTGGATTAACACTAAGCGATGGAGAAACTGGTTTAAGCACAGATGATGTGCATGTGTATGAAATGCGCGATGCCAGTGGAACCTTACTCTACACTGTTTCTATTGACACAGATACCGGCGCTTGGACATTGGTAAAATCTGACGCAGCTCTTGAAAACGGTACCGATATTAGCTTTGATGTAAAAGTTACCGATAACGACGGTGATATGGCTACGACTACTGTGAAGATTTTAGACGGTGAAGTAACCACCGATGATGATGCACTAGGTACAAAAGAAAGCGTAGATGGCATAGGCGACCTCACAGGCTATAGCATGGTAGGCGCAGAGAATGGTCAATTGAAAGTCTATATTGATGACAATGGTAAGACCAATACCGAAGGCAACGGCACAGAAATTGGCTACTTTACTTTGACGGGCGGTGCGCTTCAGTTCACCCAAACGGTTGTTCACGAGCATCTACACGGTAGTGGCGACATGGCAGATAGCTTGCCAGATGTGAGCTTTTCTGTGACAGATGCTGATGGTAATGTGGGCTTTGTAACAACTACCATCACCATTGGTGATTCTGTGCCAGAAAATCAGGATGATCAGGTGTTTACAACCGAAGAGGGCGATACTGCCACCGGCTTTGTAACTATTGATTTTGGTGCTGATAACGGAGAGGGTAAAACTCTTGAATTTG
>CAYJDE010000147.1:0-3765 GCA_964368805.1 uncultured Desulfovibrionaceae bacterium
CAATGTGGGTTATGGGCATGGTTGTTTCCTCATTTTTACAAAATTTGTCTGCTGTGCCTATGCTATTTTCTTTACGCTCCACGGTCAAGGGTGCAATGCCCATAAAAAAGCCCCCGACACCGTAAGGCATCGAGGGCTTGAGTTTAGGTTTTAGTTAGAGGTTAGCCAAGTAAGTTCTTCTATACAAGACCTTGCTTAATAAGAAGAGTTACAGCGTCATCACCTGTTCCCTTGGTATATTCAGTAAAGCCATTACCAGCATCTGTTCCAGTACCCCAGCCACTCATATCAACTTTGTCGCCATCCTTCTTACCATTCAAAGCATTTTCTTGGAAGTCTTTGGCAGCGTCTAAGGCAGCATCGGTTACTGCGCCATCCTTACCGTACATAAGAACTTCAATGCTGGATGCTGTTGCTTGAGGTAACAGAGTAGATAAGTCAGCCGTATCAACCTTGGCTAAGAGAATGTCAATACCTTCTCCGCCATCAATCTTCACAACATCTTCAAGGGTAAGCTTATTCACAGCATCAGCGTTAAAGATGATCAAATCATTACCAGTACCGCCTTGGACTGTTGTATCACTAAAGTCGGCAAAGATAATATCATCACCAGCACCGCCATAGAGTTCGTCAGCCCCTGAGCCGCCGATGAGTACATCATTACCGGCTTCGCCATAAAGCTTATCGTTACCAGCACCGCCGAACACAACATCGTGTCCTTCACCAGCATTGAAGGTTTCATGGTCACGGAAGCCCACAACAACATCGTCTTCGCTTGTATCGACTCTGCCGACTACTTCGCCTGTGTCAGGGTCTATTATATCGTTAAGGTTTGCAGTACCGGGTGCGTCGGCATCTTCTGTTAGCTCATCAACTTTTGCTTCAATGGCATCACTTACTTCTTGAAGCGTATCAAGATCACCTTCATCAGCAAGTTCTAGCATTTCATTGATAAAGCTTGCGGTTTTAGCGCCAAGGTCTGCACCTGCAATATCATTAGCTCCATCACCATCACGGTCACCAACAACACCTTCAGCGGTGGCAAGAACAGCACCTTGAAGTTGAACACCTTCTGTGCTTTCTTTGATGTCATCAAATACAGTACCGAAGATTCCTGATAAACCAGCTGCATCTGTGGTGAACATTTGGTCAGTCATCTCTTCCATAATCTCTTTACCGGAATCAGACATACCAACGCCAATGCCATAAAGCTTACCGTCTTCACCCATGATTTCTTTAAGGTCTTTTGCGGCATCCTTAGCAGCATCCCCATAGAAAGAACTGTTTTCATCATCAAGATTATCGATACGGCCTAGACTATCCCAGCCACCCTTAGCATTTTGCACATATAGTGTTGGGTTGAGTGATGGGTCACTATGTTGCACTAGCTTGAAGGTATAGCCATCTTCTGTCCACGTTTGAGTACCGGTGAAGTCTCTGCCGGTAACGTCAACAGTTATATCGCCAATTTCAGTTCCGCGATTAGCGGGGGCTAAGCCAATTACATTGCCATTGGCATCGAGAGTTGGCTTTGCATCTTCATACCAGCGAGTTTCTTCGTGATCTGCATAATTTCCAAAGAACCATTTTTCTACGTATTCTTCATAACGCACTATGTAGGACTTTGAGCCATCCGAATTTGTGGTTTCATACAAATACATGTAGTCACGATCATTTCCACCACCATCAGAGTCATCGTTATACACACCTACGTAGGTATACGTTTGCCCTTCATAGAATTTAGAATTGTTATCACGGGCAAAGTCTTTTGTAGGATCAAAAGTCACCGTATCCGCCATAGCATATTCTTGTGGATAACCATCAGAAACCAAGATAGTATAGTTTAAGCCTTCAGGGTTACCATCAGCGTCTTTTGGCAAGGTGTTAAACCAACCACCCATAGCGGTTAAGCCGGCATCGGTATTGGTAAAGTTATCTCCGCCCTTATTCCAAGTAATCTTAGCAAGTTCAGCTGAGAAATCGATATCTTTGAGTTCAGTAGCATTTAAGGTAAGTCTTACCTCTGCTCCATTGTTGAATTCCACAAGGCAAAGATTAATCACGTCTGCATCAAGATTATCAATATTTTCACCAAGGTTTCTTAAAGCAGCTTCTATTTGGTTCATCTCGCTTGTGCTCAAACTACTGGATCCATCGATTACAATACCGATATTTAGCGGAACTGGGACTGAGGTTTCTGTGGTTATGCTTTCCGTACCCATTGGTGCACCACCTTGCACGGCATCTGTGTTCACAGTAAGTGTTGCATTAGCAGTATCACCAGAAGCATCTTCAACTATGTAGTTAAAGTTAAAGGTTTTATCTACAGCAATACTGCCGGCATCGAACTTGAACTCGCCGTCTTTTTCAACTGTAAGAGTGCTCTTACCGTCAGTCAAGGTGATTTTGCCTGTTACTGAATCAACAGTCTTTGTCCAGCCGTCAGGCGCTTCAACGTCTTTTAAGCCGCCACCTTGTGCCCAGCCTTCGCCTTGATGGCTAGCAGATGCATCATCAAGTTCACTTTCTTTATCGGTAAGAAGATTACCTACGAAAGAAGCGTCTTCCGCAACTGTGATTTCATCACCAGTTGCTGTAGGTGTATCATTTTCAAATGTGAAGCTATGCACTTCTCTGTCACCGTCGCCATCGATAAAGGCAAGGTTTTTGCTATTAGCATCGGCTGCATATGTTACTGTCCAGTTTACATTATCTGTACTGGTCATGGTAATGTCGCCAATCTTGATAGTATGAACACCATCTTTATAGGAACCTTCGGCAATGTGGTCTGGATCTGTATCCGCAGTTCTTTGCCAGCTGGTACCATTCCATTCAACGGCAACCACGGTTGTGCCAGCATCAAGACTTTCAATTCTAAAGCCTTCCATGTCTGCACCAAAGTCTATTGTGATTTCGGAAGTCACAAGACCATCAACAACTGAACCGGTGGTACTGCTATCGTCTGTATCGGAACCTTTGGTTCTTACGCTTGGTTCGTCATCAACGATAGTTGCAGTAATGGTTGCTGTGTCTGTGAGTTCACCGTCACTAGCCGTTACTGTAAACTTATCGGTGATGGAGGCTTCAACACCGTTTTTAATAACATGGTCTGCAACAGCGTCTTGGGTGTAGGTGTAGCTAATAACACCATTGGCCACGCCGGTAATAAGAAGTTTTCCATGGTCGCCTTGAATGACCGAACCAACAGTAACAAGCGTACCATCGCCTTGCTCGCCTTCCAGCTTAACATAGAAGGAAATAGCATCGCCATTGGCATCTGTCACCGTGAAGGAGCCTGTATCAGACTTACTTGAGCCTGCAACATCAGGTGTTGCTTCAAAGGCGTCATCATAGGTGGTAAGGTTGTCTGAATCTACTGTGAACTCAGGTGCAACATTAGGATCGGTTACTGTTACAGTCAAACCTTCACCCTTAGTCAAAGACTCAAAGGTGCTCGTTACCACATCACCAAAGGAAACTGTGAAGTCGCCTTCTGTGGACGGGGTCGCCGTAAAGGTTGCAGAATTTGCGCCACCTAGGATGGTTACATTTTGTACAGTACCATTTACATTCACCTCAACCTCAAAGCTCTTACCGTCTTCTACTGGGTTAGAGAGAGTTATGGTGTAAGTGATTTCCGTGCCTTCATCTACGCCGCCAGTAGGTGCATTGGAGGAAAGGGTAAGGGTTGTTGTATCAATAGTTTCAGCAATGGCTTCGGTGTCACTTCCACCTGTGAAGCTATCAAAGGTACTACCGTCACTA
>CAYJDE010000147.1:3865-6763 GCA_964368805.1 uncultured Desulfovibrionaceae bacterium
CAATAACAACCACACTCATAGCAGTTTCTGTTGGGCTTGAGAGCGTCAAGGTGTAATCGATTGTGCCACCTTCTTCAACAGCACCATCAGAAGCGTCGCTATCATCAGTTACTTTTAAAGTAAGAGTTGTTGTATCAATAGTTTCAGTAATGGCTTCGGTGTCACTTCCACCTGTGAAGCTATCAAAGGTACTACCGTCACTAATTGTTACACCATTTACAGTAACAGAAACGCTTCCATTGTTATCATTGTAAACATCAGAATAATCTTCTGTGAAGGTATAACTGCCTGTACCGTCGCCATTTACGTCTAAGTCAACAAGAACGTTTTCAATCTGTGAACCATCGGGAAGAGTGATAGTTACATTGGCAACGCCTGTTGTGCCTTCTGGTAAGGGGGTAGATAAGGATACATCAAAGCTCATGCTTTCTGAATCTTCATTTAACTCTGCAATAGTTACTGTTGCACTTGTTGCCACATCAGTACCATCAGTTACTGTTGTGGTTGGTGTGCCTGTACCTGTCAACTTCTCAAAGTTGCCGTCTGTTGTGAGGGCATTGCCTTGAGAATCAACATCACTAGTTATTACATTACCGTCGGCGTCAGTTTTGATGCTAGCATTGATTATTTGGTCAGTATCTTCAAATGCATCAGCAGGTCTTACTGGAACAGAAAGTGTTGCATTTTCTGCACCAGCTGCAAAGTCCACTATATACTCAGTAGGTACACCATCAACATTGACAATAACAACCACACTCATAGCAGTTTCTGTTGGGCTTGAGAGCGTCAAGGTGTAGTCAATTGTACCACCTTCAGTAATGGTGTCTACATCAGCTTCCAAGGTTAACGTTGTTACGTCAGCATCGTCAGCTACATTAACCGTAAGCGTACTTTCAACAGTTGTTCCGTTACCATCTTCTGCTCTATATTCAAATTCATAAATGTCAGGATTTACATAGGCATCATCAACAGGAACGAATGAGAATGAACCATCTTGATTGAAAGTAATTGTACCTGTAGCAGATTCCAGGACTAAGCCATCAGTGACTGTGATCCAACCATCGGCATCTGCTGTCACGCCATTAGGCAATGTCCATGAATCATGAGGCTTAATGGCTACAAGGCCCTCATCTCCATTTTTCCAGCCATCAGCGCCCTCTGTGTCGTTAGTTAACACATTGCCTGTGATTGGGGTAGGAGTATCATTATTGCTTTCTTCTCCTTCAAATGTATCAGCAAAGGCTTCTGGCGCGTCGTTGGTATCAATGTTTACATCTGTGAAAGCAAAGTCGCCGTCCTTATCGGCCACGCCAAACTCCACAGTAAGAGCACTTTCCATGTTTTGATATTGATTGAGTGTCCATTCGCCATTATTAGCGCCTAAAGTGAGGGTGAAATAGAGTTCACCGTCGCCATCGACTGCTCTGTATTCGTTATTGGTGAAGGTTACAGTTAATTCTTTACCGTCAACAGTAATTATTTGCGAACCGGAACCAAGTGCAGACACATCTTCGCCGGCAATACTATTGATGAAGTAGTAATCAACACCGTCAGCGCCTTCTGCAACAATCTGTCCCGTCGTTTGGTAAGAGAACCCAGAGGGAGGCGTGATGAAGTCAATACCAGATACGGTAAAGTCGCTATTGTTTGCGCCACCGTTATCAGTTGCAGAAATCACTATACGGTCAAATGCTCCGGCAATCTTGGTAGCATCCACTTGTAAATCGCCGCTACCGGCATTTGAGACTCCTGTTACGGAATCAACCAACTCATAAATGGGGTTGCCAGCTTCGTCTACTTTACCCGTATCTTTATAGAATTGAATCAGCACTTCTTCCGCAGCGTCATCAATATCAGTATCAGCAGCGTCCTCTGGATTAAAGAACTTGGAGAGGTGAATGGTTGCGCCATAGCCTACTTCTCCGTCAGGCAAGTCAAAGATAAGGGCTTCAGACACATCTGTAGTAGGATTGTAGTCAAGCTCTGTACTATTAGCTCCACCGCTAATGCCGATGCCGCCGGAGTAAGCACCGCCTTCATCCCACTTAGCACCGTTGGCGTGCGGATTGACCGTAAGCGTACCGGTGCCAATAGCATTGCCATTTTCATCTGTTTCATATTTTACAGTACCTGTTGATATGGCAAGGCCTGTCTTGCTTGAATCATTCCAGTTATCAGCGCTAAAGGTAACGTCGCCGTCATAATATCCTGTTGCGGCCGTGCTGGTGCCTGCTGAACTTCCTTCTTCAGTAAAGGCAATGACGTCGTCAACGATGGTAACGACAACGTCTTGCGTAAGTGTATCGTCACCCTTGGGGTCTGTTACAACAATGGTAAAGGAATCTGTTGCAACGTCATCATAAAGCTGCTTGTCGCCGGACATTTGACCTGTGCCATCACGATCAACTACGCCGTCGCCGTCAATGTCGGTATCATGGTCAGCAGTTGAGGTTTGCTCGTATTGGTAGGTCAGAGTGTACTCACCTGTTGTCGCATCAGGGCCGGTAAGCGTAAAGCCTGACATAGTACCATGAGTACTATTAAAGCTTTGAGTAGAGTCACCATTTACATCAAAGGTGAGCGTTACGCCATCAACAGTAATGTTTTTTATTCCTTCAGGGGATGTGAAGACCATCTGACCTGTAAGCACGCTTGCGGGTGCGCCATCAGTATACTCAACATCAGAAGCAGGGGTGTCTTCCGGAGATTCCACAACGTCTTTGTCATAGGAAACAAGATTTGTGACGGAGGAAGAAGTGTTGATATCTGGACCATCGTTTTTACCATGAATTGTTACGGTTACTGTTTCAGTATCTGTTCCGCCATGTTCATCACTTACTGTAATAACATAAGTATATTCAAGTTTTTCACCTACACCAAGACCTTGAACTGCACCTA
>CAYJDE010000148.1:0-6691 GCA_964368805.1 uncultured Desulfovibrionaceae bacterium
GTCTATATTGAGGGAGACGGCCTTGTCATGCGCACACGCACCATGCTTTCATCTGCCCCCCCCCCCACCATTCCCACAAGTTTTACCCTTGCCAAGGCTGACCCCAGCAAGAATGCGGTTTTATATCTTGCAAGACCTTGTCAATATATCATGCGCATAGACCCAAAATATAAAGGCACGTGCCAGCAAAAATACTGGACAACACAGCGTTACTCTTTAGAAGTGGCCAAGGCTCTGAATGAGGCTGTGGACATGGCTAAAAAACGCACCCATGCTAAACACGTTGCGCTGGTGGGCTATTCCGGCGGCGGTGCTTTGGCGGTACTTATGGCAAGTAAAAGAAATGATGTTGCCTTTTTAGGAAGCGTTGCAGGCGCACTTGATACTGACACCATAGTACAATACCATCAGATATCTCCCTTCACAGGCTCAGCAAATCCTTTGCATGTGGTTGATACCATAAAACATATACCACAAAGGCATGTCATGAGTACAAATGACCATCTTGTGCCACCGGTGGTCAACAAAAACTTTTGTGAGGCATTACCAAAACCAGAAAGCTGTATCAGCATTGATACTATAAACCATTACGGAAAATGGGAAAATGTGTGGGGCTATGATTACTAAAGTAAGACAGTATTTTAGATACCAAAAGAGAGACCTCTGCACAATGAATTGCGCAGAGGTCTCAACTTGACACAATAGTTGCCCAGTTTTAAAGACATTACTATTGCCAGAGTTCTTTCAGCCACATGGGCACGGCGCAAGGTTTGCCGTTGTCATTAACCACAGCGTGAGTAGTACTGCCTTCTGCCAGCAGCTTAGTCTTGTCTTCACTCCACATTTCATATACAAAGTCTATGGACGCACGGCCCCAGCGAGCAATGGCCACATGAATATGGATAAGGTCGTCATACTTAGCAGGTGCCCTATAGCGGCATTGGGCTTCTCGTACGGGTAAATAAAAGCCTTTTTTCTCTACTTCTGCATAGCTCATCCCTCGTGACCGGATAAATTCGCTACGTGAGCGTTCAAATAAATGTAAGTATTCTGCATAGTATAAAACCTGCATGCAGTCTGTTTCGCCATAAGAAATACGGTGGCTCAACCAACAATCCGGTGTGGGAAAATCTTTCATAAAAACTCCTTTGTTCCATATGGAGAGGTATTTAATGGTTAGTTCAAAAAAAGAAAAGCAGTATATTCTAAAATACGTTACGTTGGCCTTGCTTGTTTTTATGGGGGTGCTTTCTCTAATTGGGTGTACAGCGCAGGTGGCTAAGGTTACGCAAAAAATACAGCTTCCGGCACCGGTGGGTGCAGAAGCACCGGAAGAATTCTTAGCAAAGCTTACCCCAAATAACCAAGATTTGAATTCATGGCAAGAACTGGACAGCACTTTGCAAAAGACTATCAGCTATGTCAAAGCAAAAAATCAAGCTGCCTTTGCCATACGTGCGCCGCATCTGACATTAACTTGGGGGCAAATGTTGCAAACCCTCATGGAATTTCAAGCCCTGTTACCGCAATTAGATGCGCAGCCGCAACTTTTGCTAGAGCACTTTTCATGGGTAGCTGCCCCGCAAGGCATACATTTTACAGGATATTACGAACCTTTACTCGAGGCAAGTCGCACGCCACAGCCTGGCTATCATCCTATTTATAAACGACCACCAGAACTTGGTAGTTATCGTAAAAAACGCCGTAAATATTATAGTCGTGAAGCCATTGATGGAAAAAAAGTGCTAGCCAATCGCGGGCTTGAAATTGCTTGGGCTAAAAGTATGGTGGATGTGTATTATCTACAAATTCAAGGCAGTGGAAAATTGCAATTTGAAGATGGAAGCACACAATATGTCAATTATGCAGGGCAAAATGGGCATAAATATGTGGTTTCTGGAAAAATTATGAAGGAAAGAGGGCTTGTTATCAAAGGCGATGTGATGGAACAACGCCAATGGTTTAAAGATAACCCTGACAAAACCTTTGATATTTTGAAAGAAAACCCCAGTTATGTCTTTTTTAGAACAGGCACAGAAGGGGCCAAGGGGGCCATGGGCAGAGTGCTTGACCCTTTACGTAGCCTTGCCACTGACAGAAAGTTTATTCCGCTAGGAGCCCTTGTGGCCTATGGGGTCAATGTGCCACATGTGCTTTTAGGTACATCTCCTTTGCGTGGCCTTGCTTTTACTCAAGATGTGGGCGGTGCCATTAAAGGCAATAGATTTGATATTTTCATGGGGCATGGCCCTGTGGCAGAATTTCGTGCCTCACATTTACAGTCCCATGGCATAGCTTGGGTACTGGTAAGTAAAAAAGTTTTAGAAGAAGTTAGAAAAGCCGAAGAAGCTCGTAAAAAGGCTTTGGAAAAAAGTCGTAAAAAGAGAAAAGGAAAAACAAAAAACTAAGCTTTTTTTCTTCTGTTTTTGCTGATGAACATGATAGAATATTTTCTGTAATAAACTGATTTTTCAAGGTAAAAAAAAGTGTAATATTGTTTTGCCTTTTACTCTGGACAAGGGTAGTATGCGGTCAGTTGTGGTTTGTATGTGACGCTTCTTCTTAATAAGAAAATGCATAAAGCGGCGTCTTTTCATTGAATATTGGTGGCCTTTGGGAGGTAAAAATGGTTTTGGAAAATCCTGAGAAAAATTTAGCTTTTGACCTTGTGCGTATCACTGAATCTGCCGCATTGGCTTCTGCCCGTTGGCTTGGACGTGGAGATAAAAATGCTGGTGATGGAGCGGCCGTGGATGCCATGCGAGTCACCTTTAATTCTTTACATATTGCGGGCACCATTGTTATTGGCGAAGGGGAAAAAGATAATGCCCCCATGCTGTACAATGGCGAAAATGTGGGCGTAGGTGATGGCCCGCAGCTGGATGTGGCTGTGGACCCTGTGGAAGGTACAAGCTTGCTTGCTTATGGACGCCCCAATGCCATTTCTGTTATCGGTGCTGCCCCCGTAGGAACCATGCTGGACCCAGGCCCCAGTTATTATATGCAAAAATTAGTAGTGCCACAAGAAGCACGTGACGTGGTGGATATTGACGCGCCTGTGGCAGTAAACTTAAAAAGTATTGCCATGAGCCTTGGCAAGAAAGTACAAGATTTGGTAGTTTTTGTGCTGGACAAACCTCGTCATGAAGGGCTTATTCAGCAAATTCGTACGGCAGGGGCTCGTATTCAATTACATACCGATGGAGATGTTACCGGTGCACTTATGGCCGTAAGTCCGCATTCCGAAGTGGATGTAATGATGGGCACCGGCGGTACCCCAGAGGGTGTGCTTGCCGCTTGTGCCATTAAGGGGCTTGGGGGACAAATGTTTGCCCGTCATGACCCGCAGTCGTACTTAGAAAAAGAAGCTTTGGCAGAAGCAGGCATTGATGCTCGTTCTGTATTGACTGTCAACGAACTCATTCGCTCTGACGACTGTTTTTTTGCGGCCACAGGCATTTCCGGTGGTTCTTTCTTACGTGGTGTACAGTTTGGTGGTGGCAAGGCCATTACGCATTCCATTATTATTCGCGGTAAAACAGGCACATTACGTTATATTGAATCTTATCATAATATACAACAACTTAATACTTTTAGTGCGGTACGCTACTAAGAGGCTGTAAGCGACCTTGAAAGAATACTTTAGGTATTTTGCTGGGTTTGCAAGGAATATTTATGCTATTAAAAAGCTTTAGTGGGTGGCGCATGTATGCGTCTACAGTGATTTTTTGTGCCTTTGGATTTTTTGCCTTTATTACTCTGGGGGGACAGCATACAGCCTTAGCGCAAAGTGTGTATGAAAATCAATCGCCCATGACAGAAAAAGAGCTTACAACTTTCATTCAGCTTTTACCGCAATTTCGTGCGTGGGCAAGCGCACAGAAAGAAGTGGCGCATCCTTCTATAACACAAGGAAAAGCTGATTTTGTGTATTCTTCTGCGGCGGCGACGTGGGTGAAAAATCGACAATGGGAACCACGACGTTTTTTTGCTGTTATGGGCAAAGCGGCGGCAGCATTATATTTGCTCTCGGAAGGGGGCAATGATAAAGCTCGGCCTCAAGATATGCCTAAGGTAAGCCAAGCAGAATTAAACTTAGTGCAGCGGCATTTATCTGCCTTATTGGAAGCCGGTAAAAGAACAGCACCGCCCATGGCGCAATAGATTCAATAAATAGACATCTTATCGACTGTTTTATGGAAAATGTGCATGGAAATCTATCTAAAAAAGGGCGTCCCGCTATTTTTTTAGATAGAGATGGCACGTTAAATGAAGATGTAGGGTATTTATACCAGCAAGAAAAATGGCGATGGCTTGAAGGGGCACCTTCGGCTCTCGCCATTTTTGCTGCTGCGGGCTACGCATTGGTGGTTGTAACTAATCAATCGGGCATAGCACGAGGATATTACACTGAAGATGCCGTACAACATCTGCACGCTTTTGCCAACAGTGATCTTAGGCATCAAGGCCATTCTGTACAAATTGATGCTTTTTATTACTGCCCCCATCATCCAGATTTTTCAGGAAAATGCACGTGCCGTAAACCGGAACCCGGCTTATTATTGTCAGCAGCGCAGCATTTGCATTTAGATTTGACACGCTCTTGGATGATCGGCGATAAAGCACGAGATGTACTTGCAGGGCTACATGCAGGATGCCAAAGTATTTTATTGGCTTCTGCCACAGAACAAGAAGAGAAAGCTAAGGTGCCCCATGCATTGTATATGCCTACTTTACTTGATGCTGCTAAATACATCACATCACTACAATAAATTTAAAGAAAACTCTTGCGTCAGCTTCTTGTCTTTAAGGTGAAGGAAGAACTCTGCACAAAGAAACGTGCAGGAAGAATCGTTGACCTTGCGACCTTTCTACGATAAAATGCTGGTTTCATTTTTAATAGCAGAAAGGATGTAGCATGAGTGACAATACTTCTTCCAAGGCAGTAGAGGAAAGCGGCGTAGATTTTATTCGTACACGTATTATGGCAGATAATGCTTCTCAGCGTTTTGAGGGGCGAGTGCATACCCGTTTTCCACCAGAACCCAATGGATATTTGCACCTTGGGCATGCTAAATCCATTTTCTTAAATTATGGTATAGCTCAGGATTTTTCGGGTAAATTTAATCTTCGTTTTGATGATACCAATCCCACCAAGGAAGAAACAGAATATGTGGATTCCATTCGTGAAGATGTACATTGGCTGGGCGGTGATTGGCAAGATCGAGAATTTTTTGCTTCTGATTATTTTGAACAGCTCTACACCTTTGCAGAACAACTTATTCTTGCCGGTAAAGCCTACGTAGATTCATGCTCCGCTGAAGAAATTCGTGAAATGCGCGGCTCTTTTTCTGTGCTTGGAAAAAACAGCCCCTATAGAGAGCGTAGTATAGAAGAAAATCTAGATTTGTTCCGTCGCATGCGTGCCGGTGAATTTGCCGATGGAGCCCATGTACTTCGTGCAAAAATTGATATGACTGCGCCCAATATTGTCATGCGGGACCCAACGTTGTACCGTATTCGTCATGAAGACCATCATCGTACGGGCAATGCTTGGTGCATTTATCCCATGTACGATTTTACCCACTGTATTTCCGATTCCTTAGAAGAGATTACCCACTCATTATGCTCCTTAGAGTTTGAAAATAATAGAGAATTATACGATTGGGTGCTGGAAAATTTGGGTATTTATCGACCACAACAAATTGAATTTGCCCGTTTGCAAATTGGCTATACTATTTTGTCCAAACGTAAACTTATCCAATTGGTGCAAGAAGGACATGTGCAAGGGTGGGATGACCCCCGCATGCCTACGCTTAGTGGTTTACGCAGACGTGGCGTTCCCCCAGAGGCTTTAAAAGATTTTTGCGCTCGGATTGGTATTGCCAGAGCCGACTCTACTGTGGATTATTCTCTCTTTGAGTTTTGCCAACGTGAATATCTTAACGCCCATACGCCACGAGTTATGGCTGTGCTTGATCCCATTAAGGTGGTTATTACTAATTATCCGGAAAATCCTGCGGATATGCCTGCGGATTTGGATATGCCATTCCATCCCGAAGATGATAGTTACGGCTCACGCACCATGCCTTTCACGAAAGAATTATATATAGAACGTGACGATTTTCGTTTAGATCCACCTAAAAAATTTCATCGCCTTTATGTGGGCAATGAAGTGCGCTTACGCTATGCCTACTATATCACCTGTCAAGAAGCTATCTGCGATGCAGCAGGGAATGTGGTGGAGTTGCGCTGCACCTACGACCCTCAAAGCCGTGGTGGAAAAAGTGAAGACGGACGCAGGGTACGTGGTACCATTCACTGGGTTAGTGCGCCTCATGCAGCCCCTTTGGAGGTTCGCTTGTACGAACATTTGTTTGCCACAGAAAACCCCCAAGCCGTAGAAGAGGGCAAAAGCTTTTTAGATAACTTAAACCCCCACTCCTTAAAAGTAGTCACCGCCCAATGCGAACCGGCCATGCGTCACTATAAAGCTGGCGATAGGGTGCAATTTGAACGGCTAGGCTATTTTTGTGGCGATACCGACAGCATAGAAGGTAAGCCTGTTTTTAATCGCATTGTTACATTGAAAGATAGTTGGGCTAAGATAGAAAAGAAAATGTAGTTTTTGGGAGAATTTTTTGGGGGGAAGGAGGGCCCTTTTGCTAGCGCCAAAAAGGACCCTCCTTCC
>CAYJDE010000149.1:0-6634 GCA_964368805.1 uncultured Desulfovibrionaceae bacterium
ACTATATTAGAAAATAATTGTGCAGAGGTCTCATTATATGGATAATGCTTTTTTTGAAGTTGCAGGGCAATTGGCTAAAGGGTATACAGAAGGTTTCATGTTATGTGAATAATGGGTTTTTTTGAAGGGTGGGGTTTGGGGAGGGAAACTTTTTTTCCCCAAAAAAATATATTATATAATAAGCTACTTAGTAAAGCTTTTCTTTTCTCTTTTAGCCAGTTTTTGGGCTAGATCCCATTGATTTTGTCGGGTGGGGGCCATGCCGTCCAGTTTTGCTGCTTTTATTTGTCGCAAGACCCTACCTATGGCGGGGCCGGAGGGTAATGTAAAAGGTTCAGAAAGCAAATCTTTACCACTGATTTCAATTTTTTCATGCCGCCATGTGGTGATGTAGCGTGAAAGGGCCATGCGTAATTCTTCACTGTGGGTTCTAGCCATCATGAAGAGCAAGGCTTCCATGGGGGCAGAGGCCAGTAGGGTGCATAACTTACTGGTTTTTTGTTTTTTATGATGCCATTGTTTCACCAGAGGGCGAAGGCTACGTATTTCTTCTCGAAGGGTTAAAATTTCTTTTTGTTGCACTTTGGGTATGCCTAAGCGTTCTAAAATATCTTCGCATTCTTGGTAATTATGCCTGTGACATAGGCCCAGTATGTACAGCATCCAGCGCCTAGGTTTATCTTCAAAGTAGAGTAAATGGTACCAATCATGGATATCTTTGAGGGAATAGAGTAACTCTTGCCGTTGAGGAATAAGGCGCAATTGAGGATGGATGGCTCCTAAAATGCCTAAAGCGTCCAATTGCCAAAGGCAGGAGACGGGGTTAAATTCATCAAAAATATGAAGCATTTCGTGATATAATCTGGCACCGGATAATTTATCAATGAGGTTGAGATTCAATGCATTTTTGATAAGCTGTTCTGTTTTGGGACCCAATTTAAAGTTATATCGCTGGGCAAAGCGTACGGCTCGTAGGCAACGGGAGGGGTCTTCCACAAAGCTTAAAGTATGTAAAACACGTATACGCTTATCATGTATATCTCGTTGTCCGCCGAAAAAGTCTACTAATTGGCCAAAAACACCCTTACCCAAATGCATGGCCAAGGCATTGATGGTAAAATCTCTGCGGAAAAGGTCTAGTTTTATGGAAGACACTTCTACCGTTGGCATGGCAGCGGGGTATTTATAATATTCCAAACGGGCTGTGGTGACATCTATGTGAATATCAACGCCGTGTTGATTTTTAAAGATAACGATGGCGGTTAAAAATTCTTGATGGGTGCGTAAGCGGCCGCCTAAGTGTTGGGCCAGGGCTTTGGCATAGTCAATGCCATTGCCTTCCACCACAATATCAATATCAAAATTTTTGCGTTCTAATATAATATCACGCACAAAACCACCCACCACATAGGCTGTCATGTTAAGACTATCGGCTATTTTTCCCGCTGTTTCTAAAAGATGGAGCACTTCATGGGGTAAGCGATCTCGCAGGAGCTTGGCCACAGAACGTGTTTTATTACTTTTATGCAGCGGGGTCGTGCTGGGGTCATTCATAAAAATCTGTACAAGGTCTGTGCGGGAAACCACGCCAATAACGGTATCATCTTGTACAATGGGAACAAGGTTTTGTCTTGAATCTACAATAATTTCAATAAGGTTTAATAGGCTTGCTTCGGGAGGTAAAGTATATATGTCCCTTTGCATGTAGGTGTCAAATTCTTGCAATTTATGATTAACGGCACGTCCGGCGGTATGGGCGTCTAAAATACCGATGCAAGAGCGTGTGCCTTTTTTAAAAACGGGCACGGCTTTTAAATCAAAATGCACCATAAAATCATAGGCATCTTCAATGCTGATGTCTTCTTCAATGCCAAGGGCGGGAGACGACATATAATCTTTGGCGGTTTTTTCGGGATGGGCCTGACTGTATAGGGTTTGAAAAATAATTTCGTGCACTTCTTGTATGGTTTTATGGCGCACCGAAGCTGAAGCAGCATAGGCGTGTCCCCCGCCACCAAGGGCTGTGCAAACGGCCCCCACATTGATTTCTTCACGGCGGCTGCGTGCCACTACGGTGATGCGGTCTCCCATGCGTCCCAAAGCAAAAAGCACTTCAAAACGTTCCATTTCCATAAGTTTATGTGCGAGAAAGGCAAAGTCTCCTAAGTAGTGTTCCATGGAAGCATCGGCAATGACAATGGGGACATTACCCACTTGATAGGTGGTGGCAGATTCTAAGAGGGCATAGAGGGCGTGAATATGGGCAGCGGTGAATTCATGGGCTGCAATATCACTGATGGAACTGACATCCATACCTTTTTCTAAAAGCCATGCGGCGGCTCGTAAATCTTGCGGGTGAGTAGATGTGTAAGTAAAAGAGCCGGTATCTGCATAGATACCAAGGCCTAAAACAGTGGCATCTTGGCAAGATATATCAATATTTTGCTTTTGTAAGGCTTTGACCAAAAGGGTAACTGTGGCTCCTACAGAAGCCATATGTGTGTGTGAGCTTATAATATCATCATTGGATGTGGGGTGATGGTCCCAAATATGCACCTGTACATCTTTTCTTTCCAATAAAACGCTAACATGGGTAAGACGGCTTTTTTGCTTGGTATCTACCACCACAAGGGTGGTGATGTCTTGCCATATAATATCTTCACTTTTTTGAAAATTGTACATGAAAGAAGCTGTTTCTGTATAAAAAACATGCAGGGCTTTTTCTTGCGTGCCGGGGAAAAGTAAGATGGCACCGGGGTAGAGAAATTGGGCGGCAATGATGGCGGCAAAGGCGTCAAAATCGGCATTGACGTGACAGGTAATAAGGGTGTTGCTGTGTGTGGGGAGGGCAGGGGAAAAGCGTACTCTATGTTCACAGCTCATGATGCATCCTCAAAAGATTTTTTAGAAGAAGATTGTTTGGCAAAAGAAGGTGTTGCGGCAGTAGCTTGCGGCACTTTTTGTTTTTTTGCACCACTACTGCGAGGATGATAGCGTTGATGGACTTCTTGCAAGCGACGGGGTTGAATATGGGTATAAATTTCCGTGGCGGCAATGTCGCTGTGCCCCAGCAAAATTTGTACAGTACGCAAATCTGCCCCGCCTTCCAGTAGATGCGTGGCAAAGGAATGGCGAAAGGTATGTGGCGAAATATTTTGCCTAATGCCTGCCTCCAATGCGTATTTTTTGACCAATTTCCAAATATATTGGCGAGTCATGCCACGACCGGAACGATTGACAAAAACAAAATCTTCCTTGGGGCTAAAAAGCGGTCGCCAATGCTGTATATAATCTTCCAGCAATTGCATGGCCTGGGTATGCATGGGCACATAACGTTCTTTGGAGCCTTTGCCAAAAATGCGTATTATGCGTCGCTGTCTGTCCAAATCAAGAAGGCGTACATTGCACAGTTCTGAAACACGCAGGCCAGAAGCATAGAGCAATTCTAAAATACAGCGATCCCTTTGTCCTGCTCGCTCACGCAGGGGCGGACGTTCCAAGAGATTGTATATTTCTTCTTGCGTAAGGAATTCAGGTAATAAGGAAGGGAGTTTAGGACTTTCTAAAAGTTTTGCAGGGTTTTTTGCAAAAACACCTTGTTCTACCAAATGGCTGAAAAAACCGCGCAAGCTTGATACATGGCGTGAAAGGGTACGTCCGGCATGACCACGACCTTGTAACCACGCAAGATAAAGGAAAAGCTCTTGCTCTTGAAAACTGCGAGCATTTTCAAGGCCACTTTCTTCGAGAAAGGCCACAAAATTTTTCAAATCATGCCCATAGCTGGCAGCGGTATGGGGCGAAAGACCTCGCTCTGCCAACAGCATGTCAAGCCATTCTTCCATATGTTGGTGCCAAAAGGATGCATCACTATGGAAATCGTGTTGTGCCATGGTGTTTATATATGCCTTTTTCTACAAAATTTATGTAAATATATATGCTTTATTTTTGTTCAGGTGTTGTGGCGTTGCCAGTATCAGCTTTAGCGGGCGTTTCATGTAAAAGGCTAGCATCTTCTTGCACGGTAACAGTAGTCGCATCCTTTTCTTGAACAGCAGAATCTTCTTGCTGCACAGTAATGGCATCATCTACACTTTTTTCACTATCTCCATGTACTGTGGGGTTTTCGTGCTCTTCATGATGGGTGTTTGGTAAAACACGGCTGCCATTACGCACTTTTTCTAAAAATGCATCACGACAGTCATAACTGCAAAAACGATGAATAACATCACCATCTTTCACGGTAATGCTGCTGTCTTTATCAATATACGCACCGCACTCAGGGTCTTTTACCATTTCTCCGGCAGCTACTTTTTCTTCTACAGCGGCTTCTTCTTCATTTTTGGCAAGTTTTTTCTTTATATCATTGGCAAACAATCTGTACAATGCATAGCAAGCCAAGGCCAAAATAATCCATTTTAACATATAACTACCTTTGTTTTTCTAAAGTGTTTGGTAAATTTTATTGTTTTCTACGCTGTAGGAAAGCGTGGCTAACGCCGCCTCACAGGCATGAAGCAGGTTTTGCTCCTGCGTATCTAGTGTAGCTTGCTGTAACATCTGACGCAAGGGAATTAATACAAAGGCCCTTTGCCACAGGCGTGGATGCGGTAAAATACAAGTGGGGTCAGTACTTTTTTCTTGCCCAAAAAGTAATAAGTCGAGGTCTATGCAACGAGGGCCAAAGCGTAGCGCAGGGTTTGTACCGCGTTTTCGCCCCAAAGTTTTTTCTGTATCCAATAAAAATTGTAATAACGTTTGCGCCGTCCATGAAGTAGTATCTACGCCAAGGGCTTGTGGCGGTATGTCTTCTTGGTTTACTATACAATCTACGGCGATTACTTGATTGTAAAACCAGCTTTGATTAATTATACCTTGTGGTTCTGTATAGTACGTAGCCGAGGCTGCCACAAGAGTAAGGCCTTTTGTCTCACTAATGGCAGTACAGGCATTAGCCAGCAGAGTTTCACTGTCGCCCATATTGGAACCAAGGCTGATATATGCCCGTGTAGTGTGTGGTGTGTGGTGCATAGTTTTCTTACGAGGGTTTCTTTTTGTCAAAAATTCTGTCGGTAATATTATGCTGAATCCAGCGAGCGTCTAACCATTCTAGTGGGCTGACTTCTATGCCGCCCACCAATATGCCAAAGTGTACATGGTCGCCAAAGGCCATGCCGGAAACGCCGGTGGTGCCCACAATGTCCCCTTTTTTTAGCATATCCCCTTGCTTAGTGGTAATATCGGTAAGGTGCGAATAAAGAGACATAAGCCCCATGCCGTGGTCAACCACAACAAGGTTACCGTAAATACCCACATTGCCGGTAAAAACAACTTTTCCGTCATTGGCTACAGGAATTTTATCTTCTTTTATGGAGGCTAAGTCATGGCCCAAGTGCCATTGATTATCAATAATTTTCCCATTATAGCTGTAAGAGCGGTATTCACCATAGCCAGCCCGTGAAGCGGAACGAGGCAAAGGCATAAATGCGCCTTTCCATAAAATTTTATTTTCACTTTCTTGCCCAAGTTCATAGAGAAATGCCGCATTGGCTAAACGTATATCACTATTGATAATAAGAAAACGCTCCAGAGGATTAGCGGCATTGGGGGCAAGGTCATAGAGTTTTTGGCTGACAGTTTCCAAAAAACGATCGGTGATTTTTATGGTATCTTCTTTAAACTTCCTATCATTGGCATGCATGCGAAAAGCAATATTCACGGTATTGCCCGCTAAATCACTAACCATAAGTTTGGGGGTGAATTCCTCCATTTTCATGGCATGAGGAAAGGCAAAAAAGCATACATAGCTTTTATCTTCTTGCACATAGCCGGGGAAAAAGTGCTCGCCCAGCTGCACGCCGCTGTTCAAAACTTTCTCATTGACGGTATAGCGCAAAACACCGGCTCCACCACGGCGTACGGTGGGTGGGCCAGACACAATATTCACCTTAGGAGGCACAGCATCCAGCGTCACCGGTAAAGCAAGTATAGTGCTGTTGCCAAGGCCAAAAGAAGCTAAGGAAGCATCCTTAACTTTAATCTCCAATTCAAATTTTCCTTCAGGAACAGGAACATTTTTGAAAGAAAATTCCACACTTTCCTGCACCGCATACGGGGAAAAATGTTTAGAATATACAGGAATAATTTGGTCTTTATACCGTAAAGCCACCTCCACAGAACGCACTTTAGAAATATCTTCCATGGTTAGCGTAAGTTGTGACTCCGGAGAGATAAAACCAGTATTGGGCGTAAGTACCACCTGAGGGCCATCGCTGTCTTCAAAAAAAAGATAACCGCCATAGGCAAGCAAACCTAATAACAATATAATAAGTATTTTAGGAAAAAAAGATCTCGATTTCATGAGGAACCTGCTGGGCTAAAATGTCCGTAGAATTTTTACTGTGTGCAACTATCTCTATATTTTTATTTTGTTTTTTACGACCTACATTCATTATGCAGGGGCTTCTTTTTTTATGAAATAACCTACGCTGCACGCCATTATATAAGGTTCGTAAAGACTTGTCATTAAGAGAAAAGGAAAAATTTTTGTACGCCGCATTTTTTTGAGTAGTATGTTGCATTTTTAGTCAATAAAGTACTTATGCAAATGTTGATTCAACTTTTTTCCTGAGAG
>CAYJDE010000150.1:0-6617 GCA_964368805.1 uncultured Desulfovibrionaceae bacterium
CCCCATGGCGTGAGGATGTTCAGCCCCATGCCCTGTGGCATGAGGATGCCCAGTAGGGTGGGGAGATGTAGCGTGCGGATGACCGCCGCCGTGAGAATGGCTATTGTGAGGATGACTAGCGTGGGGATGTTCCCCTATATGTTTAGAATGACTCATGAACGTACCATGCCTTTGCATAAAAGTTCTTCAGTAAAATAATTGATAATAACATCCGCACCGGCTCTTTTTATGGCCGTGAGGGATTCCATAATAACAGCTTCTTCGTTAATCCAACCTTGTTGACCGGCAGCTTTAATAAGCGAATATTCGCCGCTCACCTGATAGGCTGCCAAAGGCAAGTCAAAATTATCTTTAAGCTGGCGTAAAATATCCAAGTAAGGCCCAGCAGGTTTCACCATAAGAAAATCTGCGCCTTCTTCCACATCGGCCGCCGCTTCCTGTAGGGCTTCTCGGGCGTTGGACATGTCCATTTGATATGATTTTCTGTCACCGCTTTGCGGGGCAGATTCGGCGGCTTCACGAAAAGGCCCATAAAAAGCCGAAGCATACTTCACCGCATAGGACATGATGGGTAGTTGCGTATACCCCGCCGCATCCAGTGCTGTGCGTAAAGCCAAGATGCGCCCATCCATCATGTCTGAAGGGGCCACCACGTCTGCGCCGGCTTTGGCATGAGATAAGGCCACCTTGCAAAGTAGCTCTAAAGTGCTGTCGTTGTGCACTTCGCCTTCTGCTGTCAGTAAACCGCAATGGCCATGGGATGTATACTCACAAAGGCAAACATCGGTAATCACCACCAATTGTGGAAATTTTTGCTTTAAAAGGCGCACAGCTTGTTGCACAATGCCATTTTCTGCATAGCCGGCTGTGCCCGTGGGGTCTTTTATATCGGGAATGCCAAATAAAATGACTGCCATAAGGCCATGTTCTACGGCATGGGCTACTTTTTGTTCTAAAGCGGCCAAGCCCAATTGATACTGGCCTGGCATGGAGCTGATTTCTTTGATGAAATTTTTGTCTTCGTGGTCAATAACAAAATAAGGCATGACCAAATCTTCAGGACGTAAGGGAGCTGTTTCACGCACCATGGCCCGAAGCGTTGCCGTGCGCCGTAAACGTCGACCACGAAAAAATGGGGGAAGGGAGTGTAGGGGAGATGACATAGTTTCCTCATAAAATGAATATTTTGTAAGGGAGGAAAAAAACTTTTTGAAAAAAGGCTTTTTCCTCTCCCACACCCCCTCTTTTTTTCAAAAGCTTTTACATGCGATACTACGTGTTCTTGAGTATAGATAGTGGCGCAATGTAATTAGGGTAAAATCTTTCAAACTACGATGTTGGCACCATATACTTCTAAAGTGCCATGTACACCGTCAATAAAAGTTATTTGAGGGAGGGGGTCCGTATGTATAGGCGGGAGGGAACTTTTTTCAAAAAGTTCCCTCCCCCAGTTGTCATACAATATTTTCCAAAGGCAGTTCAAAACGCGCTTAGCGAAACAGGTAGCCCTTTTTCAACAGCCTTAGAGACCAATTTCTGCATCTGTAAGGTAACATGCCGGATCTTCAGCCCAAATATCGTCATAATAGGCTTCGGCTCTGGCACGGAAGTTACCGCCACATATTTTTAGGTATTGGCACTTGGCACAGCGTCCTTTTACATGGGGCTTTTTATCTTTAAGCTTATGTAAAAGTTCGATGTTTGGGTCGTCCCAAATTTGAGAGAAGGGGCGTTCTAATACATTACCAAAGGTATGGTTACGCCAGAACTGGTCGGCATGTACGCTGCCATCCCAAGAGATGCAGGCAATGCCACGCCCTGTGCTGTTACCTTCGTTAAATTGCAATAATTCCATAACTTCTGCGGCTCTTTTGGGGTCTTCACGCTTCATGCGTTCGTAAAGATAAATGCCGTCGGCATGGTTGTCTACAGTAAGGATTTCTTTACCTTTGCCGGCATCAAAGAGGGCGCGGGTTTCGTCCATGATAAGGTCAAGAAGTTTACGGGTTTCGGCATGGCTTAAGTCTTCTTTAATAAGTTCAGAACCACGGCCGGAATATACCAAGTGATAGAAACATGCCCGAGGCACTTCTAAATCTTTCAGCAGTTGAAAAATACCGGGAACGTCTTGTACATTACGTTTGTTGATGGTAAAGCGTACGCCCACTTTGAGGCCTTCAGCTTGACAGTTGGCAATACCTTCGAGGGCTTTGCGAAACGAGCCGGGCACACCACGAAAATGGTCATGCACTTCTTCCATGCCGTCTAAAGAAATGCCCACATAGGAAAGACCCACTTCTTTAAGTTCCTTGGCTTTTTCCTTGGTGATAAGGGTGCCATTGGTGGAGATAACGGCACGCATGCCCTTGCCGGTGGCATAGTGGGCCAGCTCGATAAGGTCTTTACGTACGAGGGGTTCACCGCCGGAAAAGAGCATAACCGGCGCACCGTATTCGGCAAGGTCGCTGATCATGGTTTTGGCTTGTGCGGTGGAAATATCGTCCTTACCTTCTTCTTCCAAAGCATGGGCATAGCAATGCACACACTTAAGATTACAGCGGCGAGTCATGTTCCAAACCACCACAGGCTTTTTATCTTTAGAAAATTGTAAAAGATGCGAAGGCAGTTTTCCGGCTTCACGCCCGTAGCGTAAAGCGTCAGAAGGTTCTACCTGTCCGCAATAGAGTTTTGAAATACCAATCATTATATCTCTCCATGTGAGGCGTATTCGGTTGTTGAAAAAAAGCAATCTGCTTCGTCAGATGCGTTTTTACTCTATCCTCCTTTCTAATGCTATACAGCGTATTTTGAGGAGGACGAGGGGGAAGGAGGGACAGTTGGCGTTGGCAAAAGCCCCTCTTTCCCCTACAAATATATATTTTTTACCCTGTGATACTTTCTTGCAATGCTGCCAAGGCTGCATCTATGCCTTGGGGGTTGTTGCCGCCGGCTTGGGCAAGGTCTGGTCTGCCACCGCCAGAACCGCCGATGTGCGGGGCCACGGTTTTAATAAGAGCCGGAGCTGTATACTTGCTATGTAAGTCTTTGGATACATAGATGAGCATATGTACTTTAGTATCTCCGTCCACTTCTTCGGTGGCCAAAAGGCAGGCAATACCCGAAGGCAGTTTAGAGCGCACATCATCCATGAGATCACGCAGAGCTTTCATGGAGAGAGTACCCACGCTACTTGCCAGAACTTTTATACCAGCCTTATCTTGGCATTGAGCCATGAGGTCTTTCCCCTGATTTGCCGAGGTGGCTTGGCCTTTTTTCTCCAAATCTTTACGCAATTTTTTTACTTCGCCTTGCAAGGCTTCCACGCGCTGGGTAATGTCTTGAGGCTTACATTTAAGGCCATTGCCAAGGGCCGTAAGCTGCGCACGTTGCTCTTGCATGAGGGCCAGCGCATTCCAACCGGTGGCGGCTTCAATGCGACGGGTGCCGGCAGCAATGCCTGCTTCAGAAAGAATGGTGAAACAGCCCGCTTGGCCTGTACGCTCAAGGTGTGTGCCGCCGCATAATTCTACTGATTCGGCAGGGCAGTCTTGCGTGCATTGTCCTATGGTAAGCACACGTACTTCATCACCGTATTTTTCGCCAAATAAAGCCATGGCGCCGGCTTCAAGTGCCTCTTTTTGGCTTTTTACTTCGGCGGTAACGGGGTAGTCAGCCAAGATGGCACGGTTGACGTCTTGCTCTACTGCATGCAGTTCTTTGGCTGTAAGGCCAGCAATATGCGTAAAGTCAAAGCGCAAGCGGTCGGGGGCTACCAGTGAGCCGGCTTGCTGTACGTGATCCCCAAGAATGCGGCGCAAAGAAGCGTGCAAAAGATGTGTACAAGTGTGATTTCGGGCCGAAGCTAGACGATCGTTGGGGGTAACGCATAATTGTACTTCATGGTCAAGGACAAGGCTGCCTTCTTCCATGGTGACCACATGTACGGTGAGGTCGGTAAAAGGCTTTAAAGTGTCCGTCACTTGCGCTTTGCCTAGCGGCTCTCCTAGGGCTTGGATGTGGCCAAGGTCGCCCAATTGTCCGCCGGAAGCGCCATAAAAGGGCGTGCGGCCTGTGATGACAAAACCGCTTTGACCAGCGTCTAAAGTTTCGATACTTATACCTTCCTTGTCGAGGAGGGCTATAATGCGAGAGGTGGCGCAAAGTTCTGTATAGCCTACAAATTCGCTGTGCAATCCTTCTTCATGTAAGGGAGCAAACACGGCATTACTGTCTTGACCTTGAGCGCCTAACAGGCCGGCATTTTTTTGGGCAGCACGGGCACGGGCTTTTTGCTCTGCCATGCAGCTATTGAAACCAGCTTCGTCGATGGTAAATTGACGCTTTTCAGAAATATCATTAACGATATCAAGGGGGAAGCCGTACGTGTCATAAAGCTTAAAACAGAGCTGACCGGGGACGCAATTTTCTTTGCAGTCGGTAAGGCGTTGTAATTCTTCTTCTAAAAGATGCAAGCCTTTTTCTAAGGTGAGGGAAAAACGCTCTTCTTCTTCACGTACCACACGGTCAATGAAGGCCGCAGAGGCTTTTAATTCTGGATAATCTTCCCCCATGATTTCTGCCACTTTATGGGCTGTTTTGTGCAAGAAAGGTTCGTTTAAGCCCATAAGTGTGCCAAAACGTAGGGCACGGCGTAATAGGCGGCGCAATACATAGCCACGCCCTTCATTGGAGGGCAGGGTGCCATCGGCAATGAGGAAGGCGGCAGCACGGCTATGGTCGGCAATGACGCGTAAAGCCGTATCTACATCGTTGGTGTCGGGGTCGCTAAAGGAGTACGTAACCCCTGCAAGACCGGCGGCAAATTGAATAATATCTTGGAAAAGATCGCAATCGAAGTTGGAGAATTTTCCTTGGCAGACGGCAGAAACACGCTCTAAACCCATGCCTGTGTCGATGGATGGGCGGGGCAGCGCAGTACGAGTGCCATCGGCAGCTTGTTCGTATTGCATGAATACCAGATTCCAAATTTCAAGAAAGCGGTCACAATCGCATTGGCCTATGCCGCAATGGGGGCCGCAAGCACGGTCTGCGCCTTGGTCAATGAAAATTTCTGAGCAAGGGCCGCAAGGGCCGGTGTCGCCCATGCTCCAAAAATTGTCTTTTTCCCCTAAACGAAAGATACGGTCGGGGGTAAGCCCTGCCACTTTTTGCCAAAGGGCGTGGGCATCGTCATCGTCCTTATATACAGTTGCATACAGGCGACTTTTATCAAGGCCCAATTCCTCGGTGACAAAATTCCACGCAAAGCGGATGGCATCTTCTTTAAAATAATCACCAAAGGAAAAATTTCCCAGCATTTCAAAGAAGGTGTGGTGACGGGAGGTACGGCCCACATTTTCTAAGTCATTGTGTTTGCCGGAAACACGCAAGCATTTTTGGGCTGTGGTGGCACGTTTGTAGCTACGCTTTTCTTCGCCCAGAAAAAGGCCTTTAAATTGCACCATGCCGGAATTGGCAAAAAGCAAAGTAGCATCATTGCGGGGAATAAGTGGCGAAGAAGCAACAATTTCGTGTTGAAACTCTTGAAAATATTTTAAAAAGCGACGACGGATTTCATTGGCTGTAAGCATGATGTACTCTCTAGTCTTCAAAGTTGTCTAAAATATCAATGTTGTCTTCGGCTACGGGCACAAATTCTTTGGTTTGTAAGCCAAGATGTTCCATAACCTTATCTTCAATGGCTTGGCGCAGTTCCAAATTTTCATCCAGCAAGGCACGCACTTTTTCACGCCCTTGGCCCAATTTTTCAGGCCCAAAGGCAAACCAAGAGCCACTTTGCTCCACCACTTTGGCATCAATGCCAAGGTCCAGTAATTCGCCGGCACGGGAAATACCTTGTCCATAAATAATGTCAAAGACAGCTTCACGGAAGGGAGGGGCCACTTTATTTTTCGTCACTTTAACACGGGTTTTGGAACCAAAGGCTTCTTCCTTATCCTTTAAGGTTTGGATGCGGCGAATATCAAGGCGTACGGAAGAGTAGAATTTTAAGGCATTACCACCGGTGGTTGTCTCGGGGCTACCATAGCCGGTTACCCCAATTTTCATACGAATTTGGTTGATGAAAATGACAGAAGTGCGTGATTTATGAATGGTACCAGTAAGTTTACGTAAAGCGTGAGACATAAGCCTAGCATGGCCGCCCACTTGTGTTTCACCCATGGTGCCGTCAAGTTCTGCTTGGGGAATAAGGGCTGCCACCGAGTCGATGACCACCATGTCCACAGCGCCGGATCGTACTAACATGTCAGCAATATCAAGAGCTTGCTCGCCATAATCGGGTTGGGAGATAAGCAGTTCGTCGGTGTTTACACCAAGGCGACGTGCATAGCTTACATCGAGTGCGTGCTCTGCGTCCACAAAGGCGCATGTGCCGCCAAGCTTTTGGCATTCGGCAATAATATGCAAAGTAAGTGTGGTTTTACCGGAAGATTCAGGGCCATAAATTTCGGTAACACGCCCGCGAGGAATACCGCCAACACCAAGCGCCAAATCAATTCCAATGGAACCTGTTGGAATAACAGGTGTATTTACATGGGCGTCGTCAGATAATTTCATGACGGCACCCTTGCCGTATTTGCGTTCGATGGTACTTA
>CAYJDE010000151.1:0-6501 GCA_964368805.1 uncultured Desulfovibrionaceae bacterium
TAATAAAAAACTCCATCACGATTCAAATTTAAAAAATCTGGGGCTACAATGGGCAAGCCACAATAGCGGTATTGTATAACCTTAAGCGAATCTGTAAATGATTTTGCTGCAGGTTCATAACTACGCGGCTGTAGGCCTATATCAGCAAATTTTATATAGGGTAGGGTTTCTTTGAAGGGGAGTTCCCCATGTACTACCACATTTGGTAAGCCCTTTTCCATGGGAACGTTGCCAATAATATGAAATTGCACATCTTCATTATGTTTCGCCATTTCCCAAACACTTTTTTTGTCAAAATTAAAAACTCCAACAAAAATAGCGTTTCTTGTGCCTTCTTTGTATGGGGAGATTTGCAAGGTGTCAAAAGCTATTTTATCTAATCCATGTCGTTGCAATTTAACATTTTTTTCGCTTGAAAATTTATCTTTTAAGTAGGCGCAAGGTACAGAGATTAAGTCAAATAGAGGCGTAACTTCTCGTTCAAGTTCAAGCATTTTGGAGGGTGTTGAGCGTAAGATGGCAATATCGTCAGACACACGATAGATATGCCTAGACTTGGGTGCTAAGTTTTTACAAAGCTTTACTAAAAATAGTGCAACGCTACTTTCATAAATTATAACATCCGCATCTCTTATATGCTGCGCTAGTTCGCCAAGGTTGAAGTTAGAGTATTTTTCAAGGTATGGAGCAAGCAATTTGTTAAGAACAGGAACTAACGTGGTATGCGGGTGAAGTGGGGTAAAGTGTACGTAGGAACAAAGATTTTCTTTGACTTGTTGCATTTTATTGTGTGCTTGCCAAAGTCCTTTATACTTTGTACGGTAATCTCGCCTAGCATAAGAAATGGCTGATAAGCCTATGGTTGCAAAAGTAATTCTATGCCCTTGGGCATGCCATGCGTCAGCAAGATGATGAAAACCGGCTCTGCGCGGAGATGGATACCAGTGGTTGCTTAAAAGAACAATATTCATTTTATTATTTAAGCAGGTTGTACGCCATTTTCATTTTGTGTGTATTTTACATCGCAAGCGGGGCAAGACATATTTTCTAATTTTTCACCACATCTACATACATAACCATGAACCCTTGCAGGATTACCATAAACGAGGGTATAGGCTGGAACATCTTTAGTTACTACAGCACCAGCACCCACAAAGGCATACTCACCAATGGTGACGCCACAAACAATGGTGCAATTGGCGCCAAGGCTCGCCCCCTTTTTTACTAAGGTTTGACGTGCTTCGTCCATACGTTTAATAAATGCGCGTGGATTATAAACATTGGTGAAGACCATGCTAGGCCCACAAAATACATCATCTTCTAAGGTTACATAGGGGTAAACGCTAACATTATTTTGTATTTTGCAACCATTGCCAATATTGACATTGGGGCCAGCCATAACATTTTGACCAATATTACAATTTTCACCAATATTTGTATGGGATAAAATGTGCGTAAAGTGCCAAATGTGCGTGCCTTTACCAATATTTACATGGTCATCGATGCAGGCTTTTTCGTGTACAAAATAGTCTTTACTACCACTCATAATTTCCTCAATTATTTGTGCCCAAGTTTGCAGCGCTCAGGTGTAAAGTGTAACTTTACCTCTTGGCCAGTTTCAATAGATTCATAAATGGCAAGGATAAGTTCAAGGCTCTTTCTGCCTACGAGCCCATCTACCAATTGGTTTGTGCCATTATCAATGCAATTAACCACATGTTCATAATACGTCTTGTGCCCAAAACCATAAACATCAGGTGGGTTCACAGAAAATTCTGTCATTATACTGTTATCTTCTGGTAATGCTTCTTCAAATTGCCATGTTTCCATTTTATTAACGGCAAATCCACCAATAACAATACTCCCTTTTTCGCCAAGAATTGATAATGACCCTTCAGTATCCTTGGGGCGCATAGCAGTTGTTGCTTCTATAATGCCAAGGGCTCCATTGCGGAATTTTAATACAACAACAGCAGTATCTTCTGCCTCAATGTCCACAAGCATGGTGGCACTTTTTGCAAAAACACTTTCTACATCGCCAAGCATCCATTCAAGTAAATCCACATGATGGCTTGCTTGATTGGTTAAAACTCCACCATCCATAGCCCATGTTCCACGCCATGGGTCTTGGTCGTAGTATGCTTGCTTGCGGCACCAACGTACACGTACAGTACCCATGACTAACTTGCCAAAGCGACCAGCCTCAAGGGCTTCACGCACTTTTTGTACTGGCACGTTAAACCTATTTTGTTTAATAACAAATAACTTTACTCCGGCAGCATCACAAGCTTTTATCATGGCGTCAGCATCTGTAAGTGATAGAGCCATGGGTTTTTCTACAATTATGTGTTTTCCATAAGGGGCAAGAGCCACAGTATGTTCTGAGTGGTTTCCACTCTCAGTAAGTATACTAATGATTTCTACTTTGTCGCCCATGCTGCGCATCATTTCGTGCATATCAGTAAAATATGGCACATTCCATTTTTCGCCAGTTTCCTTGGCTCTTTCTGGTTTGATATCGCAAACACAAGCAAGGTTTGCACCATTAATCTTTCCACCGGCTAAAAGTTCGCAGTGACGTTTGGATACTCGTCCACAGCCGACAATAGCAATATTTAACATAGTTTTATCCTTGGCAAGCTTTTATAAGTTCATCTAAAACAAAGTTTTGGTCAGCTTCAGTTAAGTACGGGTGCATGGGGATTGAAAGTATATATTTGCATAAATTTTGTACTACAGGAAAATCCTGCGAATCATATCCCAAATATGCAAAACATTTTTGTGTATGCATACCTAGAGGGTAATTGATAGCCGTTGGAATATTTGCAGCTTTGAGTTTTTGAATAACTTCAGGGCGTTTAACGTCCTTAGATAAAAGCACAGAATATTGTGCCCAATTGGAAGTTGCGTTGTTTGTAACTTTTTGTGGAATAATACTACCGTTAGCATGCTTTAATAAATAATCACTATAATAAGCACCTACTTTTTCACGCAATGTGACTTCTTCTGCGAAGATTTCCATTTTTGCAAGTAATATGGCTGCTTGTATAGTATCAAGACGACCGTTGTAGCCTAGCCGAATATTTTCATTTTTATTTTGGGCATCAATGCGTCCGTGGTAACGTAGTGAGTCTACAATGTGCGCAAGTTCTGCATCATTGGTAAATACAGCACCGCCATCACCATAACAACCTAATGGTTTTGCAGGAAAAAAGCTTGTTGTAGAGGCGTGACAGCCACAATTGCAAAGGTTTTCACCTTGATAAGTGCTACCAAAGCCTTGTGCACCATCTTCTAGTACATATATATTGTATTTTTGGGCAATGCGCAAAATATTTTCATAATCTGCCGGATTGCCAAAAATATCGACGGCAACAATGGCGCGAGCCTTAAGACTTGTTGTCTTGCAAATACTTGGCAAAGGGTGTTTGCTAGAATCGTTATTTTGTACTGCAAGTATGGCATCTTCAAGCTTTGTACTATCAATATTCCAAGTGTGCGGGTCAATATCAATAAAAATAGGAACTGCACCAGTTTTTGCAATAACTTCTGCTGTAGCAATAAATGAAAGAGGTGTCGTAAAGACAGCGTCGCCATGACCAATATTCCAAGCACTTAGGATAAGCTCTAATGCATTAGTTCCGGAAGCGCAGCCAATGCAATGCTTTGCGCCCACAAAAGCAGCTAGCTGACTCTCTAACTCTTTAACTTCTGGTCCCATGATATATTGACCATGTTCTAAAACCTTAGCTATACGAGTGTCCACACTTTGTTTTATACGTGCTTGTTGTGCCTTTAAATCAATAAATTGCATTTTTATAATCTCCAAAGCTTAAAGCCTGCGTTTTGCATGGTGTTTCTATCCCAAAAGCTTTTAATATCTAAAAGTGTTATTATATCACCAGCAAACATACTTTTAATTTGTGTTGTACCTATATCTTTAAATTCCTCATGGGCAACAGCAAGCATAAGGGCATCAAGTTTGGTTAAATCAGATAGTTTTGCCAGTGTAAAATCGTATTCATGCTTGACTTCTGTACTATCAGCCACGGGGTCATATACAAGTGGCGTAATGCCAAAATCTTTAAGCTCATGTACTACGTCAATGATGCGCGTATTGCGTATGTCTGGTACATTTTCTTTAAAGGTGAAGCCTAAAATGCCAACTCGAGCCTCTTTTACATTTCGCCCGGCTTCAATAAGTTTTTTGACACACGTGCTTGCAATATAATTACCCATGCCTGTATTGATACGCCTGCCTGCTAGGATAATTTCAGGGTGATAGCCAAGTTCTTGAGCTTTATAGGTGAGGTAGTAGGGGTCAACGCCGATGCAATGGCCTCCTACCAAGCCTGGACGAAATGGCAAAAAGTTCCATTTTGTTCCTGATGCTTCTAAGACATCCAAGGTGTCTATGCCCATTTTATTAAAAATTAGGGCAAGTTCATTCATCAGGGCAATATTAATATCGCGTTGTGTATTTTCAATAACTTTACAGGCTTCTGCTACTTTTATGCTAGGCGCTTTATGTATGCCGGCTGTGACAATGGCACCATAGAGGTTTACTAAAATATCAGCGCTAACAGCGTCAGAACCAGCCACAACTTTGCAAATAGTTTCAAGGCGGTTGATCTTATCACCGGGGTTTATGCGCTCAGGAGAATAGCCTACTGTGAAATCCTTACCATAGGTTAGGCCAGATTCTTTTTCTAATACTGGTACGCACTCATCTTCCGTAACTCCAGGGTAAACAGTTGATTCATAACAAACAATGCATCCTTTAGGCATATTTTTTCCTACTGTACGGCTTGCTCCTAGCACAGGGCTTAAGTCCGGAGTGTAATGGGCGTCAACTGGCGTAGGTACTGCTACAATAATAATTTTGGCTTTTTGTAGTTCTTTGGCATCAGAAGTAAAACTAGCAGTACTTGCGGTAAGTTCAGTATCATTTACTTCTAGCGTATTATCGTGCCCTTGGTTGAGCATGGCGATGCGGTTGGTATTTATATCAAAGCCAATGACATCAAATTTTTTCGCTAAAGCTATGGCAAGGGGAAGACCCACATAGCCAAGACCCACCACGGCAACCTTGGTTTCTCTTTTTTCTAACATGGCATAGGTTAGCATAGTTGTCTCGTAAAATTAATATTCCAAAGGTAAAGATATGGTTTTATTATCACGCGCACTAAGGTATGCTGCAATAAGCACTTCTAAGGAGTTTAAACCTTCGCGTCCGTCTGTTTCCGGTTCAGCATCGCCACGCAGTACATCTAGAATGTTTTTGAAATAGAGGGGGTGTCCAAATCCGTAGACAGAGGTGGTTTGGTAGTTGGCTGACTGTACCTGGTCATCATAGTCTTTCTTTTCGGCAAAGTCCCAAATTTGAATGTCATTGACAGCCACTCCACCCACACGTACAGTACCATGTTCACCAATAATGGTGATGGAGCCTTCGAGGTTTTTGGGATAGGTAAGCATGGTAACAGCCATGGAGCCTAAAGCGCCGGAACGCCAACGTACGTTGAGTACACCGGAGTCTTCCACCTGAATATCACGAGCAAGTGTGCCGGTCATGGCTTGCACATCGGCAATGGGGCCAATGAGCCATTCTAACAAGTCAATGTAGTGGCTGGCTTGGTTCATAAAGGCACCGCCGTCCATTTCCCATGTGCCGCGCCATTTGGCAGAGTCGTAATACTCTTGAGGGCGTGTCCAAAATACATTCATATGAACCATATGAATACGACCAAAGCGTTTTTCATCTACGGCACGCTTTAGGAGTTGCAAAGTGTCATTACGACGATTTTGTTTAATAACAAAAAGGCGTACGTTGGCATCATCACAAGCTTTTACCATGGCAAGGCCATCTTTCCAGCGGGTGGCCATGGGTTTTTCGGTAATGACGTGTTTTCCGGCTTTGGCTGCGGCAATGGCTTGACCAGCATGTAGACCGGAAGGAGTACATAAAGAAACTACATCGCATTTACATTCGCATAATAATTTGCTGTAACAGGTATAGCCAGTAACATTGTATTTTTCAGAAAATTCTTTGACAAGGGCAACGTTTTCATCACAGACGGCCACTAATTCAAAATTGTCGGCATGTTTTTCTAAAGAGCCAAAATGGTTTTTGGAGATGCGACCGCAACCGATGATGGCAATTTTTATTTTTCTACCTGTAATGATGGGAAACATGTCTGCCTGCTTTGTAAAAAAATGTTCATGGTATGTATAACGCTATTTGTTGCTTGTCCATTGCCAAAGATATGCTTAAGATAGGCTATTTCTTTGCACAGTATGTAGAATTTTTGCAAAATTTCTTGCTTCGTCGGGGCGCTTAACATATTCCAATTGTCTCGACAAGCTCGCATCAATCCGTATTTGGCATGCCCTCAAGGCTACGTTTTTGTGCTAAGTAAGCTTCTTTTCGCAGTTCACCAGAGGTTATTATAACAAAAGTGTATACTTTGGCAAGAGATATAAGGTCTACATAACTTATAA
>CAYJDE010000152.1:0-6421 GCA_964368805.1 uncultured Desulfovibrionaceae bacterium
GTAAAGATATGCAAAGAGCTAAAGAAGTAAACACTTGGGACGAAGTCGCGAAAGCAATATTAGCGCAGGCAGAATAATTCACACCATACTACAATTTGCTTTAAAAATCCGCTTATTAAATCCTATATAATTTAGGAATAGCATTAACAATCTTAATAACTTCTGCATAATCAAGCCCAAGCGTATCCAAATACCATTTAATATTTTGATATCTTGGTCTATTTTCATCTATAATTAGTTCTAATGCTTTTTCACGGGTGAGTTGCCCTTCACGAATTTGATTACTTCTAAAGGTATCGTGTTCTGTAAATCCAGCAACAGTATAATATACATAATTATAAAAGCCAGCAGTTCCGTCACCTATGCGCCAAGTAGTTGAGGTGTCAGCAGCTGTTTCCCAATCATATTGCTTTATCAAGGTGTCGTTGACTAAATCTTCTTCCCACGTCCAATAATCAAAGAGATGATAATAATCTTCTTTTTTGGTAAAAGACCTATAATACTCTCCAGATAGCGTATCCCAAAGAGAAGAATTAAAGTAACCAAGGCTTTCAGTCATAGCCTTAAATCTTTTGCTATGATAACGTAACTGTTTCATTATGCCATTAGTATAAACTTTATCTTCTTCAAAGTCGGGTTTAAGTCCCAAAAATCCCGTCTTAAAGTGAGTTTGTTCAAGTGGGTTAACACCCCATATATTAAGATTAATTCCCGTTTGCTCTTTTATTTTTTCTACATACCTAAAAAAATGCTTATCACCTGCTGTTAACATGGCCATCATACCAAGGTGTGGCGATTTAAGCCACGCAGACAAATTCATCCTAACATTCTTTCTTTTTTTAGAAATGTCAGCGGCAACAATGATATTTTCAACCCCCATATCACCGCACATTTGGCTTATATTTCTACGTCCCAAATCCGTAACCATGCCCCAATCATAGGTATAGGCAATAGGCTTCATGCCAAGTTCGGTGACTATTAAATGCAGAGCATAGCAACTATCGCGTCCACCGGAAAATGGTACTATACAATCTAATTGATTGCCTGCACGCCTGTATGGTTCAATCAGCTCAAAAAGCAATTCTTTGGGTTTTGGCTTATTGCGCAATTTGTAATTATTACAATAATTACACACACCATCTTCATCGAATTTAATAAAGGGCATGGTTTCTGGTAGTACACATTTGGTGCACCTTTTAAGAGTAGGCTTGTCAAACTCTAAAAGTTTTTCCTCAGTAATATTACATTGTAACTTAGGGATAAGGTTTTCAACCCTTGAGTGAGAGTCATTAACTTCAAATGGCTTATCACAAATCGGAATATCCAGAACAATCGTGTTATTTCTTATTTGCTCAATATTTTCACAATAAATTTCGCTAAGGGCAAATCTTTCAGAGGCAAAATACATATCGTCATTTACCTTGCCGTAATATAGGCTACCATTGTTAGAAAACAAAAGTAATTTTCCATAAGCAGGTAAAGCAAGAGCACAACTTATACTCCCTCTACAGAACTCAAAAACTTTATGAGGGATATCTTCTGGGGCACCACCTTTGGCCAGACATTCTTCAGCAATGGCAACAATAAGTTCAGAATCAATTTGATACTGTCTTGCGACACTCAATTTCTCCCACGCTTGCTCCTCGTTAACAATAATACCATTGTGAATAACGCAGATATTTCCACGAATTACAGGCTGATTATCGGAAAGACCATTGGTAATGAGCCGGCTATGCCCAAAGGCAAGTTTGCAATCATATATATTTGTTTTGCGAAGCAGTTTTTTTATCTTAAAGTCCGCTTTTGCTATTTTATATTTTGCATCAGAAAAGTACAGGATACCACTTGAATCAACACCTCTTTGCTCAGAGTGGTTGACTATTTTATCAAAGTTTTCTTTATTTATTTTTTCCTTGGAAATTTGTCCGAATATCCCGCACATTTTAATACAATCCTTGTATATAGATTAATATTCATGTAATCAAAGTTAGTCTTCATATCCAATATAACCTCATACCGTCAAGTTATTTTTATGTTAGCAAAACAACCAAAAAATGCAATTTTTCCATGCAACAATAATTAGACTTTTTCCATGCTATATTGTAGAATGATAAAATATTTACTCAACAAACAAATCTAGTGATTTTATAAGGATATACATGCAAACTCTCTCATTATTTGTTGGCGACTACGGACGAAGCCCGCGTCCTACACGCATGGCAGATTTGGCTGCTAAATTTGGCAATGTCATTGTGTGTTCACACGGAACCGCTGATAAATTAAAAAGCAATATATCTCATATCCCTCTAGGAAGACTCAATAAATCACCTATTAAACAAGCTCTACGCGCTACCATGCTATTATTGCGCAATTACAAATATGAATATTGGCCTGCATATATTCAGGACGCCTTTGATACGTTAAAACATCACAAATTTGACCGCATACTTTGCCATGATTTACACTTAGTTCCACTCGCTTGCGCCTTAAAAGATGCAAATGCAGATAAAAACACTAAAATAACTATTGATTTACGCGAATTTTATCCAAGACAATTTGAGCAGCGCCCTGCATGGAAGTTATTGGTATCGCCCTATTATGACTATTTGTGTCATCACTTTCTTTCTAGGGCGGACGTTTATTTAACTGTTTCCCCAGGCTTAGTTGATGCTTATAAAAAAGAATATGCCATATCTTGTGAGCTTATTCCAAGCTTGTCATACTACCAAGAAAAAATTACTCCCCACCCAACAGCTTTACCTATAAAGTGCATACACCACGGGAACGCATCTTCTGTACGAAAGCTTGAGCATATGATAGAAGGTTTTGCACCTTTTGAGGGTAAATATACTTTTGATCTCATGCTTGTTAATACCGAACCAGAATATCTTGAAAAATTACGAAATATGGCAAATAACTCCCCACATATAAATGTTATTGCGCCAGTTCCTATGCCTGAAATTGTTTCTTTTGTTGCTAAGTATGATGTGGGTGTATATTTATCTGTTTCTAATAATTTTAACGAAAAATACGGCTGGCCTAACAAACTGTTTGAATATATCCAAGCAAGGCTCGGTGTTATTATTTCGCCTTCACCAGATATGTCAAACCTTGTAAATAGCACAGCAGTAGGCTGTACTAGCGATGATTATTCTGCTGCAAGTCTATCCAAACTTCTATCTGAGCTAAATATTGAAAAAATTGATAATTTTAAACAAAAAAGCCATGAAGCAGCAAAGATCTATTCATGGGAAGAAAATGAAAAAATACTTATTCAACGTATTTTTTCTTAAGACAAGCGAGTAAAGATAAAAATGTGCGGTATTTTTGGATATATCCCATCAAGTATGCAAACCCAAGCAGTGTTGCAAAATACAGGTAAAAAGCTTTGTGAGGCACTAAAAGAACGTGGCCCCAACGACCACGGCTATGCTATCTTTAATGCAACAGGTAAATTAGTTGCTACTGAAGGCGCAAGTTATGCATCATCTGAAACCAAGGCATCAGTACTCCTTGGGCAAGCTAGGCTTTCCATTATTGATTTATCGCACGCAGGCCATCAGCCTTTTTTCAGCGAAGACAAAAGGTACACATTAGTCTACAATGGTGAAATATATAATTATTTAGAATTACGCACAGAACTCGAAAAGCTTGGCATCACATTTTGCACAAACACGGATACAGAAGTTCTCCTAAAAGCTATCATCCATTGGGGAACAGCCTGCTTAACCAAGTTTACAGGCATGTTTGCCTTTGCGCTTTACGATAAACAAGAACAAACTCTTTTATTAGCGCGTGATTTTTTTGGTATTAAACCGCTTTACTGGACAAAACAAAGAGATAATACCTTTGCCTTTGCGTCTGATTTGCCAGCCCTTTTGGAATTTCCAAATATTAAGCGTAAGCTAAACTTAGCCCAAGCTTATCACTATTTAATCACTGCTCGCCTTGGTGTTGGTGATGAATGTTTTATAGAAGATGTATTTCAAGTTAAGCCTGCGCATTATATGCTCTTTAACGTCACCACTGGCGCATGTTTAAAGGATGAAAGATATTGGCAAGTGCCCCTGCCAACACCACGTAAAGTTTCTTTTGAGGATGCAGCAGAAGAAGCACGTCATTTATTTTTACATTCTGTAAAATTGCACTTGCGGTCCGATGTGCCCTTGGGTGTTGCCCTATCTGGCGGCATCGACTCCTCTGCCGTAACTTGTGCTGTACGCCATCTTGAACCTGAGATGCCACTACATACCTTTACCTATGTAGCAGCTGACCAAGCCGAAATTTCTGAGGAAAAATGGGCAGATAAAGTTATTACTCATACCAATGCCATTAGTCATAAAATTACTGTCACACCCCAAGAATTATTTAATGATTTAGACCATATGATTAAGCGCCAAGGCGAACCCTTTGGGTCCACTTCAATTTATGCTCAATATCGTGTCTTTCAGTTGGTACGTGATAGCGGCGTTGTGGTAACTCTTGACGGACAAGGCGCCGATGAAATGCTTGCTGGTTATTTTGGCTATCCTGAATATAGATTGCAAACCTTAATCGGCAAAGGACAATTTATTGAAGCTTGGAACTTTTTCCAAAACTGTAAAAAGTGGCAAGGACGAAATCCTAAAACAGCTTTTTTACGATGTATTGGCCAATATACGCCCACATGGCTAAAACCATTGGCAAGAAAAATTATTAACAAACCACTTAATCATAGCTGGCTAAATATAGATGCAATACGAAACATTACGCAATACCCTCTTTCAAAACTTACTATATATGCATCACGAGACCGTGTAAGAGAAGTGTTAGCTAACCAGATTACATGGAATGGATTACCAAACCTGCTACGAAATGGCGATCGCAATGCTATGGCCTTTTCCATTGAAAGCCGCGTTCCTTTTTGCACCAAGGAATTAGCAGAGTTCTTTCTCTCCTTGCCAGAAGAATATCTTATAAACAAAGATGGTTGGACTAAAGCAGTATTTCGTAAAGCCATGCGTGGCATCGTGCCAGATGCCCTGCTTGACAGAAAGGACAAAATTGGTTTTGAAACTCCAGAAAAACAGTGGTTTATGAATATGAATGATTGGGTTATTGAAAATCTTACAAAATCTAAAAACTCCCAATTATTTAATCATAAAGAACTCTTACAAGACTGGCAAAACATCTATAACGAAAAATCTCCCTTTGATTGGCGTATTTGGCGTTGTATAAACTATTTACGCTGGAAAGAGTTATTTAATATTGAGGAGTAGGTTTTTAATCTTGAAGAAATTTCCAATCACCCCTTGCTACAGTATTGCTTAATTTCTTCTAAATGACTTTGCAAAATCTCCGTATTACGCTCCCAACAAAGCTCTTTTGCAATAGAGTGCGAATTTACCTTAAAAAGATCTATTACCTTTGTCGTTAAAGTAAGCATTGTTGCAGTTAAACTTTCTGGCATATATCCATGCGTAGATACGCCAATTTTCTTTTCGTTTACAAAGTTAGCCATATCAGGTGCAGGCGATACTACCAAGCCAAGTCGTGCCTGAATAAACTCAAAAAACTTATTAGGCCACGCATATTTTTCATTAAATGATATATCTGTAGATAAGTATACACCTAAATCATACTGTGCGATAAAAGATACTATATCATCCATTTGAACAGGTGGTATTATGTTAATATGCTCGTGGAAAGTAGCAAGTTTTTTTAGTTTTTCATAATATTTTCTGTCAGTAGGCATAAGCATTAAATCAAATACATATTTTCCCTTTAATGGAATAAAACCCTCAATCATATACTCCAACTTTCGACCTGGGCAAGCATCGCCATGATGTATACACCGAATTAAGTTTTCCGTAGGTCTCGGTGCTAAGTTTGCATGATAATATGGAAGGTTTGGTAAAATTTTACAAGATGTACCAAACCAACTATCATACCCTCGTGCAAGACCAGGAGATACCGTAAAAACAGTATCAACATGTGGTAAATATGTTTTACATATATAAATCATCAACCTCTTCCAACGCAATCTCCACATTAAAAACTGCTCCAAGTCCAAAGGGAAAAACTCACGCAAATCCATAATGAGCTTACAACGCCCCTTATTCTGAGGAAGATTTTTTACTTTAGCAGCAAGTGGCAAAGCAAGAATATCTTGGCAAACAATGAGCTGGAATTGCTTTTCTTTTAAGGATTCAAACGGTTCTTTTAATTCGTCAATCCAAATAGCCTTTTCAAATTGGCGTGTTAGAGCATGAAAAGTGCGCTTAACGCTATTTATCTTAAATGAAGATGGTTTTAAATTAGATAATTCATAAAGCTCTCCACCTTGCATTAATTTCTTTGACTCAAAACAAGAACAAACAGTCACATCGCCAACCTTGCAAAGTTCTTTATAAAATCTTGTTGGACGAGGGCTTTTTCCTAA
>CAYJDE010000153.1:0-6222 GCA_964368805.1 uncultured Desulfovibrionaceae bacterium
ATGCCATACCAAGTGAGTTTAGTATGAAACAGAATTTTCAAATACTTAACGACCCCCGTTTTCACCTTGTGTATGGTGCCACACAACGTTTTAGCGATGGCCCAGAGCCTACTCAGGTACGCCTTAATCGTGAAGGCTCTACCCTCGTGGACGGTATCAAGAAGAAAACTAAGGTACATCCTTATATGTTGCTAGCTGAGCACCCTTCCCTAGAAAAAGGGGACGTTTTCTCCCCTATTTATGGGGAAATTAGTGAAGTTAACGAACGTAGCATCTTCATCAAAGCTGTTCCTCCTGCTGAAGATGCGCCGCTCATGGATGTGGAGCCAGTGGATTTACTTGCTCAAGATTTACAAGGGGAAGAATTACGCCTTGCCGTTAAAAAAATGGGCTTAAATACAAAATCCTTAGCAAAGGCATGTAAAACACTCATTATTAATGGCTTAAACCCTGACCCAGGTATTACTTGGGCAGAACCTATGCTTCTAACCCATGGCCGCACCTTTAAAGCAGGTATTGAACTTTTGAAACGTTTAATGCGTGCTGAAAATCTTATTTTAGCCATCCCTCACGGTTTGCAATTTACCTATGAAGGCTTAAAGATTGTGCATGTACCGGCCAATTACCCAGACAGTATTGCCGAAATTGTTATAAAAAATGTGATAGGTAAGGAAAATCCTCCCGATGTAGCCTGTGTTAGCTTACATAACGTGTGGAGCCTTGGCCGAGTAGGCGCAACAGGCCTACCATTGACAGAAACTGTGCTTACCGTGGGCAATTATACCAAGTGGACAAACTTTATTGTTAAAGAAGGTTCACGTGTGGGTGAACTTATCGCCCATGCCGGCATTAGCATTGAAGAAGGGGATACACTTTTACGTGGTGGCCCTTTACGTGGTGAAAGCCTTGATACACTTGATCGTAGTGTCACCAAGGGAACGCACGGCGTTTTTGTGGTAGAATCAAGTGCTGTTCCACAAATTGAAGGACATAGTCCTTGTATTAATTGTGGTGCTTGTGTGCTTGTCTGCCCTGCCCGTCTTACTCCTTCCATGCTCAGCCGTTATGCAGAATTTGCCCTGCACGATAGATGTCGCAAAGAACACATTTTCTCTTGTTTAGACTGTGGGCTTTGCGGGTATGTGTGCGTGGCACGCCGCCCTGTGTTGCAATATATTCGTTTATCTAAACATATTTTATTGCAACAAGAAGCGTTGGCCAAGCTTGAAGAGATTAAACCAGAAAGCGAAATTGGAGGATAGGATGGCTAACACAACAGCAAATTCTGCATTATTGGCCGTTAGTGCCCCCCCGTTTTGGCATTGTGGCCGTACCATACGCAGTATGAATTTGAGTATTTTGCTGGCCCTTGTACCGGCGGCAGCCATGGCCATTTGGCATTGGGGTTTCCCCGCAGCGCGCGTCATGGCACTGGCTATGCTCACTGGCATAGTGGTGGAAGCCTGCTGCCAAAAAATCATGGGGCGTGAAATCGGCGTTGATGATCTTTCTGGTATCATTACCTCATTACTTTTTGCCTTTCTTTTACCAGCAGCCACCCCTTGGTGGTTAGTTGTTGTAGGTGTTGCCTTGTGTATCACCCTTGGTAAAATGGCCTTTGGTGGCTTTGGAGCAAACCCCGTCAATGCTTCCTTGGTGGGCTGGGCCTTGCTTTATGTATCTTGGCCGGTATTCATGGACCCCAACGCCATGCAGCTTTCCACATCTTTTGTGGACCCCTTGGTACAGCTTAAGTATTTTGATGCCACCACAGCAGCACAAACTTCCACCATGGCTTTACTTTCTGGTATGCAAATCGGTGGATTAGGGGCCGCACAAGCCATTGGACTTTTTGTCGGTGGGTCTTTCCTTGCTTTGCGAGGCATTATTCGCTGGGAAATTTCCATAAGCTTTTTTGTAGGCGTCCTTATTGCAGGGGCCATTTTTCATAGTATTGACCCTACAATATACGCCTCTCCCGTTTTTCATCTCTTAACAGGCTCTACCCTTTTAGGTGGATTTTTCTTAGCCACAGAGCCTTCTTCTTCGCCTGATAGACAAATCCCCATGATGCTTTACGGGCTTCTTGGCGGTGTACTTGTTATAATCATTCGAGTTTATGGTGTGCATACCGACGGCGTGCCTTTTGCCATACTCCTCATCAATTTATTGGCTCCTTTACTCGATGGTATTCGGCCAAAGCCCTTTGGAGGTAAGTAATGCGCGATATAGGAAGAATGCTGGTTGTCCTTTCCGTTATTTGTGGTATTTCGGGCTTTGCCCTTTCTTACCTTAAACAAGTGACGGCTGTTCCCATTGAAGAGCAAGTACTCAAATATGTACAAGAACCTGCGCTTAAAAGAATTTTTGCCATGGCAGAGAATTCTCCTGTGGCAGATAGAAAAAAATTCACCCTTAAGGACGGCAGCTTAGTTACTGTATTTCCAGCAAAAAAAGGAAATAAACTTGTGGGCGCAGCCTTGGAAAACAAGGGAAAAGGCTTTGGCGGTGATATTAGCGTCATGGTAGGTTTTAACCCTAGCAATGATACCCTTATTGGCATTGGGGTTACCACCATGAAAGAAACACCGGGTATTGGCGATGTTATTTTACAACCTCGTTTTACTGAACAATTTGTTGGAAAGCCCATGAATGTGCAGCTAAAAAAAGACGGCGGCAATATTGACGCCATCTCTGGTGCTACCGTTTCTTCTGCTGGAACGACTTTGGCCGTAGCCAATGCAGCTAAAGTCTATGCCGAACTTAAAGAGCAAATCGTAAAAGCATGGCCATAGGGGAAAAAATATGCAACAAATGATGAAAGAATTTACAAAAGGCCTCTGGAATGAGCTGCCACCGTTTCGCTTGCTCCTTGGCTTATGTCCTGTTTTGGCGGTAACCAAGTCTGCTGAAAATGGTTTAGGCATGGGCGTGGCGGTTATTTTCGTGTTGGTACTTTCTAACTTATTAGTGTCGCTCATGCGCAGTATCATTCCTAAAAAGGTGCGTATTGCGTGCTTTATTGCCATTTCTGCATCCTTAGTGGTATCGGTGGAATTGCTTATGCAAGCCTATGCGTATCCTTTATATCAGCAGCTTGGCATTTTCGTGCCGCTTATTGTGGTAAACTGTCTTATTCTTGGACGTGCCGAAGCTTTTGCTGCTAAAAACCCCGTGGCCCTTTCTGTGGCTGACGGTCTTGGCATGGGTATTGGTTTTACCCTTTCCTTAACCTTCCTTGGCGGTATGCGCGAACTTCTTGGTGCTGGCACTCTTTTTGGACAGCAAATCATGTGGGAAGGCTTTAAGCCCTTCCTTGTTATGGTAGAAGCCCCCGGTGCCTTCATTTGCCTTGGCATTATTTTATGCGGCATGAACGCTTTCACCAAATGGCAAGCCAAACGTCAAGGTCTTGCAGAGCCTGAAAATCCAAAACACGGTTGTTCCGCTTGCGGCGCATGCGCCATGGGTAAATAGGAGGGGACATGGATATATTTCAACTTTTCATCTCCGCCATATTTGTAAACAATATTGTTCTTGCGCAATATCTTGGCAACTGCCCCTATTTGGGCTGTTCTAAAGAGCAAGGCGTAGCCCTTGGCATGGGCGGTGCGGTGGTATTTGTAACCATCATGGCCACAGCCTGTACCTTTGCAATGCAAAAATATGTGCTGGTGCCTTACGATTTAGGATACTTACAAACCATTGTATTTATTCTTGTGATTGCATCTTTGGTGCAATTTGTAGAAATGTTTCTCAAAAAAATGGTACCCCCTCTTTATGCCTCATTGGGTATCTTTTTGCCCCTCATTACTACCAACTGTGCCGTTATGGGTGTAGCCATCTTAGTACAACGTGAAGAATATGATTTCATAACGTCCATGTTGTACGCTGTGGCTTCCAGTGCTGGTTTCATGCTGGCATTGGTGCTTATGGCTGGTATTCGTGAGCGTTTGGACACCTGCCGTGTGCCTAAGGCTATGATGGGAACCCCCATTGCGTTAATCATGGCAGGGCTTATGTCTCTTGCTTTTGTCGCCTTTAAAGGCATGACCAGTTAGGAGGATCATATGGTTTTAACATCAGTTCTGACCTTATTTGGTCTTGGCCTTGTGGCAGCTATTGTGCTTGCAGCGGCCTCACGGGTATTTTATGTGGAAGAAGACCCTCGGGTAGAGGCCGTACTTGACGCCCTGCCCGGTGCCAACTGCGGCGGCTGCGGCTATGCAGGGTGTGAAGGCTACGCCATAGCTGTGGTCAACGAATCCAGCGTTGCTGCCTCCTTATGTGTGGCAGGATCTGCCGATACCAGTATCACCATTGGAGAGCTCACAGGTAAATCTGTAGGCGCTGCTGATCCCATGATTTCCTTTCGCCGTTGCGATAAAGTGGCGGGAAAAGTGGCTGAAAAATATCAATATCATGGTATGCCTTCCTGTGCAGCGGCTACCCTACTCATGGATGGTTCAGACCTTTGTTCGTGGTCCTGCCTTGGCTTTGGCGATTGCGTTCAAGTCTGTCCCTTTGATGCCATGGAAGTTATTGACCGTTTAGTGGTCATTAATCCGCAAAAATGTACAGGCTGTGCCATTTGCATCAAAGCTTGCCCACGAGATTCTTTAGACCTTATTCCCACCCGTGCCAGAGTGGCGGTAACCTGCGCCACCAAGGATAAATTGCGCGCTGTTATGGATATTTGTGAAGTGGGTTGTATTAACTGCGGTAAATGCATTAAAGCTTGCCCTGCCAAGGCCATTAGCACACGTGATAGCCGCATTGAAATTGATCAACAAAAATGCTTAAGCTACGGTTCTGATTGCGAAGAAGTGTGCATTACCACATGTCCTCGCAAGATTTTACGCCCTAGCTGCCCTACTCTTTCGCATAATTTAGAGATGGCTCACTTAAAAGAACTGGAAATTACTGCCAAGGGTGCCGAAGCTACAGCCCAAGAGCACAATCAACCGACTGAAACTCAGGCCCAAGGCTCGTAAGGAGAGGTATATGACAGAAGAATCCTTAAAAAACATCAGTCGGCGTACCTTACTTAAAGGGGGAAGCCTCATGGGTGCTGCGCTCTTATGCCAGCCTCTCATGGCTGGCGTAATGCCTTCCCATGCTTTTGCATCAACACCAAAGGCTACAGAAGATTTTGGGCAAATACACACACAAACCCGTATTATGCTAGGCACTTTTGTAACCTTATCTGCAGTACACAAAAGCAAAACGTTAGCAGAAGAGGCACTTGGGCAGGCTTTTGAAGAAGTGCAAGCCCTTGAAGCAGAGCTTACTCGACACAAAACCTCTCCGCTTACAGAGCTTAACGCTTCAGGTAAACTGCTTGCGGCCCCCAAACATCTTATGCATGTTTTGCAAAGAGCCAAGCGTGCCCATGACCTCACAAAAGGCGCCTTTGATATGACTGTGGCGCCCTTGCTTACAGTCTATCGCCAAGGGCAAAACCCACAAGGCAAGATGCATTTAGATGCTCAAGACGTGCGTGAAGCGCAAAAGCTTATTGCAGCCCATGAAGTACACATTAGTGTGGATCATGTGCGCCTTGGACGCCACGGCATGATGCTTACCCTTGACGGCATAGCCAAGGGATATATTGCCGATAGAGCTTCCCATATATTGACCAAGCATGGTATTACCAACCACCTTGTCAATGCCGGTGGAGATATTCAGGCGCAAGGGCAAAAATCTTCGCAAGCACCTTGGCGTGTAGCTGTTGAAAACCCTACTCGCAACGGAGCCATCATTACCAGCGTGCCTTTACACGGGGCCATGGCCACTTCGGGCAACTATGAAGTGTTTTACGATGCACAAAAAAACTATCATCACCTCATAGATCCTCGCCGCTCGCAAAGTGCCCAGCATATGACATCGGTGACCGTAATAGCCCCCACCACGTTAGAAGCCGACGCCCTTGCCACAGCCCTTTCCGCCATGCCGCCAAAGCAAGCACTTTCTCTTGTAGACAGCCTGCCTGGACGTGAATGTTTACTGATGAACAAACAAGGTCTGGTGCGCACCTCACGCCGCTGGCCTGCATAAATAGTTTGATAAAAAAAGACCTCTGCATGCTTATTTCTAGATGCAGAGGTCTCTAAAGAAAACGCTGATTAAATGCCTTTTTATCCTCTAACTGCGTCAGACTCATCTTACTAAGACTGTATGTATGTCTATATACTATACCCCCTTAGCAAAATTCGTCTTCCT
>CAYJDE010000154.1:0-6160 GCA_964368805.1 uncultured Desulfovibrionaceae bacterium
CCTTTACCGGTTCGTTAAAAGCTGTTAAAAAAGCCCTATCTTAAGGAAGCGTAATACATTCTTTTGCCTAGGAAGAGAAACTTTTTTTAGGATACGCTGATGCATTCTTTTTCCTGAGAGGGGAAATTTTTTTTAAGAAAAATCTTTCACAGAGCGAGCCCCTCTCAGACTCTCCCCTTCAAAAAAACCATTTGCGTCTACATCTTACTTTAAAAAGAAAATTGTGGCGCATAAGATATGGTTTGAAAATATGTTAGCATAAAACAATGTATTACATCAGCGTTTCCTTAGGTAGTGCCGTCAAATGACAAATTTTCAAGCTTTGTCAAGGAAAATGAACAAGCTTTGAGGGAGTGTATACAGACATACACGATTGAAAAAGCTTGTGAAATTTGACGTAGAAAAAGTCGAAAAGGCAGATTTGACGACACTATCTAACAGCCTGTTAAAGAAAATTTCAGGCCAAACCTAGTCTATGAGATAAGGGCCTGTCAAGAATAGACATCATAAGCCTTTGCGCAATTCATTGCTTAAGGTCGCATAGTAGGGCCTCAAGCTACCACAGGCTATATTGGAGAAAACAGTGCAACACTCTGAACGTATGCAAGAAAGTTATATTTATTCTGTTTGTCAGCAATGCAATACCAATTGTGGCATACGGGTGACCATTAAACATGGACATGCATGTAAAATAGAAGGAAATCCCTATAGCCCGTGGCCCCTCACCCCACATATCCCCTACGCTACTACTGTACAGCAAGCGGCGCATATGGAAGGGGCTTTATGCCCCAAAGGCTATGCCGGCATACAAACTTTGTATGACCCTTATCGCATAAAAAAAGTGTTAAAACGGGTGGGAAAACGGGGGGAACAGCAATGGCAAAGCATAGATTTTCACCAAGCCATTAAAGAAATTGTAGAAGGTGGTAACCTTTTTGGCGAAGGCCATGTGCAAGGTTTGCAAGACATTGCCACCTTGAAAGATCCGCATATTTTTGCAGCTTTAGCCAAGGATGCGGCCTTGGTTGCCTCAAAATCTTTGCCACTAAAAGATTTTAAAGAAAAACATGCCGAGCACTTACAGCACCTCATAGACCCTGATCATCCGGACCTTGGGCCTAAAAATAATCAAATTTGCTATTCTTGGGGTAGGCAAAAAGGCGGTAGAAGCGAACTCATCCAACGTTTTTTTGGGGCTAGTCTGGGCACGGTAAATACCCACGGACATACTACTGTGTGTCAAGGATCTTTGTATTTTACCTGTAAAGCCATGAGCGAACAATTTGACGAAGGCGTGTTTAGGGGCGGCAAGAAATTTTATTGGCAAGCCGACACACGCCATGCACGCTGTATTATTTTTGTGGGGGCCAATCCCATGGAGGCCAACTATGGGCCGCCTTTACGGGCCAGTAAAATTAATGAACAAGTGACCGAGGGCCAGCAAAAAATTGCCGTTGTTGATCCACGTTTTAGCACCACCGCCAGCCGTGCTTGGAAGTGGATTCCCATTCATCCCCACGGGGTGGCGGCCTTGGGTATGGGCATGGTACGGTATATTTTAGAAAATCATAAATATAATGCTGATTACCTAAGCAACTGTAATGCAGCGGCGGCACGCAAGACCCATGAACCTACATGGTCGCAAGGAACATGGCTGGTGAAAATACGTCCTGACGGAAGCCCCGGAGATTTTTTGCGTGCTTCTGACTTGGGACAAACCAAGCAGCCACGTCAAGGTAAAAAAGGCCCATGGTTTTTTGATGCTTTTGTGGCCATGCATAAAAAAACACCCATTTTTTTTGACCCCAACGATACTGAACATGCTGTGCAAGCAGACCTCTTTGTGCATGAACAAGTGCATGGGCATACAGTAAAAAGCGTATTGCAAATCTATAAAGAAGAAGCCATGGGCAAAAGCCTTAAAACATGGGCAGAAGAAGCCGGCACCCATGAAGAAGAGCTCATGGAGCTGGCTCGTGAATTTACTTCTCACGGAAGAAAGGCTGTGGTGGATATACATCGTGGCGTATCTCAACACAGCAATGGCTTTTATAATGTAGCCATTTGGATGCTTGTTAATACACTTATGGGCAACTACGACTATACAGGCGGTTTATCCAAAGCCACTACCTTTGATACCCACGGTAAAGGTGGCTCTTATGACATTCATCAGGGCAAAAACCTTGTGCAACCTTGGGGTATTTCCCTCATTCGACATGGAATACACTATGAAAAAACCACGCTTTTTAAAGGGTTCCCTGCCAAGCGTCCTTGGTACCCCTTTGCCAGTGATATTTATCAAGAAATTATCCCCAGTGCCGGCGATGCTTATCCCTACGGCATAAAAGCCCTTTTCTTGTACATGGCGGCCCCCACCTATTCCTTGCCTGCCGGTCATACACTTATGCAAATATTGGCCGATTCCCAAAAAATTCCGCTTATCATTGCTTCTGACTGTATTGTGGGAGAAACAAGCATGTATGCGGATTATATTTTCCCCGATGTAACATATTTGGAACGTTGGGAATTTCCGGGGTCGCATCCATCGCAAGTGTGTAAAGTGGCCCCCATCCGCCAACCCGCCGTGGCCCCTTTAACAGATACGGTGACAGTCTTTGGTAAAGAACAACATCTAAGCTTAGAATCGCTATTGCTAGGCATTGCCGAGTATATGCATTTACCGGGCTTTGGAGAAAAAGCTTTTGAAGAAGATATCGCAGCTTTTAACGCAAGTGAAGATGCCACCCACGAAGGCCACGCTGTTTTTAAGCAAAATAAAGCCTTCACCCATCAGGATGATTTATATTTACGCCAAGTGGCCAATATCGCTTTGGGCGAAAAAAAGGACGGCCTAGTACCTGCGGCCAATGAGGCCGAGATAGAACTTTTTTTGCAAAATCGATCCCATTTACCTCAAAGTATTTTCGACCCTGTGCGCTGGAAAAGCATTGTAGGGGAAGCACTATGGCCTCATGTTGTGACTGTGCTGCATCGTGGTGGACGCTTTCAAGAATATGCCAAAGCCTATGCCGGAGAAAAATTGTGTAATACCTACGGAAAAATGGTGGGCATGTATTTTGAACATATTGGGCAAGCACGTTCTTCCATGACGGGCAAGCGTCATATTCCCTATGCAAAAGCTATGGATAGTCCGCTAGACTGTCTGGGCAAGCCTTTAACCGACCATGAACAAGGCTACACTTTACATCTTATTACCTATAAAAGCATAACACAATGTAAAAGCAGAACTTCTGGCAATTATTGGCTGCAAAGCATTCACGGGGAAAACTCCATCGAAGTGGCAGCTGAAGATGCTACTCGTCTAGGTTTACGCAATGGAGACAGTGCCAAAATTACTTCTGCAAGTAATGTTGCCGGCCTTTGGCCCATCAATACGCATATGCAAAAGCCCATGATAGGCAAGGTAAAAGTTACGCAAGGGCTGCGCCCCGGCGTTATTGCATTTAGTCTTGGGTATGGCCATTGGGCCAATGGTGCAAGCCACCTGACCATAGATGGCCTATGCATTGCCGGCGATGCCCTGCGGGCCACAGGCGTTCATGCCAATGCCGCCATGTGCGTGGACCCTGTACTCAAAAATACATGCCTTACAGACTCTGTGGGAGCCTCAGCAGTATTCTGCCAATCGCTGGTAAAGCTAGAAAAAATAAAATAAGCTTCCTACATTATTTAAGAAACGTTGATTAATTCTTACCTCTAAGAAGGAAACTTTTTTTACTTTCAACTTATTGAAAGTAAAAAAATAAGGTTTCCAAAGGGGATTATCCCCTTTGGCGGGGTGGAGGGGCGGAGCCCTTCCCCTCCGGAGGAATCAATCAGTCTTTCTCATCACAAGTGCCATTCAGTACAGGCATACCCCCAAAAACGAGTTACAGGAAAATATTGCCAGTAGGTGCCTTAAGGTGTATAAGCTTTCACAAGGAAGTGCGTTATTTTTTTGTCATCACATGTACTTTTGCTGAACTTTTTACCTTGCGCAAGAAAATGCGCCTGTACTGTTGTGAAACAGGGCAGTAATACGTAACGCCACAACTATATTATGCAAGAAAAATTTACAACCATCACACCCCTTGGCGGTGTGGGAGAAATTGGCCTTAACTGTCAATTATGGGAAGGCCCACAAGGCATTGTTATGATTGACTGTGGTCTCATGTTTCCCGATGATTCGCACCTTGGTGTTGATGTTATCATACCCTCTTTTGAACATATTCACTCCGTACGAGAAAAACTGCTTGGCATTGTGCTTACCCATGGCCACGAAGACCATATTGGTGCCTTACCTTGGTTAGTCCCCTTAGTGCGTGGTATTTCCATTTATGGTTCGGCCTTCACCTTGGCCCTTGTAGAACACAAATTACGTGAGCGTGGCTTACTAGATTGGGTGCAATTAAAGGTGGTCCAAGGGGATATTTGGGGGGAGGAGCCAAAACCAGCTTTGGAAGTGGGCGATTTTCTATTTAACTTCTTCCCTGTCTGTCACTCCATTCCCGAAGGCTTTGCCCTTGCTGTGCAGACACCGGTGGGTAAAGTGTTACATACCGGAGATTTTAAAATTGATACCGACCCCTTGGAAGGAAGCGGTACTGACATGCGCCTTTTCCAAGACTTTGCCGGAGAAGAAGGCGTGCGTCTTTTACTTTCTGACTCCACCAATGTGGAACGTGCAGGACGCACTTTACCGGAACGAAAAGTCAAAGAAAGCCTGCAGGCCATCGTGCAAGATGCGCCAAGTCGTGTGATTATTACCCTATTTTCCAGTCATATTCACCGTATTCAAGAAGTCTTTGACATAGCACGGGCCACAGACCGCACCGTGGTTATCAGCGGTAAGTCCTTGGCTAATAATATTGAAAAGGCCAAAGATTTAGGTTTTATTCGCATGCCGCCGGCCTTTTATAATGCGCATAATGGGGTGCCCGATGTACCGGCAGAAAAGACCATCCTTTTAGTGACCGGAGCCCAAGGCGAACCGCTCTCAGCCCTTTCCCGCATGGTCATGGGCGGGCACAGACAACTTTCTGTGCATAAGGGTGATACAGTCATTATGTCATCACGCATGATTCCCGGAAATCAACGTACCATTTCGGCCATGATTAATGAAATGTATCGTCTAGGCGCAGAAGTGTATTACGAAAATGTACGGGACATCCATGCTTCAGGCCATGCTCACAGAGACGAGCTAGAAGATATGTTAAGGGCCACACGCCCCCACTATTTTGTGCCCATCCACGGTGAATATCGTCACCTTGTAAAGCACTGTCGCTTGGCCCACGAATGTGGCGTAGCCCATGAGAGTACTTTTATTTTGGAAGACGGCGACCCTCTTACTCTCTTGCCTGAAAGCATACAGAGGGAAAAACGTATTGCCGCCGACCGTACCCTTGTTGATGGTAAAGGTGTAGGCGATGTGGGCCATGCTGTTTTGCGTGAACGACAAATTCTAGGCGGTGAAGGCATTGTTTTTGTGGTGCTGGTGCTAGATGCCGATACGGGTAAAGTATTGCACGGCCCAGAAATACGTTCCAAGGGTTTTGTGTTTGAAATGCAATTGCGCCACCTTTTAGAAGATGCGCAATGTTTAGTTTTGGATGTTTTAGAGGAAGCTTCTGGCAAAAGAAGCCAAAATATAGAAGGTTTGCATGACAGTATCCGCTCTTCCTTACGTCGTTTCTTCCGTCGTGTGGTAGACAGAGACCCCATAGTGCTTCCCCTTATAACTGCGGTGTAAAAGCATATTTTCACCCGATGCTGTTTTAAAGTGATACGCTGCAAGGATGCTTTATATAAAAAGGATGCTTTATATAAATTTGTAACCGATGCAGATGGTAAAAGATGTCCCCTGCAGTGAAGGCATGGCGCCTGTGCAGTAAAAAAGAGTGTGTATGGAAAATTGGTATATAGCCATTATTTTAAGTATAGTTGAAGGCCTCACAGAGTTTTTGCCCGTATCTTCCACAGGGCACCTTATTTTAGCCGGCACCATGCTCAATTATAGTGGCGATAAAGCCGCTACCTTCCAAGTGATTATTCAATTGGGGGCCATTATGGCTGTGGTGGTGCTGTATTGGCCACGCTTTTGGGGTTTACTTGTGCCGCCGCCCATGGCCACACATACTTCCAAGCAATCACAAGGCACACA
>CAYJDE010000155.1:0-6154 GCA_964368805.1 uncultured Desulfovibrionaceae bacterium
GGGGGTGTGGGGGGGGGAAAGACCTTTTTCCGTTTGGAAAAGGTTTTTCCCTCCCCCACGCAAAAATCAAGGAGTCTTTATGTCTCATATATTTTGTATAAAAAATGCCAACTACTTAGGGGCCCGTGTTAATGTGCATGTGGAAGATGACCGCATTGTCACCATGACCCCTTATGGCAAACCCATTCCGGAAAACGCAGAAACGTTTGATGCCGATGGATTATTGCTTTTTCCTTCCTTCATAGATGCCCATGTGCACTTGCGTGAACCTGGCTTTGAATACAAGGAAGACGTGGCTTCGGGCCTTGCGGCAGCCTTGCATGGTGGCTTTGGAGCCGTCATGTGCATGGCCAATACACGTCCGGTTAACGATACCGCTGCTGTAACGGCATTCATCATCGAGCAAGGCAAAAAAGCCTTTCCTCATGGGCCTTTTGTCTACCCTGTAGGTGCCGCTACGGTGGGTCTGCTTGGCAAGGAAATGGCTCCCTTAGCAGAATTGAAAGAAGCCGGCTGTGTAGCCATTTCCAACGATGGGCACTCCATGGAAAATACCGAACTTTTACGTAGAGTTATGGAATACGCCACCGATTTAGACCTCATAGTCATTGACCATTGCGAAGACGCCGCCCTAGCCAAAGGGGCCCATATGAATGAGGGGGTAACCAGTGGCCGTATTGGCGTTAAAGGTCAGCCCTATGTGGGTGAAGCCATGCAGGCGGCCCGTGATATTTTATTGGCAGAATATTTAGATATTCCTGTGCATATCGCCCACGTATCTTGTGCAGCTGTAGTGGATTTATTACGCTGGGCCAAGGCTCGTGGTGTTAAGGTAACGGCAGAAACCTGTCCGCATTACCTATTGTTAGATGATACGGTACTGGAAAATTACGGTACCAACGCTAAAGTGAATCCACCTTTACGCACCCCGAAGGACAGAGAAGCCTTACGCCAGGCGGTGAAAGATGGCACCATTGATATTCTCATTACCGACCATGCGCCCCATGCCGCTCATGAAAAAGACTGCCCTTTAGATGAAGCCCCCAACGGCTTTACTGGTCTTGATTTGGCCGTGGCCCTCACATGGAAATTGGTACAAGAAGATGTTATAAATAGTGGAGATATGCAGCGTTTATGGTGCAACCGCCCTGCTGAAATTTTTAAACTGCCTTTCAACGGCTTTGCCCCCGGTGATAGGGCCGACTTTTTCCTTTTTGACCCACAAAAAAGCTGGGAAGTCACAGAAGACACCGTACATTCTAAAAGTTGCAATACGCCCTTTAAAGGACAAACCTTACAAGGAAAAGTTGTGGCCCATTGGATACAGGGCAAAAAACTTTTTTAAAAGGAAAAGACCATGAAAAAATTTACATACGGCATTATTACTTTTTTATACTGTCTTTGTTACGTAGGTGCTCTAGCAGTTACGCCGTTACACGCTGCTCCTGCTGATGCAGATTTTGACAACGAAGAAACGTATTTGGAATCCCTAGGCGAAAATCTTAACGCTTTACCGGCCATTCCCTATAAAGTGGTGCTCAATCAACAAAACGCCCGTGTTTTTGCCAAAAGCCAAGGAAACCTCATGGTCAACGGCAAAGAAAAGCGTTTTTTTATAATTTTGCCACAAAATGCCAGCCATGTGCATTTTAGCTTGCCTCAAGTTCATGGAAAAAGCCAAGGTACCATCCTTGGTTGGTCTGCTGTTACTACTGAGCCCTTTGCCATTCAAGGTGCTGTACAAAAACAGCAACAAGCCCTAGAGACCATGGTGGATGCTACTGCCGCCGCCATGGAAACATCCATAGTAAAGTTTGAAGCCCTAAAAGCAAAATACATGGAGCTGTCCAAGCAAAACAAACAACAAGAAATGAGCATTACCATTGGCGAACTCGTCATTGCTTCTGCGGAAATTTCGGAAAATAAACGTGCGTGGGAAAAAGCAAAGACCTTAGCCGCACAGGGGCAAAATTCACAAAGCAAAGCCGTTTCCAGTCAAGTTTTCACCATAACTTTGGACACGCCCTTGGCTGAAAAGAGCTCCATCCATGTAGAATATGCCTATACCTTGCAAGGCAGTAAGTGGACACCAAGCTACGTCATCAATGCCCAGAGCGAAAAAGATACTATTCATCTGCAACTACAAGCAGAAATTATACAAAATAGCCATATGGACTGGAGTAATACCCAAGTAGAGTTTAGCACCGTTACTGGCAATGCGCCAAGCCCTGCGCCGGTACAACCGTGGATTGCCGGCGAAAGTGCTGCTGCTTATGGGCTAGTACGCAGTAAAGCGGCCCCCATGCGCATGGACAGCGCACAAATGGCCAATAGCGCTGTGACATTCAATGAAAATACTCCCTTAGCGTCTTGGGCATTACAAAAAAAACTTTCCATCCCTGAGGGCAAGAGCACGCTTATTTTATTAGAAAAATCCGTAAAACTCCCCTTACAGCGTATTGCACGCCCCAATACCGGAAGTAGAGATATAGACACCGTATGGCTCAGTGCCAACTACAACTTAGAAGACGATTTCTGGCCCCAAGGCAAGGCACGCTATCTTTTGGACAATGTGCCAGTAAGTGATGGATATTTCCAACCAAAAGCCCAAAAAGTGGCCCTATTTTTTGGCCCTGATCCTCTTGTAACTATACAAGCACAAAAAGAAGTACGTAAAAGCAGTGAAGAAGGAATTATTCAAAAAGAACAAATATTTGCATGGAATTGGACCTATACACTTTACAATCAACGTAAAAAAAATGTCACCGTGCGCGTAGAAGAGCCGCAAGTACAGCTTGCTCATAAAGATATTTCTGTGTTATACAAAGATGCACCCAAGGCACAACAAGGGCCTGACAAGACCCTCATTTGGAATGTCACCGTTCCAGCCCAAGGTAAAGAAAAAATTCAGCGTTCCATAACCATAAAAGCACCTGAAAAATTAGATATATTCCCAGGAAGATAACAAAGCATATACCAAAAATAATTGCACCATGCAGGTTGCGCCCTATGCGCAAGCATACATAAGCACCCTGCATGGTACACACAAATGCAGTAATTTAGAGCGTGTTCACATAAACGCCTTTTGAGACCTCTGCGCAATTCATTGCGTAGGGTCTCACGGAGCGTTGACGACAGTCAATGCGCCCAAAAATCAAGAATAGGCGTAGCTTTGCTTCGCCGTTAAGTCCGACCCAAAGGGCGGCAAAGCCGTTTGCGTTTGTGAGGTACGAGCAATTACGCAAATCGAGAGCAAAGCGATTGATTTTTGTGCCTTTACCTCTGCACTTTATTTTACATTTCTAGCAAATTTTCAAATTTTAGACACAAAGCTATATTTGAAAATAATTGTGCAGAGGTCTTATTTTGGGTTCTCTCTGCGTTACATTTCATGTGCTTTTTCGATCAAACACCAGAAGAGTCCGACCCAAGGGCTTGTAGCCTTCAAGTGAGGAACAAAATTTAGGGATAGCATACGCCTAGGCGAATTCCCTCAAAGCGCATCCATTTTCCTTGCTATAGCACAAAAAAGCATTTTATGTGAACACGCTCTAGCCTTTTTCAACCGTCTGATAAGGAAAAAATTATGCACATACGCCCACCCCATGTGGCAGGTTCTTTTTACGATGCTACTGCTAAAACCTTACAAACGTACGTGCAGCACGCCTTACAGCAAGCCCAAAATGCGTGTACTGTGGCCCCTCAAGAAGTGACCATGGCCCTCTTGCCCCATGCCGGACATTTTTACTGCGGCCACATCATCGCCCAAACCCTGGCCCGCATTCGTTTACAAAAAAGACTCATTATTTTATGCCCAAATCATACAGGACAAGGCGCCCCCCTTGCTGTGTGGTATCCGCCACTTTCTGCCCATACTACGCACAATCCCCCTACTGATACCAATACGAACGTACGTGCCCAAACAGGCGCGTGGCAAACACCGCTGGGGCTTGTGCCCCTGGATACAGCCTTGGCAGAAGAAATACTCCGCTGCGACATTTGGTCCACTAGCCCACAAAAACCGCAATCTGCCACAACCTTTTGCGCAGATACCACCGCCCATGCCCGAGAACATTCCATAGAAGTACTATTGCCTTTTTTGCAAGAGTGGCTTCCTGAATGTAGCATTGTGCCCATTGCCGTGGGCACCCATGATTTTTCCCTCTTACAAAGGGCAGGCCTTGCCCTTGGTGAACTTCTGAAAGACAAAGAGGATGTATCCCTCATTGTCAGTTCTGACATGCACCATTTTTCTGACCATGACACCACCCTTGCCCTTGATACTCTTGCCCTTGAGGCTGTAGTAAATTTTGACCCCCTACGTTTGGCACAAGTGGTGCAAGAACATCAAATTTCCATGTGCGGCGTTTGCCCTACCATCATGGCACTCTATGCCTGTAAAGTGCTTGAGGCCTGTACCTGTACGCAGGTAAGTCATACAACTTCTTATGAAAAAGGAGGCGATGCATCAAGAGTCGTTGGCTATGCTAGTGTAATTGTGCAAAAAAGAACTTGCTAAGTTGTACAAAATCATGCATAAGTTGGTAGACAGATATTGCAAAATATTCTGTTGATACTTTAAACTGTTTTTTGGAGGTTATATGTCGCAAGAAAATGCTAATGTTGTCATAGACAAAGCACAATCATCCTGGTCTGACCTGTGGAAGAAAGAAGATTACTGGGCCATTTGGCTTGGTCTTGCTTTTGTTTTCCTAGGGCTCTATTTGTACGTTTTCAGTTATTCCGATACTGATAAAGCAGCAAGTTTAGAAAAAATTAAAGCTGCTGAAGTAATTATGCAAGCTGAAGCCGACAAAGTACCAGCGTTCAAAACCGTTGCTTTTTACGAAGCCCAAGACAGTAAAAAAGTAAAGTTTAATGCTACTGACTTTGGTGCAGCCCTAAAGGCCTATATGAATAAGCCTTCAAGCTGGTCTACCAATCCTATGCACGCTTTCACGCTGACAAAGATTGAAGCTGAAGCCATGAGCGTAAAGCCCAAAGCAGCCCTTGCTAAAGCCAAAGAAGCCACAGCTGCCGCCAAAGCTGAAGCCCTTGTGGCCCAAGATGCCGCCGCCAAGGCCGACTATAAAGACGCCGCTTTAAACAAAGCCGCCGATGATAAAATTACCAAATGGCGCGGGGCTATTCGTTCTGAAGGTTCTGCAGCCAAAAAAGTAAAAAAGGCCTTTAATATTCTGCCTTCTTTACCCATTTTAATGATTTCCTTAGCCCTTATCTTCAGCATAGGCATTGCAGCCATGGGCCAAAGTGTGCCTAAATTTGCTGTGGGCTTTGTGGGTTTATTTATCTTTACCATCATTGCCTTAGTCATGGGCGGACAATCCGACATGAAATATTATGGTATAGGCACCGAAGCCTGGGCCATCATCTTGGGTATGCTTATAGCCAACACCGTGGGTACCCCCAATTGGATGAAACCTGCTTTACAAGTGGAATACTATATCAAGACAGGTCTTGTATTACTTGGTGCTGAAATCCTTATGGATAAAATTATCGCCATCGGTATTCCCGGCCTCTTCGTTGCTTGGGTAGTAACACCTGTGGTACTTATTACTACCTACATCTTCGGTCAAAAAATCTTGAAGATGCCTTCCAAGACCTTAAATATCACCATTTCTGCCGATATGTCCGTGTGCGGTACCTCAGCAGCCATTGCCACCGCCGCCGCCTGTCGCGCTAAAAAAGAAGAACTTACTCTTGCTGTAGGTATTTCCTTACTCTTTACCGCCATCATGATGATTGTCATGCCCATGGTTATTAAAGCCTTAAACTTACCTCCCATTTTGGGCGGTGCGTGGATTGGTGGTACCATCGACGCTACCGGTGCTGTAGCCGCAGCCGGTGCTTTCCTTGGCGAAAAAGCCATGTACGTGGCCGCTACCATTAAAATGATTCAAAACGTGCTCATCGGTGTCACCGCTTTTGGTGTAGCCGTATACTGGGTCACCAAGGTAGAGCGTGTAGAAGGCTCCAGCGTGGGTCTCATGGAAATTTGGCACCGTTTCCCCAAATTCGTATTGGGCTTTTTGGCTGCCTCCATCATTTGCTCCATCATCTCCGGCGAACTTGGTAGTGATATGAGCCAAGGCCTTCTCACCGCCGGTACTATCAAGAGCCTAACATCCCCCTT
>CAYJDE010000156.1:0-6117 GCA_964368805.1 uncultured Desulfovibrionaceae bacterium
ATAAGCTCCAAAAGATGTAGTTGTACAAGGGGTTCTAATCTAAATTGTGCAGGACTTTTCTTATAGGGAGACCTCTGCACTATTATTTTAAATATAGTTTTGTATATAAAGTTTGAAAATTTGTTCGAGATGTAAAGTCAAATGCAGAGGCAAAGGCACAAAGAATCCATCGTTTTGCTCTCGATTTGCGTAATTGCTCGTACCTCGCAGCCGCAAACGGGTTTGCCGTCCGTTGGTTTGGATTTAACGGCGAAGCAAAGCTCCCCCCATTCTTTGTTTTGGGTCGCATTGATTGTTGTCAATTCTAAATTGTGCAGGACTTTTCTTATAGGGAGACCTCTGCACTATTATTTTAAATATAGTTTTGTATATAAAGTTTGAAAATTTGTTCGAGATGTAAAGTCAAATGCAGAGGCAAAGGCACAAAGAATCCATCGTTTTGCTCTCGATTTGCGTAATTGCTCGTACCTCGCAGCCGCAAACGGGTTTGCCGTCCGTTGGTTTGGATTTAACGGCGAAGCAAAGCTCCCCCCATTCTTTGTTTTGGGTCGCATTGACTGTTGTCAATGCTCCATGAGACCCTACGCAATGAATGCGCAGAGGTATCATAAGATTATCTTTTGAGATGAAAGGCATGTTGTGTAGTAGGGTAAGAAGCTTTCCCTTGTTATGAGAATGTCTATAGTAAAGAAAGCAGAGTTTTTGAGTGGAAGATTTTTCTAATGACTATGATGAGTTGTAAACAAAAAGACACTTTTGCAATAGGCTGTTGTATAGTCTTGACAGCGAAGGGGGCTTTCGGTATAAGTTTGCCTATAGCGTACTTTTTCTTTTTGTATTGCATAGTGGAACAATCCTGTAATCTGAGCTCAAGAGAGCTTTAGCACAGTTATGAATATATTCTTTGTTACCGGCCACTACGCCGAATCAAAACGAAAAGCTGGTTTTCATTGGCTTGCAGATGCGTTTTGGCAGCAAGGGCACGATGTTACTTTTATGACGACGGGAATCAGTTGGACTTCGTTTCTTAATAATGACCATCGTTTAAAGTATCCGGATGTTTTTAAATGTAGAAATACATTACAAAAGATTAAAGAAAGGTTTTATAGTTATATATATTTTCCTTTTTGGCATCCAGTAGGGGTTGGTAGTAAGTTTATAGAACAACTTGCAGAACCTTTTTGGGATTTATATACAGCTTATCCTTTGCATAAGGAATGTATCAAGAAAATACGAAGTGCAGATATTGTCATATTTGAAAGTATGAATGGGCTTTTTTTCTTTGATAAAATACAGAAAGAATCTCCTAATTCTTACAAAGTGTACCGTTGCTCTGATGAATTGCGTACTTTGCGTTCAACTACACAAAAGCTTTTGTTTTTAGAGCAAGAATTACTTTCTCAATTTGACTTAATAAGCTCTCCCCATCACTCTCTTATGGAAGAAAAATTTGCACATTGTAAAAATGCAAAATTGCATTTGCACGGTATAGATGAAAAACTTTTTTCTCATGAATATTCTTCTCCGTATGGAACAAAGAATAATATTATTTTTGTGGGAGTAGGGCTTTTAGATTTTAACTTTATTGATACTGCTAGTAAAAACTATCCAGAGTATAACTTTACCATAATTGGCCCGTATAAAGATATATTTTTTCAAGAAAATATACATTTTACTGGTGAAATTTCCTTTGAAGAAACGGTCTCTTATATCATTCATGCGGACATAGGCCTCATGACTATTCAGAAAAAGAATGAAAGTTTTTCTTCTTTAACAGATACATTAAAAACGCAGCAGTATCGTTATGTTAACATACCTATAATCGCTCCGGATTTCATACATATTCGTGGAGATAAAATATCATATTATGAGCCAGAAAATGAGAAAAGTATTATTAAATGCATTGAGAAGGCATTTTCAATGGTACAAGTAGGTAATCACGGTATAGACGTTAAACCATGGGGTAGTGTGGTAAATGATATACTAACAGATTTAAGGTCAGACGTATAATATGAATACTTTATTTCCTGCAAAAATTACATGCACTTTAGCTATGTTCTTTTTTTTCTGTGCAATATCTATAGCGCCTATACAAATTTATACTTTCTCAGTAAGCTCAATTTTTATATCGCTAGCTTTCTTTTTTTCTTACGCAAGTTTTGTAATTTTTTTTTACAGAAAAATTAAAATACATCCGATTGTATATCCATTGTTTTTATTTGCAATATGGACGATAATAAACTTTTTCTTAAAAGGGTATGACCCCTATATATTGAAAATTCTTTATTATAATGCTTTTTATCCTGCGCTATTATTATGTGCTTTTAATCTAGTTAATTACGAGCATATATGGAAAAAGGCTTTAGAAATATGTCTCTTTTTTGCAACATGCAATGCAATTCTTATATTTATATTTCGAATATACCCAAATCTAGAATCGTTTTTTTATGCGCTATCTGTTTCAAAGGTTTTTATAAATCCTAACACCGTGGATGCTGTCCTCCTGAACCCCCTTTCTTTAAATATTCAATCTTTTCTTAAATCTGGAGGACTTTTTCCCAATGCAAATTTTGCAGGAGTTTTTTCAGGGGTAGCATGCCTTTTAGGATGGTCACTTTATAATCTTCAACAAAAGGCTTGGGTTGCTATAGCTACGCAAGTTCTTTTGGCAGCCATGATTGTTTCCGGCAGTAAACCAGCTGTAGCGGCAGCAGCAGTCATTGCTTTGTGGATAATATGTACAAGCAAAGGATTTAAGAAGCTTTTTCCTGTTTTCTTCTTTGTTTTAGGTTTGTCTATAAGCTTAGCAGGCGATGTTTTCAATGCCTCAGGTGCAAGTGGAGATATAAATTCAACACAAGTAGTACAACAATCAGTACAGGAACAACTTGTTTATACGAACAGAAATGCTCAATTACGTTTAACCATTTGGAAAGAATCCTTAGATGCCATTATAGCACATCCTGTTTGGGGAAATTCTCAAGAATCTCTTGAGTCAAGCCAACGGCAAGATTTACGGTTAATGCAATCACATAATGTGTATCTCCGAATAGGAGTACATTTGGGCTTACCGGCTGTCCTCTTAGTCTTGTGGTTTCATACTGGGATGCTTTACACCTTCATTCAGGCGATGCGTATTTTAACACCACAAGAAAAAAAATTTGCCATCGGCTCTTTTTTAGCTTTTGGATGGGTTATAGCTGCCTCGTTGTTGTCCAATGCTGAACCTGTGGGAGAGTTTCATTCAGCCCCCATTTTAGCAACCATGTGTGGTGTAACCTTGGGCTTTGCCAAACGAGAAAAAGAACGTAATGAAAATTGCCATCTATAGACATCAGCTTTTTACACCTTCTGAAACATTTATTACCTCTCAAGTAGAGAATGTCCCCCATATTCAGCCAATGTATGTGGGCACAGAGCAGGTAGGGGCTGCACCCAAGAATGCTCATGTTTTTACACATTGCTCCAATAAAATATTGCAACGTATTACACGAAAAAACTCTATGCTCTTGCGTTATCTACAGCGTATGCAGCCTCAGCTTTTGCATGCACATTTTGGTTTTGATGCAGTATATGCTTTAGCGCTTGCGCAGCAGTTAAGCATTCCCCTTGTTACAACTTTTCATGGTAGTGATGCAACCCTCTCTACTGCTGAGCTTCTTTCAAAAAAGAAAATTGCATGGCTTATGTATGTGTTGCGAAGATCTGAGCTTCAGAAAAAGGGGCATGTTTTTTTATGTGTTTCAAATTATATGCGTACACTTTTATTGCAACTTGGTTTTCCGGAAGAAAAAACTTTAACCCACTATACTGGGGTTGATACCACTTTTTTTTCACGTACAAAGCCCTATTCTTTCGGTAATACAATTGTGCATATTGCACGTTTAGTGGAGAAAAAAGGAACGGCTTTGTTACTGCATGCCATTTCTCATATTATTCCTCAGTTACGCCCCAAAGTAATTATTATTGGAGATGGTCCACAGCGAGCGGAATTGCAACGTTTAGCTATAGAATTACATATTGCACATTATGTGGAATTTAAAGGAGTTTGCTCACGCGAAGAAGTTCGTACGCATCTTAATAATGCACTCATTCTCTGCGCTCCCAGCGAAAGTGAGGGATTGGGGCAAGTTCTTTTAGAAGCTCAGGCAATGGAAATCCCTGTGGTTGCAAGCTTTCTTCCTGCATTCCAAGAGGCTTTGATAGAAGATAAAAGTGGAATTCTTGTGCGTGAAAAAAGTCCTGAAGCTTATGCAGCTGTTTTAACGGACCTTTTACAAGATACTGAACGTGCCAAGAAAATGGGGCAATGTGGTCAAAAATTTGTTGCTCAAAAATTTGATATAGTCTCACAAGGCATGGCCTTATCAAATATATATACAAATCTCATAAATCATGCGTAAACTTCTTACAAATTTTTTTATAGGCGGTATAGCAGGAAAGCTTCTTGGCATAGGGCGAGAAATGCTCATGGCGGCTTTATACGGTACAAGCGCAATAGCCGTTGCATGTCGTTTGGGATTAGCATGTATAACCATACCAGCAAAGTTTCTTACTTCTGAATCTCAAACAGGGGTGTTTCTTCCTCTTTTTTTACAAAAATGGCGTGATGAGCGTACAGGTCAAGCCATGGCATTGTTTTTTGTTTTTCTTTGTTTTACTATGGTGCCAGCGATTGTAATCGCTTTAAGCCTTTATTTTACACCGAATTTTTGGATACAAATGCTTGCGCCGGGGGTTCAAGGGGAATCGTATTTTATTTCCGTACAATTTTTGCAAGTATTAGCTTTGGGATTACCTGTATTTGTGGGGGCGGTTACGTTCTCCTCCATAGAGTTAGCACGTGGAAATTCTGTGATTGCCGCCACACAGGCTTCCATCCAAAGTATAGGGGTTATTGCTGGTGCTACAGCTGCTTATCTTTGTAATAATGCGCTGATATTAGCATGGAGCATTAATATAGCCTGGTGTTTTCATTTAGTAATTGCTCTGTTGCGAACGAGAAAATATTTTTCGTTATTTTCTTGGAAGCGCTGCATGCTTCATGGGAAAAAATTAGTAAAAGATTTTAGTTTTACCTTACTTCCGCTTCTTCCTGTGCCTTTTTTTATACAGATGAACTTAATTGTAGAGCGTGTTGTCGCATCCTATATAAGTACCTCTACCATTCCAGCCTTAGACTATGCTCGTTTTATTTGCGAAAGTGGTATGGCGCTTGTTGCGATGCCTTTGGGCTATGCGGTACTTAGTCACTTGCATGGTATTGAGGTAGAGCAATTAAAAGAAAAGTTATTTAAGACATTGAAGCCCATTGTTTTATGGGGAAGTATTGGATCTTTTTGGTGCTTTGCTAGTGCTGAATTTATAGTAAAAACTTTACTTCAGCGTGGGAATTTTTCCTCTGGTGATACGGAGCTTACTGCTTCCATTTTGGCATGGTCTATTTTGGGTTTGTGGGCGCATGTTTCGGCGTATGTTCTTGCTCGTGCTCTTAATGTTACTTTGCAAGGAAAAAAATACACATTGGCTTTTCTTTGCTCAACTTGTGTGAGTATAGCTGTTACAATTTGCTTTTGGCCTATTCTTGGTAGCGCAATTCTTGGAGTATCATATTTATGCTATTCACTAACATTATTGGTAATTACTCTTTTTATGATGGATATGCTCAGAGAATTTTTAAAGAAATATTTTATATTATTACTTCCGGCAGGGGGCTTGTTTTTGTTATATTGCTTTAATTTCATGAATATACAAAAAGATATCTGGGTTTTAAGTGTTGTAACAATCAGTACCTGTTGTTGCCTGTTTATGCTGAAAATGTATAAGAGAAGAGTTTGTTCATTAAAAAAATAAGATACTTCTTTAGTTTACTTTGTAAAAGTATTTTACGTGCAGGTAGTTTTGTCAACCTGAGTTTGTTTACCTGTGACTTCCATGTTACCTTGTTTGTGGCAACTTTAAGCCAATATAAGCATTCATTTTTCTATCGAGTTTACTCGCATTTACTAAAGAACTTCGGTATATACCGCCAATTGCGACTTGTACTTTAGTGTGCCCTTGCATAGCTACGAAAGATGAAGCTATTTTATGTCTTTAGTGGGATTAAGCTCTTCATTT
>CAYJDE010000157.1:0-6032 GCA_964368805.1 uncultured Desulfovibrionaceae bacterium
GGCTCATCAATACACGCAATTGGGCAGAGCTTGTTAAGCCAGACCAAATTCGTCGTGAAAGTGATCCCTCAAGCACCATGTACGGCAAGTTTGTATGTGAGCCACTAGAGCGTGGATATGGCAATACCGTAGGTAATGCCATGCGTCGTGTGCTGCTTTCCTCCTTGCAGGGTGCAGCCATTGTGGCCGTGAAAGTTGTTGGTGTGCAGCATGAATTTACAACGCTGCACTGCGTTTTGGAAGACATGACAGACATTATCTTGAATTTAAAGCAAGTGCGTCTGCTTATGAACACCGAAGAACCCCAACGCCTGACCCTTTCTGTTACCAGACAAGGGGCAGTAACTGCCGCTGACATTGTTGCCAATCAGCATGTAACGGTGCTTAACCCCGAACAGCATATCGCCACTCTTACCGAAGATGTGACCTTGGAAATGGAATTTGAGGTGCGCATGGGTAAGGGCTATGTTCCGGCCGATATGCATGAAGATTTGTTTGAAGAAATTGGCCTCATTCGTCTTGACGCAAGCTTTTCCCCAGTACGCAAAGTGGCGTATGCTGTGGAACAAGCACGTGTTGGACAAATGACCAACTATGACAAACTTATCTTAGAGATTTGGACCGACGGATCTGTCACTCCGGAAGATTCCATTGCATACAGTGCAAAAATCATCAAAGACCAGATTTCTGTTTTCATCAATTTTGATGAAAAAATCTCTGGCGATGATGCCAATGATTCTTCTAGCGATTTGGATTTGAACGAAAATCTCTATAAGAATATAGATGAACTTGAGCTGTCGGTGCGTGCCACCAATTGTCTTCGTTCTGCCAATATTGCCATTGTGGGCGAGTTGGTACAACGCAGCGAAAATGACATGCTGAAGACCAAGAACTTTGGGCGTAAATCTTTGGACGAAATCAAGGGCGTTCTCATTGATATGAACCTTGATTTTGGCATGAAGATTGACAATTTCGACAAAAAATATCAAGAATGGAAGAGGAAGCAGCAAAATGAGGCATAATAACTCCGGTAGAAAGCTTTCGCGCACCCCCTCGCATCGCAAGGCCTTGTTCCGCAATTTGGCCAAGGCGCTGCTTACCCACGGCAAGATTCGTACAACGGAAATCAAAGCCAAGGAATTGCGTCGGGTGGTGGAACCTCTCATTACATTGGCTCTGCGTAATGACTTACATGCACGTCGTCAAGCCTATCGTGTGCTTGGCAATCACCAATTGGTGAAACGTCTTTTTGATGACATCGGCCCTGCTTTTGCAGGTATCCCCGGTGGCTATACCCGTGTTATGAAGCTTGCGGCCCCCCGTCGTGGTGATAATGCGCCTATGGCTATCATCGAATTGACTCGCGGTCAGGTAAGTGTTGAGCCTGTTGAAGCTGAAGCTCCTGCTGCTGCAGAAGCTGTGGTTGACGCAGAAGCAAAACCAAAGCGTGGCAGAAAACCTAAGGCCGCTGAGCCTGAAGTAGAAGCCTAAGCTTCGGTGACTAGATGAAATATAAAGGGAGTGACTACGGTCACTCCCTTTTTTTGTCTTTTTTTTCCGCATTTAGCCCTTTTACTTTCCTTGTAAAACCTCGTATACTCTTTGAAGGCCTTTACACGACTATTTTCAAATATAGTTTACGTCTAAAATAAGACCTCTGTACATTCATTTTCAAATATAGCTTTGTATACAAAATTTGAAAGTTTGTTCGAAATGCAAAATAATGCGCAAAAACAAAACAATACGTCTGACGAAGTAGATTGTACTTTTTCAGCGGCCTACTAAAGTAAAGGAGGCCACCATGCATCTATTAGACATGGCCAAAGCAGCTGGCTGAGCAGCCAAAGTTGCTCCAGAGGTTCTGGAGCGCATTTTACATTCTGTGCGCCATACTTCGGTGGCTACACCGCAAGTGGAGTCACGGGTTTTGGCAGGCCGTGCCCATAATGAAGATGCTGCCATTGTGGCCATTCCTTCTGCTACAGCTATTGTACAGACGGTGGATATTTTAGCTCCCATTGTCAATGATGCCTATATGTTTGGGCGCATTGCTGCGGCTAACGCTTTGTCAGATGTGTATGCCATGGGTGGTAAACCTTGGTGTGCCATGAACATGCTCTTTTTTCCCACAGCCTGTCATGGCAGCGCAGGGGAAGAAGTGGTGGCGCAAATACTGCAAGGCGGGCAAGATGCCCTGAGTGAAGCTGAAGCGGTGCTAGTGGGCGGCCATACGGTGGAAGATACTGAAATCAAATACGGCATGTCGGTGACAGGCATTATAGACCCTGCCAAAAAAGCCACCAACGATGGCTTGCGTGCAGGTGATACGCTGTTGCTCACCAAACCTCTAGGAACTGGAATTTTAGCCACAGGTGTAAAAGCTCGTTGGGACGATTTTGAAGAAAGTGAAGCGCTTATTGCCAAGTGGTGTTCCAAGCTTAATAAGGGTGCAGGTAAGGTTTTGTCTGCCTGTTCACTACAAGCAGCCACCGATATAACGGGCTTTGGTCTTGGAGGACATGCCATCGAGATGGCTCGAGCCTCCAAGGTGCAAGTTGTTTTACATTTGGAAGCATTACCAGCCATACCCCATGCCCTTGATTATGCAAAAAATGGCCTTATACCGGCAGGAAGCCATGCCAACAGAAAGTTTTGGCACGCCTTTACAGCGGTGCCTCACGCTGTGGATGTGAATTTAGAAAGTCTGGTTTTTGATACGCAAACCTCAGGCGGCTTATTACTGGCAGTGCCACCAGAAAAACTTACAGCGGTTAAACAACAGCTAGCCGAAGAAGGTGAAGAAGTTTGGGAAGTGGGCCATGTGCAAGCGCTTGATACTTACTCACAAAAACAAGGTAAATGGTTAGTGTTGCAGTAAAATGATATACACCTGCCACGAAAATGCTTTCGATGCGTTGTTAAATGTACAGGAGGAGCGGTTCCCATGCCTATAAAAATCTCTGGCATTATTCTCGCTTCGGGATTTTCTTCCCGCATGGGCTGTAATAAATTACTTTTGCCATGGCCTTGCCCTCCTGCTCATGAACCGTCAATATCACTGCCTCTTTTGCAATATGTGGTGGATACGGCAAAACAGTCCCGTTTGGATGAAGTTTTGGTTGTTTTACCGGAGCAAGGCACAGAAGCTGGTGATGCTTTACGACAAGTGGTAGATTTTAGCGACTGCAAGGTGTTAGAAAATCCACTGCGGTCATTGGGGCAAGCGGAAGCCCTTAAAGTAGGAATACAGCATGTACTTATGCACTCTGCTCACGTGTGTACAGATGCGCAAGAGCACATGCAAGAGGATTTACAAGAAAGTATGCACGGGGCTATGATTTTATTGGGCGATCAACCTTTTTTACAGCCCCAAACATTGGATACTCTTATAACCGCGGCCCAAGAAAATCCGCAAAGCTGGATTTTGCCTGTGCAGGAATCTGCAATGACATCATCTCAAGAGAAAGTTTTTCGTCAAGGCAATCCTGTTATTATTCCCTCAGTAGAATTTTCCCGTGTCTTGCAACTTGAAGGAGATACAGGAGCCAGAGTTTTACATAAAAATTCCTTATTTCCCAAGGTTTATGTGCCTATAGCCGAACAGGGGCCTTTTATTGATATTGATACCAAAGAAATGTATGAAAAATATAAGGTAAGCTAGAAAAGGAATAGCCCATGAAACAAATTGCACTTCCCCTCATTGTGATACGCGGCGCAGGAGATTTAGCCAGTGGTGTGGCTTTACGCCTGTATAATAGTGGTTTACGAAGAATTCTTTTGTTAGAAAAAGAAAATCCTTTGGCTGTACGGCGTACTGTGGCTTTTTCTGAAGCTGCCCATGCTGGTTCTATGCAGGTGGAAGGAGTGCAGGCTGTGCGCATAAAGCATGTGTCCGAAATGGAACAGCAGTGGGCCGACGGCTCTATCCCCCTTTTGGTGGACCCAGAAGCCTCTTGCCTACAGGACATCCAAGCCGATGTGCTGGTGGATGCCATCTTGGCTAAGAAAAATATGGGCTCACATCAAGGCATGGCTTCCTTGGTCATAGGGCTTGGGCCCGGCTTTTGCGCCGGAGAAGATGTGCATCTTGTCATCGAAACCATGCGCGGGCATTACTTGGGACGTGTTATACAGCAAGGAAAAGCTTTACCCAACACCGGTGCCCCTGCCCCTGTGCAAGGCTATTCCTTAGAACGGGTCTTTTGGGCCCAAGAAGATGGTACTTTTTACAGCAATCGTAATATAGGTGACATTGTGGAAAAAGGCGATGAGCTGGGCACCTTTGAAGGAGCTAGTGGTCAACATACCTTTAAAGCCTGCTTGCCCGGGGTGATACGGGGGCTTATCCGTTCTGGCACCACCGTAAAGAAACGTACCAAACTGGGCGACGTGGACCCACGGGCCGACATTGATTATATTGACGAAGTTTCCGATAAGGGGCTTGCCATTGGAGGTGGCGTGTTGGAAGCTATCTTGGCTTTTTTATTACGATGATTTTCTTTCATGTGGATATTGCCTTAAAAAAACACTGATTAATTCTTGTTCTTGAGAAGGGAAGTATCTTAGGGATGGAAAAAAACTTCCCTCTCAAATTCTCCCTTTAAAAAACATTGCGCCAGTATCGTGTTTTCGAAAAGAAAAATTGTGGCGTATACGTTATGGTAAAAAAATCTTATAGAAAATAATGCAGTAAAGCAGCGTGTCCTTGTTTTACACGAATAGCTAAGTATAGGCAATTATGGAAAAACTTACTCTTATAGTACATGGGCAATACAGCGGCCAGCGTTTAGATAAAGCTTTGTTGGCGGTGTTACCGCACGCCTCTACTCGAGAACGACGCCGTATTTGGGACCATTGGCGTGTGCTGGTTAATGGGAAGCAATGCTCAGCCGGACATACGGTACAAACCGGCGATAGAGTAAGCTTTGCCCCTAAAGAAGCTCATGTACAGGAAAAACTCTCCCCCTGGCCTCACAACGATAGTGCCTTGCACAAAGCACTTGCGGCTTTGTACATGCCTTATTGCATTGGCTCCTATATGCAATGGCATTTTTTTGCCAAACCCAGCGGTTTACATACGGTACGCCTTGCCGATGGGGGGCTTAGTCTTGAAGAGATACTTAGCCAAGAGTATTTTCCAAATCGACCTTTCTTTTTGTGTAATCGGCTAGATGCCTTAACTTCAGGCATTGTGGTGATTGCGGAAAATGAAGGCAGTGTGGCCGTATGGCAAGAGCTGGAAAATGCCGGCTTATGCCAAAAAAAATATATAGCCCTTGTGCAAGCTTCGCCCAATACCCCCAATACCCCCAATACCCTTGGTACTTCGCTATGTGTTCCCTATGCCTTAGATACTCATAAAAGGAAAATTACCAAGGTGTTAGAACAAAAAAATGTTCCCTTGCGGCATACACATTTTTTGCCCCTCGCACATATTACAGCAGAGGAATACACGGCTTTATGTGCTTATTTTTTAACATTTCCCCCAAATTTCCCCTCAAAGCCCTTAACACTTATGGGCTGTACCATCCAAAAAGGCGCACGTCATCAAATCCGTGCCCATGCAGCCCATGCAGGTTTTCCCCTCTTCCAAGATAGACGTTATATTGAACGCAGCGTGCCACAAGAAGAAAGCTTTCTTCTACATCACGGAAAGCTAGAATTTACTTTGCACGGCGGGCAAACCCAACACATTGTGTGCCCAGCCCCATGGCAAGAAATCTTTCATGCCCATACCTCAGTAAAAAACTTTATGACATAAATCTTGTGCTTTGAAATGTAAGATATGTATATAGTTTTTTCTTTATGAGCGTTGACGACAGTCAATGCGACTAAAAATCAAGAATAGGCGTAGCTTTGCTTCGCCGTTAAATGATTAATTTTTGTGCCTTTACCTCTGCACATGTTATTTTCCATTTCGAACAAATTTTCAAATTTTAGACACAAACTATATTTGAAAATAATTGTGCAGAGGTCTCCTCTCAGGAAAAAAATCAGCGTTTATTCAGATGCGCATCAATGCGCATACTTGC
>CAYJDE010000158.1:0-6023 GCA_964368805.1 uncultured Desulfovibrionaceae bacterium
GATTTTTACAGAGCTCTGCGGCGTTGCCACACATGTTCCAAGGCGAACAAGGCAAGGGCTGTCCCTGCTGTCACATGTAGGCGTGAGCCACCGATGACGAGACTGCCTAAAGTAAGTAGCATAGAAAAAGCCATACCACGTTTAAGGGCCTTTCTTTTTTGCGCTGTGCTTAAGCTTGGTAAGGTAAAGTACACACAAGAGCCTTTTTCCACCTCTTCTGTGCTTTCTTCCAAAGCGTGTTCAGGGGCATTTTCTTTAAGCCATTCTCCGCCTTGTGCAAGTAAACCTTGTAATTCTTCTATGCTCAGTTGCTCTGGGTCATACATAATGAGTAGGGAGCCGGTAAGGGCTTTATGTTCAATTTTTTCCATGCCGGGGATGGCTTGAAGAAATTGTGCAATTTCGGCACCTAAATCGGCATCATGCAAAATGGGATGGCGTAAACGAATTCTGCCATCGGCAAAAGATACAATATATTGTTCCATGTCCTTTTTCTCCTTAAAAAAATTATTCAGTATTTCCTTAGCATTCTTTTGCAGGTACTGCCGGTAAATGCGGGCGTGTGGCATTTACGGTAACGCCAACGGTGCTCACATTGTGTAAAATGGCAGACATGGTAGGGGTAATAATATTAAAAAGGCTAAGGCCCAAGAACAAAGAGTTAAGGCCAATGTTGGTTACAAAATTCCCCTTGATACGCTGCACAGTACCTTGCCCCAATTTGCGAGCAATGACTAAAGTGTGCAAATCGCTTTCCAGCAGTACAACATCGGCCACTTCTTTGGCGAGGTCTGTGCCATCACGTAGGCTAACACCCACATCGGCTGTAGACAGGGCCGGAGCATCGTTGACGCCGTCACCTACCATAATAACCTTGGCCCCTTGATCTTTGAGCGATTGTACTATGCTGGCTTTATCCACGGGTAAAATACCGGCATGATATTCTGTAATGCCAAGATGTTCAGCCATGTTTTTGGCGGCACGTTCGTCATCGCCCGTAAGCATAACCACACGTTTGATGCCACTTTCTTTGAGTTTGGCGATAACGTCTAGGGCTTCAGGGCGCACCGTATCACGAATGGCGATGAGGCCCGCAATGGCGCCGCCTTTGGCTAAATATAGTAAAGAGTAGCCTTCAGAAATGAGGCGGTTGACGTCTTTTTCCAAGGGGCTCACATCAATACCTTCGTCATCGCATATATAATGGCGACTTCCCAGCAAGACACGCTCATCAAAAAGCTGGCAAGCTATGCCATGGGCCACCACGTATTCCACGGTGCCGTGTTCTTCTTTATGGGATAGGTCTTGTATTTCTGCTTCACGCACCACAGCACGGGCCACAGGGTGGGGGAAGTGTTCTTCCATGCATGCGGCAAGGCGCAGTACTTCTTGTGGGGTATTGTCACCGCAAGCCACTACTTCGGCCACTTCGGGTCTGGCTTCGGTAAGGGTGCCTGTTTTATCAAAAACCACCGTGTCTGCTTCGGCCAGTCCTTCAAGGAAAACGCCACCTTTAATAAGTACGCCTCGGCTAGCCCCTTCACGCATGGCGGCCAAAATGGCCAACGGTGTGGCAAGGCGTAAGGCGCAGGAATAATCCACCAAAAGAACCGAAGAAGCTTTTATGGGATTGCGTGTAATAAGGTAGACAAGGCCTGATAACAGGAAGGTAAAAGGCACAGCAGCATCGGCCATACGTAGAGCTTTACCTTCAATATTGGCCTTGAGGCTTTGTGAATCTTCTATGAAGTCAATAATTTTTTGTAAACGTGTTTCCGAGGCAAGGCTGGTGGGGCGCACAACAATACTGCCTTCTTCCACTACAGTACCGGCAAATACGGAGTTTCCGGCCACACGCACCACGCCGGCTGGTTCGCCAGTCATGGAAGATTGGTTTACCACCGCTTCGCCATCTACCACAGTACCATCCACAGTGATGACAGAACCTGTACGCACAATAACTTCATGCTCAAGGGTTAAGTCTTGGAAGGGAATACGCACTTCAGTACCTTCATGGCGAATCCATACCGTGTCCACGTCTAAGGCCAAGCTTTGAGCAAGGCTGGTGCGTGAATTATGCTTGGTCCATTCTTCTAAAGCCTCTCCAAGCCCAAGCAAGAAAGCAAGCATGCTGGCAGTGGGGAAGTCTCGACGGTATAAAGAAATACTGATGGCGGTAGCGTCCAGTAATTCCACATTAATATTACCGCTTAAAAGTGAACGGACACCTTGCACAATGTAGGGGATGGCATTTTTTATAGTTAAAAGCATGCGCAACCATGGTGGCAAGAGAAAACGAAAAGCCACATAGCGTAAAATAGGGCTTATTAAAGGAAATTTTTGCATTTTACTGGGTAAAGCCACAGCATGCTGCATAAGGCTTAAGGCGGTGCTTTTTTCATTTGTTGGCGGTGTCATATCTTCAACACCAAGCAATGTTAATGCTTTTTCTCTAGCCTCTTGGCTTTTATACCAAAAAAGCACGGAGCCTGTACGCACATTGATACTGCACTCTGCTATGTCCATGAGTTGAGCAAGGCTTTCTTCTAATTTTTTTGCTTTGCGCAAAGTGAGGGGAAAGAGGGAGCGTGCACGTAAGCGACCAACGCTTCCTTGAATTTCATGTATAATAACACAATGCATGATGAACCCTTTTTATTAAGATGAACTGTTGTAAATGATCATAAAATAAGGCCCGCCGCAAAGCACGGCGGGCTTATGGATCTTAAAAGACTACGCTTTAGCTTTAGTTTCTTTGCGCTTTTCAGAAGCGTCTTGGGCTTCGGCAACTAAGTCTTCTACTGTTTCTTTTAATGTTTCTACTTTACCCATGACGCAATCTTTTGCGTCCATTCCACGGCTAAGCAAGTTGGCTGCTGCTGGGCGTAAACCGCCGTTGCCTGTTAAGGCTTCTTTAGAAATGGCGCCAAGTACGACACCGCCAAGAAAAACTAAACCAAATTTAAGAAAACCGTTCATGTTATACTCCTTTTGTTATGGCGATAAAATATCGCTTGTTGATGGTTACAAATCCAATATAAGCCTAGAAAAATAATAGGCAACTGTTTTTTTATTAAGAAAATAAGACGTTGAAAGTGCGCTTCAAAGTAGATGAGGTCTTTTTGTTACAACTATTTTGAATTTCCTTATTAAATAGGTTTAGTTCTGCGCTGTAACGAGAGTTGCGATTTTAAAATCTTGTAATTATTGGCGTTGTCAAAAAGGAAAATTTTTTCAAAGGTCTTTTTTTGACTTTGGTAGGCAATTTCATTCCAAGAGGGATAACAAAATATTGTTTTTCTGTCAAAAAAAAATTGAGTAACTAGAAAAAAATCTGGTTACTCAAGAATATTTTGTGAAAAAAGACCGTATTTATGGCTAGACCTTATGGTGATTTGACTAAATCTTGATTTTAGGAAATGCTGATAAATTTTTTTCTGAGAGGGGAAACTTTTTTTCAGAAAAGAAACGTTCCCCTCTCAGGTTATCCTACTCAAAAAAGTAATTGTGTGCTATTTTATCTTTGAGAAGAAAAATTGTGGCCCATGAGGACTGCGTGAGAAAATGCGTGCAAAAAAAACAGCGTATTAAATCAATGTTTTCTTTAGCCAAAGCGGTATAGTCAGCGTTTTCTTTAAAATGCAACTTTTTGAATAGACTGTTATTTAAGCACGCTCTAGATATCTTTACCCACAAACTTAATCAATCGTACAAGCTGGTTGGTAAAACCGGCTTCGTTATCATACCAAACAATAGCTTTAATAAGGTGCTTCTCGCTAACCATAGTACACAAAGAGTCCACTACGCCACCATAAATGCTGCCAGCATAGTCTACAGAAACCAAAGGTTCTTCGCTATAGCCTAAGTGGTTTTTCATGGCACCTTCGCTGGCTTTTTTGAAAGCAGCGTTTACTTCTTCCACCGTACAGGCTTTTTTTACTTCGCAAGTGACGTCTACCAAGGACACATTGGGGGTGGGCACACGTACGGCCATGCCGCCCAACTTTCCAGTAAGTTCTGGCAGTACAAGGGCCAGTGCTTTGGCGGCTCCTGTGCTGGTGGGCACCATAGATACAGCGGCTGCACGTCCACGGCGAATGTCTTTGTGGGTGCCGTCCACAAGGCGTTGGCTCATGGTATAGGAGTGAATGGTATTCACAAGGCCGTGCACAATTTCAAAATTTTCGTGGAGAACTTTAGTGGCCGGTGCCAAGCAGTTGGTGGTGCAAGATGCTGCAGAGATAACTTTGTGCTCCGGTTTGTACATGTCTTCGTTAACGCCCATAACAATGGTTACATCGGGGTCTTTGGAAGGGGCGGAAAGAATAACTTTTTTGGCGCCACAGGTAAGGTGTTCGCTAAGGCCGGCATGGGTGCGTACGGCACCGGAAGTTTCTGCCACAAGGTCTACGCCATGGGTGCCCCAATCCCATGCACCAATGGCACAGCGGGTTACCGTAATATGCTTCCCGTTGATAATGAGGCCTTTGTCATCATGGCTTACGTCACCTTGAAAGGTGCCTTGGGTAGAGTCGTATTTGAATAAATACGCCAAATGTTCGTTGCTAGCCCTGGCATTGATAACACCAACACGAATATTTTCATCGTTAATGAGCAGGCGTACTAAATAACGCCCGATGCGGCCAAAACCGTTGATACCTATGGTCAGTGACATGAGTTCTCCTAAAAATCTTGTTTATTACCCCAGATACTTGATGGTATAAGGGGCATCCTTTTTTTCATTGTTCCATGATAAATGCGGCATCGATTGATGCCGCACAATGCTTTATAATGCTCTTTTCACAAAGTCCACTAACTTTTAAATTTTTCCAGAAGAGCCCATAACATTTTTAATCTTATGTGCTACCATATCTTTCACCGCAGTACGTGCAGGGCTTAAGTAACTGCGAGGGTCAAATTGCTCGGGGCTATCGTTGAAGAATTTACGGATGTTGGCTGTCATGGCTAGGCGAATGTCTGTATCTACGTTGATTTTACATACGCCAGAAGCAGCAGCTTTACGTAACATATCTTCAGGAACGCCCTTAGCGCCGCCCACGGCACCTCCATAACTATTGCACATGGTTACAAACTCTTCGGGCACAGAAGAAGCGCCGTGCAATACAAGGGGGTAGTTGGGCAGTAGGGAAGAAATTTTATATAAGCGGTCAAAATCTAACTTGGCTTCGCCCTTAAATTTATAAGCTCCGTGGCTGGTGCCGATGGCTATGGCTAAGGAGTCGCAACCGGTACGCTCTACAAACTCCACCGCTTCGTCAGGTTCGGTGTACACATGCACATCAGAAGACACATGTTCCTCAATGCCAGCCAGTTTTCCAAGCTCAGCTTCAACCCACACGCCTTTGTCATGGGCATAGTCTACCACTTTTTTGGTAATGGCGATATTTTCTTCAAAAGATAAGTGAGACCCGTCAATCATAACAGAGGTAAAACCACCGTCAATGCAATCTTTGCACATTTCAAAACTAGGGCCGTGGTCTAAATGCACCACCACAGGTACGTCAGCTTCAAGGAGAGCCGCTTCTACCAATTTCATGATGTAAACCTGTCCGGCATATTTACGAGCACCGGCAGAAACTTGTAAGATGACAGGAGATTGTTCTTGGGCAGCAGCTTGCATAATGCCTTGAATAATTTCCATATTGTTAACGTTAAAACCACCGATGGCAAAGCCTTCGGCGTAAGCACGAGCAAACATGTCTTTAGGTCCGATAAGTGGCATAATAGCTCCTTTTTCTTAGAGTATGCGCAATGCATTTAAATCACCCCATGATACTGCAAAACATAAGAAATAGAAAGGAGAAAATACAGGAAATTTTGCGTTACCAGAAGAATCATGGCCAAAGCGATGCTTAAATAGAAAGACAATGTTTTCTTCGTTGACAGTAGAGGATTGATTGTGTATGTTGTTCTGTGCGCAAAAAGAGCACGCGGAGGTACTATGGCAAAAGAAGGTGCCATTGAAGTGGATGGCGTGGTGCAAGAAGCACTGCCCAATGCCA
>CAYJDE010000159.1:0-6007 GCA_964368805.1 uncultured Desulfovibrionaceae bacterium
GGAAGGAGACCCTTTTGGGCGCTAGCAAAAGGGTCTCCTTCCCCCCACAAAAAAACTTCATTTAGCAACGTCAATTATTTTATAGTATTCAGCAGCATTTTTGTAGCGAAGGCGGCGGCGCCAAAGCCATTATCAATATTACATACGGCAATGCCGGGTACGCAGGAACAGAGCATGGAGGAGAGGGCGGCACGTCCTTTTTCGCCTACGCCGTACCCTATGGAGGTGGGAACTGCCAGCACTGGGCAATGTACGAAGCCGGCTACCACTCCGGGTAGGGCGCCTTCCATACCGGCCACGGCAATGATGATTTGGGCAGCTTGTAGGGCAGGCACATGGGGGCTGAGTCTATGTAAGCCTGCCACGCCCACGTCGGCGATGAATCCTGCCTCTATGCCCCAAAAGGCGAGGGTGCCAAAGGCTTCTAGGGCCACGGGTCTATCTGAGCCTCCGGCGGAAATGACTATGGCTTTTCCTGCGTTGGGCCATGCTTGAGCTGTGCTTGCCACGGGAAGGGGGCGTCCAAGACTAAAAAGGCGGGCTTCTGGAAAAGTATGGCCTTTTGGAAAATGTGTTTGCAGCAATGTTTGTTGCTCAGGGTTTAGGCGGGTGACTAAGACAGGGGCGTGACTGTGCAGATGTTCTACAGCCGAAATAAGTTGAGCAGGGCTTTTGTTGGGTGCAAAGACCACTTCGCCAAGGCCGGTGCGGGCCTGACGCTGGGTGTCAAGGCTTAGGCCGCACAGGGTATCTTGTATGCTGTGGGTTTCGGTGCGCTTTTCTGTGTTTTCGGCATGTTGCTGTAGGGTTTGGAACTGTTTATTTTCCAAGGCTTCTTCCACAGAAATACGTCCTTGAGCTACGGCTTGTAAAAGGTGCTGAATTTCGTTGTTAGGCATGATTTTTTTTCTCTTGATATATATAAGGGATAATTGTATATTGCCCTGTGGCTCTGCAGAGCTTGTTTGCTATGCTAAACGAAGAGCTTCCTCCCAATGGACTCGTAAAAATATCACTTATGGCAATAGTCGTTAAAAGTCAAATCATATTATAGAGTTAATGTGGTTTTGTTGGTCATTGTTTTGTGTGATATTTTTTACGGTTGCAAAATTTTTCAGTAGGCTGTTATGGCCTTAGCTTGAAAAGAGACACTTGCCATTATGCCCACAAGAGGGTAAAGAAAGCAAAGCATGTTAACACGCAGAATACTTTTTCTTGCTCCGGCCCATGCCGTGACCCGTATTTTCCCGCCTCTTCGTGATGCGGGATACGAAATTGGTATTGCCGAAAATCTTCAGGGTGCTTCTGTCTTCATTCGTAAGTCAGGCCCTGGGATTATTTTCGCTCGTCCTACGCTTCCCGGATTTAAAGTAGAAGACTTGCTTAGCGTTGGACAAGACGACCCTGCTTTTCCCCCCGTTATAGTTATTACCGATAAGGGTAATGCCGATGAGGCACGCCGCTTTATGGAGCTTGGTGCCGCAGATTATTGGCTGGAGCCTTTGGATTTTGATAAAATTGTTGCTGTGGCTAAAGATGGTAAGGCTAAGGCGCAGGCCCCGGCTTCTTCTACCCTTGGCGGGCGTAAGGTTTCCTATGTGGGCGGGCCTAATATTGTGGGGGAACACCCTGCCATTGCACGTGTTATGGCTTTGGCACGACAAGTGGCCCCTTCCAAGGCAACGGTGCTTATTAATGGTGAATCCGGCACAGGTAAAGAGCTTTTTGCCCGTGCGTTGCATGCGTGGAGTAATAGAGCCAATGGCCCTTTTGTGGCAGTAAACTGCGCCGCTTTACCGGAGCACTTGCTGGAAAGTGAACTTTTTGGACACGAGAAAGGGGCTTTTACCGGAGCCATAGCCCGTAAACCCGGTAAGTTTGAATTAGCTTCCGGCGGTACTATTTTGCTGGACGAAATTTCTGAAATGGATTTGGGCCTGCAAGCTAAACTCTTGCGTGTATTGCAAGAGGGGGAAGTGGACAGAGTGGGCGGTACTGACACTTTACGTGTGGATGTGCGTGTACTTGCTACTACCAACCGCCATTTAGAAGATTGGGTAAAAGAAGGGAAATTTCGCCAAGACTTATTTTTTCGCTTAAACGTCATTCCCTTGCGTTTACCTTCACTTCGAGAACGGGAACACGATATATTGACGCTGGCACAGTTTTTCATGCAAAACTATACTCAGGAATACGGTTTAGGCGGCAGTTCTCTTTCTGATGCGGCTGTGTCTTGGTTACGCTCGTATGACTTTCCTGGTAATGTGCGTGAATTGCAAAATCTTATGGAAAGAGCAGTGCTTCTTGCCAATGGTCGCCCCATTGAGCCCAGTCACTTTTTGTTAGACCCCGATGCTTGGCCTCTATTTATGGAAGATACCCCCGATGCAGGGACCGGTACAGGAGGGGGCACAGGGCTTCATGCAGTCAATGATTTGCTAACTAATCCCTTGGCACCAATGCCTTCTGGGGCAACAGATGCAGCGACTATGGGGGATGCCCAAGGTCAAAATGGGCCAAACGGGCAGGGTAATCAGGGCGCAGGAGAGAGTGCACAAAGTTTTAGCGGAGCTGTCATTCCTTTGCATGAAATGGAACGCATCATGATTATGAAAGGGCTGGAAGCCACATCTGGAAATCGTACTCAAGCGGCAGATTTATTGGGTATTTCTGTGCGTACTTTGCGCAATAAACTCAATGAATATAGAGCTATGGGTATTGAAATAGAGTAATTTTTTTGGAGAGAAAATGCTAGAGTATATTCGTAATAATTCCCAATCGTGGGGCGTGAAAGTTGCTTTTGGTATCATCATTTTGGTTTTTGTTTTTTGGGGCCTTGGTTCCATGCAAAGCATAAATAATTCAACCACCATAGCCATCGTCAATGATGAAGCCATTTCGGTTATTGATTTTGAGCGTGCGTATCAAGCTTCACTAAATAGAGTACGTCAGGAAAATCCGCAAATTACGCCGGAGCAAATTAAACAAATGCAACTCCCCACGCAAATTTTGGACGAACTTATTTTACAAGCTCTGCTTAAAGAAGAAGTACAGCGTTTGCATATGAGTGTGCCTGCTAAGGTTTTGCGTGATGCCATTGTACAGATGCAAGCTTTTCATAAGGCCGATGGTACTTTTGACCCTGCCCTTTATAAACGCATCATTGAACAGCAATTTCCCAGCGTAAGCCAATTTGAAACCCTAATGCGTGAACAATTGTTAGAAACAAAATTGCGCCAAGAAATAACCCTTACAGCGCAAAATTTTCCGGCAGAAATTGACGCTTTCTTTGATTACGCCAACGAAAGCCGTGATGTAGACTATATTTTCTTTCCTGCCGCCGATGCCATGGCCAACGTGGCAGAACCTGCCGCTGATAGCGTCAAAACCTATTATGAAAGCAATCGTGCGGCCTTTACCTTACCAATTAAAGGCAATGTAGAATTTGTTGCTGTTACTCCTGCGGCCTTGGCTAAACCTGAAAGTGTTACGCCAGAAGCCGTAAAAGACTATTATGATAAAAATAAAGCTGGTAAATATACCACTCCCCCGCAAGTAAAAGTGAGTCACATTCTTTTAACTTTAGACGCCAACGCCGATGAAGCTACCGTGCAAAAAACTACCGAAACCTTACAAGGTATTGCGCAAGAATTAAAAGATGGTGCCGATTTTGCCGAACTTGCTAAAAAACATTCGCAAGACCCAGGCTCTGCTGAAAAAGGCGGAGAACTTGGCTGGGTAGAGAAAGGAATTTTAGTACCGGAATTTGAAACAGCTTTGTACGCCTTGAAAGATGGCGAACTTTCCGATGTTGTGCGTTCTTCATTTGGGGTGCATCTTATCAAAAGAGAAGGTAGCAAAGCTGAAAGCGTGCAAGCACAAGCGGAAGTAGAAGCAGAAATTCGTAAAACTTTAGCTGAAGAAGCGGCTTTACTGCGCATTCGTGAATCGTTAGATGTGCTTATTGAAGCCAATGTGCTGGGCAAAGGCCTTGCTGACATTGCCAAAGCGCAAGGTTTAGAAGTAAAGACTACTGGGCTTAAGTCTGCCAGCGAATTGGAAGCAGCTTTACAAGTAACACCAGAACAAGCAGCCCAAGTTTTAGCGTTAAGCAAAGGCGTGCCCTTGGATACTGCCATGCAAACTTTGGATAAAGGATTTATTGTGGCTCGCATGATGGATAAAAATGAAGCCACCGTTCGCCCCTTTGAAGAAGTACAAGGCGAAATTATTCAAGTGTTAAAAGAAAGAGATGCCTTAGAAAAGGCCCTTGCCACAGCTGCTGAAGCTCGTAAAGCCTTTGCAACTACTGCTCCTGAAGCAAGCAGTATTCAAAAAGAAGCCAAGGTAAAGCGTGGCGGTTCCATGGGTATCTTTGGTGCGCAAGAAGAATTGCGTAAGGCTTTGTTTAGTGCCAAAGCCCAAGAGTGGCTTCCCGTTGCTTTTGCTGTAACCATTGATGGTAAACCGGGGGCATTGCTTGCCCAGGTAAACACCATTCACAAAGGCTCTACAGAAGATAGAGGCCCCATGGCTGAAGTGTTTGTCAATGCCTTTTATAATCAAAAGGTGCAAGCCATGTTCCAATTGTTTATGGAAACCTTGCGGTCTAAAGCCAAGATTGAAATTGTCAACGGGGCGTATTTGCAAGCCGTTGCCAATCAATAGTATATACTGCTGAACAGGACGTACTGCGTCGATAAGTAATAAAGAATTTCTGGGGGAAGCTTTTTTTAAAGTTTCCCCCATTGCGTTAAAAAACCCTTAAAGAAAAGGAAAAAATATGTGCGGAATTATAGGATATACAGGGCATCGCCCGGCGGTTCCCTTGGTGGTGGACGGTTTGCGTTTGTTGGAATATCGTGGCTATGACTCTTCCGGTGTGGCTTATTTACAAGCGGGAAAGTTGGAAACAGTAAAAGCTCAAGGTAAATTGGTGGCCTTGGAAGAAATGCTCAGTAAAGTATCTGTTAATACCAGCACGGTAGCCATGGGGCATACTCGTTGGGCTACCCATGGCGTGCCTGCAGAACGCAATGCGCATCCGCACAAAGATAATGCCCAAAGTATTGCCTTGGTGCACAATGGAATCATTGAAAACTATCAAGAAATTAAAGATGATCTCACAGCCAAAGGTTATAGTTTTAGCTCCGAAACCGATACGGAAGTGTTGGTAAATCTTATTGCAGAAGAACGCAAGCATCAGGAAACCTTACTGGATGCCTTTGCAGCGGCCTTACGCAAAGCACGAGGTGCCTACGCCGTATGTCTTGCCTCCGAAGAAGAGCCTAATACCTTATATGCTGCACGCTTGTCTGCACCACTCATTTTAGGCATAGGCACCGGCGAAAACTTTGTGGCTTCCGATGTTCCGGCCTTTCTTGGCTATACCCGAGATGTGGTTTTCTTGGAAGATGGCGAAGTAGTGAAAATTACCGCCAAATCCTGGGAAGTGCGTAGTCTTGAAACGCTGGCTCTCTTAGATAAGCAGGTAGATTCTATTAAATGGGATATGCAGTCGGCACAAAAAGGCGGCTATAAGCATTTTATGCTCAAAGAAATTTTTGAGCAGCCTGGTGTATTGCGTGACGGCATGACGGGACGCTTTGTGGACGGTAAAGTAGTGTTGCCTGAATTGGAAAATCTCCCCATTCCCAAACGCTTGCATATTATTGCTTGTGGCACTTCCTACCATTCGGGCTTATGGGCCAGACAATTGTTTGCTTCTTGGGCGCATATGCCTGTAAATATTGAAATTGCTTCAGAGTTTCGTTATAATGATATTTTACTGGACCCTGAAGATATGGTACTTGTTATCAGCCAAAGCGGTGAAACGGCCGATACTTTGGCAGCCTTACGTGCGGCCAAAGCCAAAAATATCATGACCCTTGGTATGTGCAATGTAGTGGGCGCAAGTATTGCCCGTGAAGCTTCCGCTACCATATATACCCAAGCTGGGCCAGAAATTTCCGTGGCCTCCACCAAGGCCATGTGCAGTCAAATGCTT
>CAYJDE010000160.1:0-5975 GCA_964368805.1 uncultured Desulfovibrionaceae bacterium
ACACGGCGCGCCTTGCCTTTTTATTTTTCCTTGTATCCACTATTTTTTGAACAGCTTGTAGGAAAGCACCGAAAAAGATATTGCATTAGAAATTTTTTTAAACTGACTTTTTCAACGGGCTGAAAAGGAGAAAAGCGTGTCAGATGTAATCTTATTGGTAGAAGATGATGTGGATATACTAAAAGCCAATGCACGGCTTTTACAACGTCGTAATTATACTGTTCTCACAGCCGGTACGGTTGTGGACGCTATAGATATGCTTAAACAAAGCACGCCAGACTTAATTGCTTTGGATATTATGCTTCCTGACGGTAGTGGATATGAGGTTTGTAAATTTTTTCGGGAATATTCTGATAAGCCAATAATTTTTTTGTCTGCAAAAGGCGAAGCTGAAAGTAAAATCAGTGGTCTTAAATGTGGTGCCGATTACTATCTTACTAAACCCTATGAACCTGATGTTTTTTTTGCTGTTATTGAAAGACTGTTAGAGCGTGCGCATAGCAATGCCCAAAAACACCCTACTGTTATTGCGGTGGGACAGTTGCGTATACATTTACATACTTCTACTGTTACCTTGGCTGGAAAAGTTATAAATCTTACAAAAATTGAATTTGCTTTACTTTCTTATTTAATGCAAAATAAAAATAAGATAGTTTCAAATCAAGTATTGTGTGATTTAGTGTGGAATGATGCGTTTCCCGGTTATAAATCCTCACTAAAGGCTCATATTTCTCGTATTCGGCAAAAAATCAACTGTGAGTCTTCAATTTCTTATGATATTCGTGCTATCTATGGTACAGGATACAGTTTGGTTACAGAATAGCAATGTACTAACAGGTTAAGGAAACGCTGATTAAATAAATTATTTTTCCAACATATTTTTTCAAGCCGTATTGTATGCACCACAATTTCAACACGCTCTAGTCAGTTCTTCCCTAAGTTACTAGCCTACTAATATGCGGAGCCTTTATGCTTAACTTAAAATACACTATGAATGATGTTGTGAAAAATTTTTTTTCCCATGAAGATATACGCATTACTCTCTTTAATGTTTTTGCTTTATGCGGGATATTTATAACGATTACTATAGGAATATATGATTTTTTCTATGTTTCATGGAAAAATGCATTAGTTGATTTTTTATTATTAGCCCTTGCTATTGGGTTAATTACTTATTCGCAAAAAACAGGTAAATACCAGCATTGTTATTTGTTTGTTATTATTTTTATTTTTCTTTTGGGTTTTCCTTATCTATTTTTCATGAGTGGCGGTTATCGGGGGGGGATGTCTGCATTTTTTATTTTTGCCATTGTTTTTACGGTTTTAATGTTAGATAGAAATATTGCGCTTTTTGTTGCGTTTTTAGAGCTTTTTATATACATATCTTTATGTTTTATAGCATATATGTACCCTGAAACCGTACATAAATTTGAATCTGAATTTATTAATATGCTTGATGTCGTCGTGGCACTGACAGTATCTTCGATAGTTTGTGGGTTTTATGCTTATTTATATTTAAGGAAATATGAAGAACAAAAAGAAATTCTTATTGAAAAAAATAGACAACTACAACTGTATGATAAAGCAAAGTCAACATTTTTAACCACTGTTGCTCATGAGATAAGAAACCCTCTTGCAGCTATATCTGTAAATAATAGAGATACTAAAGAACTGCTGGATGAAGAAATACAACAAAAAGAAATTATTGATAAAAATCTACAAACAGTAGAGAATATTGTTCGCCGTATCGATAAAATCCTTAAAGATCTTATGGACACAGTTTCTGTTGAACAAGGACTCTTTCAATTACGTAAAGAAATTATATATCTTGAGGATGTATTGCAAGAGGCAGTTGAAATATATTCTCTAGATATGAAACAGAAAAATAATACAGTGCATTTACATATACCGTCCCTTGAACCCATTATGGCTGACCCTGCCAGAATTTTACAAGTTTTAATTAATTTGCTTTCCAATGCGTTAAAGTATACTAAAAATGGGCACATCACTATAACTCTCGAAGACAAAAAGCATTGCCAAACCATTTGCGTGCAGGATACAGGCGAAGGGATGGATGAAACCATGCGCCAAGAAGTGTTTAAAGGCTATGTATCCCTAAGTAAAGAATATTGGCGTCATGGCATCGGATTGTTTGTGTGTCATCAAATTATTGCTGCCCATGGTGGAGAAATTTCCTTAGAAAGTCACACAGGCCAAGGAACTTCCATTGTGTTTAGTTTGCCTAAAGAGTAGACTCTGTTGACAGATTGTTGGAAAAGTACAGTTTGTTTTGTTAAATTTGTTTTGTTTCAGTCTGTTACTGCTTTATGAAAACCTACGCAATGCATTGCGCAGAGTTTTTATTATAGTAATAATGGTTTGATCAAATATACTTTGAGAAACGCTGATCAAGTTTTTTTCGTCCTCTAACTGCGTTAGACGCATCTTACTAAGGCTGCATGCATATCTTTATACTTTGCAGCCGTAGTAAAATTTGTCTTTCTTGGTAGAGAACGAAAAATCTATCAAGCCAGCGTTTCTTTTAGAAATTACATTTCAAGAAGGATAAGTTATGTCAGAACTTCTTTGCTCTCATTGCGGACAAAAAATGTCTGCTGCCCATACAGTGTGTAATCATTGCGGTAAAAAAATAAGTTTTTGGCGTGATGTTAAAGCCAGCGTTGAACAAAATCGTTGGTATCAGGCTTTATTGGTTGTGTTTGTGGTGTTTTTGCTCGGTTGTGCTTGGTATATACGTGCTAATACGGGTTTACGTTGGCCACTTTTTGCCATTGTCATATTATGTGCGCCTTTAGTGCCTTGGCTTTTGCAATTGGCTTATAAGAGTGCATCACCGCTTAATACGGGGGATAAGGGCAATGAGGGTAGCAAGAGCACAATGCAAGCGGAAGCTGCCTCAAACCTTCAAGGGGAAGTGTCGCCCCATTCAAGCATAAACAAGGACTAGCCTATGCAAAGGCGTGCCTTTTTACGTGCGCTGGCGGCCATGTCTTTGGCATCGGTCAGTACTTTTTTTCCGCATCAGGTTTTGGGCACAGGGCTCATTCCACAGGTGCCGCAAAATTCGCAGTATGGTCAATGGCCCCAAGAAAAACAATATGATCGCTATGTGGATCATATTCCTGCCATTCCTATTTTGGCTTTTTATCGTGTGCATGACACCCCTCGTTTTCCTGAAGATATTTCCAGTTCGCAATTGGCCAATCTTTTTTCCTATGTATGGTCGCAGGGGTTTCGCCCGGTAAATATCAGTGATATTCTTTTAAATAGGGTAGACGCTGTGGTGCCAAAAGGATTTAAACCCTTGGGTATTACTAGCGATGCAGCCCATGCTAGCATGATTTTTTCCACTACTACTGCCCCCAAGGGGGGGGATAAAGGGCCTTTGCACAATGCACAATCTTTTGTGGAAATTTTTGCGGCTTCTTTGCACAATATTGCCGTGCCAAGGGCCAGCTTTTTTTTGAGTATACCCAAGGGAAAAAAGACTAGCTCGTATTTTGGTTCGGTGATGCCTTTTAAAGATATTGCCGACGTGTTGCAAGTGATGCCTTTTGTGGAGTTTGGCTATCAAACTAAATGGTACTCGCCGCTTGGTTCCTTAAAAGGCGATCAAGTGCGGGCTTTACTTGAAGCGCAGATGGAAGATTTTCAAAAAATGGGCATGCTGGAAAGAATTGCCCCCATTATATCATACCCTTTTGGCGGCAAACCTAATGAAGAGGGCATGTTGGCTTTGCGTGATTTAAAGTTTTTAGGAGGTGTGCTTACTTATCCCGGTGTAGGGGAAGCCCATCATGACAAGGTGCCGCAATGTTTGTACGATGGGCGATTACTCACCAATGCTTTTTTATTACCGCGTGTGGCCATAGGTTCCCATGTTTATGCGCCGGGAAATAAACCCACAAAAAACCCTCCCATCGACCCCGTTGAGGATTTCAAAAAAGATGTGGGTAGGGGAGTGCCAAGCCCCTATGTGAGTCGGGGAAATGGATAAAAGTTAAGAAAAACTCTAGAAAAACTTTAAAAAACTATTGTTTTTTTATAATAATATTGCCATAGCCTAAAAAATGTGCTAACGCTCACCCAAAAGAGTATATCTTTTTTGGGTGCGATTTTTTTGTGCCATAGGTAAAATTTGTGTTTATGGGGGAAAAGGTTGACAGAGAGGACATGACAGCTTACTTACTCTCTACGCCATTTGTGCGTGTGAGTTCTTTTTTCAAGAACTCCTTTTGAAGAATAAGTCTCTGTTTAGATTTATGGGCTCCATGCCCGAGGATGTATCCTCGTCGTTACGCTTCCATTCTGTAACGCCAATTTCCCTTTTTTTTCTACGTTTTTTGTACGTTGTTCATTATCTTACCATAAGGTAAGCCCTCTTGTTGTGCGCTGCCTTATGTAAAAAGAGGAATCTTTTATGGCTCAAATTACACTTGTCAAACCTTTGGCTGGTATGACACAAAATGTTACACCACAGGCAAATGATAACCTTGTTTTAGATTTTAACGCCAGCGATGCTACCCTTTCTCGTGAAGGGGATAACTTGGTATGGAGTTTTGAAGACGGGGCGCAAGTTACCTTGGTAGATTTTTATGCGGCCTATAGTTTGGATGCTATGCCAAGCTTTATGGTTGAAGGCGTAGAAATTTCCGGTAAAGACTTTTTTTCCGCCCTTGGCGAAGAACTTATGCCGGCTGCTGGTGTAGAGAGTACTCAATTATTGCAAGGTAGCAATGGTGTTGATGCCGTAGACGTGGCTTTACAAGGCGGTATTGATAGTTTAGGTCGTCTTGATCAAGCTAATACCGCCAGTATTTCCGAACTTAGTGAAGCGCATAATGTTATTGCCACATCTGCTTCGCAAGCTGTGCAAAATTCTGAGGCTGTCTTGCAAGCTGACAATGAAGAAGATGCTGCTGATAACTCTCACGTCATGGATGTGGTGCCACCTAAAATAAGTATCACCGTTAAAGATAATGACGATGGCGTTATCTCTAAAAATGACCTTGGTGGCCCTACTGGCGAACAAGTGCAAGTGGAAGTGACCCTACAAGAAGGTGTTGAAGAAGGTGATGAAATTGTCATTGAACAAGATGGGAACATTATTTTCAAGGGCCCTGTCACCGAAGATATGCTAGAAAATGGTGTGGAAGTATGGGTAGAGCCTTCAGAAGATGGTGAGATGAATCTTGAGGCCACGGTAACAACCCCTGATGGCCTTACAGGTACAGATACTACCACGGTGCTTGTGGATACTACGCCGCCTACCGCCTCCATTGAGCTTGATTTTGTTACACCAGATAACATTATTAATATTGCAGAGTCCAATGGCTTTGTGGATGTTACCGGTAGTGTGGGCGGAGATGTAAAGCCTGGTGATGTGGTAACACTTACCATTGGTGGGCAAAAATTTTCCGGAAAAGTAGATGACAATGGTGATTTTTCTATTTCCGTTCCCGGTAGTGTGTTAGCCCAAAATTCTAGCATTTCTGCCTCTGTTACCACATCCGACGAAGCTGGAAATACCACAACAGCCAACACCGGTATGGGCTATGGTGTGGATACAGAAATTTCTGCCACCATCACCATGGACAGCATCACCGATGATGATGTCATCAATTTAAAAGAATCAGAGGGTGATGTTACTCTTACCGGTACTGTGGGCGGCGATGTTAAGCCCGGCGATACGGTCACCATTACCGTGGGTAATGAAAAATATACCGGTACTGTGCAAGAAGATAATACATACTCCATTGACGTGCCCGGTAATGAATTAGCTCAAAATTCTAATGTTTCTGCTTCTGTTACGGCGTCTGATGCAGCCGGAAATTCCACTACAGTTGATACCTCTGTAGAGTATAAAGTGGATACAGAAATTTCTGCCACCATCACTTTGGACAAGGTTACCGAAGATAATGTTCTGAATCTTGAAGAGTCAGAAGGATATGTTG
>CAYJDE010000161.1:0-5792 GCA_964368805.1 uncultured Desulfovibrionaceae bacterium
GGGAAACTTTTTTTTCCCAAAAAAAGTTTCCCCCCACAAAAAAAACATCGTTAATTATTTATATATCACGTGGATGCAACATGGATTCTGGGGATAAAATTTTATCGAGTTCTTCTTTGCTGAGTAATTTACGCTCCAGCACCAAGTCATACACGGATGCTTTCTTTTCTAGGGCTTCACGGGCTACGGAAGCGGAGGCTTCATAGCCGATATGTGGGTTTAGGGCCGTGACAATGCCAATGCTATTTTCCACAAGGGCGCGGCATACGTCTCTATTGGCGGTGATGCCATCAACGCATTTATCTTGGAGGGTACGCACGGCACGGCGTAATCTATTTAGGCCAGAGAAGAGGCAATGGGCGATGACGGGTTCCATAACATTGAGTTCCAATTGCCCGGCTTCTGAGGCTAGGGTTACTGTGAGGTCTTTACCCATGACATCAAAGCATACTTGGTTTACCACTTCAGGGATAACGGGGTTTACCTTACCCGGCATAATGGAAGAACCGGGTTGAAGCTGGGGTAGATTAATTTCATTAAGGCCGCAACGGGGGCCGGAGGAAAGCAGACGTAAATCGTTACAAATTTTTGAAATTTTTACAGCTGCGCTCTTAATGGCGGCAGACACTTGCACATAAACGCCGGTATCCCAGGTGGCTTCGATAAGATTTGGTGACAGCTTTACATCAAGGCCACTTACCTCTTTTAGCTTAGCAATGCACAAGGGAGCATAGCCTTGGGGGGAGCAAATGCCAGTACCGATGGCGGTAGCCCCCATATTTACTTCCAAAAGGCAAGAAGCGGCGTATTCAAGACGGCCCACTTCCACTTCTAGAGTGGTGGCATAGGCGGTAAATTCCATGCCAAGGGTCATGGGTACGGCGTCTTGCAATTGGGTTCTGCCCATTTTTACTACGTCGCTAAATTCTTCGCCTTTAAGCATAAAGCCGTCATGCAGATAGCGAATGGCGTTGACAAGGCGGCCTATCATGGCATGTAAAGCCAGATGCAAAGCCGTGGGATAGGCATCGTTGGTGGATTGGGAGCAGTTTACATGATTATTGGGGTGGCAATATTGATATTCGCCTTTTTTATACCCCATAAGCTCCAAAGCCCTATTAGCAATAACTTCATTGGCGTTCATGTTGCAGGAAGTACCGGCACCGCCTTGAAAGCAATCGGTGGGGAATTGGTCGTGCAATTTACCATCAATAATTTCATCGCACGCACCGCAAATGCCTTTGAAAATATCTTCAGAAAGCAAACCAAATTCTTTATTAGCCATGGCGGCAGCTTTTTTCACGTAGGCAAAAGCACGAATAAATTCGGGAATATCCTTAATTTTATTATGGGAAATATAGAAATTTTCTACGGCTCGATAGGTTTGTACGCCATAATACACATCATTGGGAATAACCAGTTCGCCTAAAAAATCATGTTCTACACGGGTTCCTGCCATTGTATTCTCCTGTTTTATATGCATAGCATAGGTTATAATGAAAAAAGTTAAATCAATGCTGCCTACATTGTTTTGCGTAGCATACTTTTTCAAACGTTTTTATGCGCCAGAATTTTTCTCCTTAAAGATACGATGCTGGCACAGTTGTTTTTTTGAAGAAGATAGCCCGAACGGGGAGCTTTTCACCTTAAAAAAGTTTCCCTTCTCAGGAAAAAGAATGAATCAGTATTGCCTTAAAGTTAGTATGTTAGTAGCTTTTTACATGCCCGCTTTGCGGCAACTGCTACTGAATCAGTAAACTTGCCAAAAGATAGCCCACAGTGCACGCTGTGCTTATGCCAATAAGTCCGGGAACCATAAAGCTATGATTAAAATACCATTTCCCTACTTTGGTAGTGCCGCTGACGTCAAAGTTCATGGTGGCCACATCGGAAGGATAAACGGGTAGAAAGAAGTACGCATAAGTTGCTGGAATAAGACCAATAAGCACCGAAGGATGCAAACCAAGAGCTAAGCCCACAGGCAACATAATGCGTGCTGTGGCGGCCTGCGAATTTACCACAATGGATACCACAGCCAGTGCCAGAGCAAAAGTCCAAGGAAAATCGCTTACTATACCGGTGATGGACGCTTTAAAACTGGGCATGGCGTACTGAAAAAAGGTATCACTCATCCAAGCAATACCAAAAATAGCGATGGTGGCTACCATACCCGACTTAAACACCACGCCTTCAGGTACTTTGCTGGTGCTGGTGCGTGTCACTATAAGAATAATACCGGCAAAGCCCAGCATCATCATTTGAATAATTTTATCCATGGGAATAACTTGTTGGCCAATGGTACGCACCTCAGGCACCATGGCCACAAAAACAATACAAATAAGGGCGCATAAAAAAAGTAATACCGACGTTCTCGCCGAAGCCGGCAACACTTCTACTACATTCTCTGTGGAAGCAGCCTTACTTTGTAAAAGTTTTTGCCATTTAGGGTCTTGTAAACGACGTTGATATTCAGGATCGTCCACAAGCTCTTTACCACGTTTTAAGCTGTATAAAGATATCACCAAGACAGCGCAAAAGGTGGATGGTATGGTTACTGAGATAATGGTTAATAAGTTGATACTGGGGTTAATTTCTGCCAATTGGCTTAAATAGTACACCGTCACCGCCGCAATGGGGCTGGCACAAATACCTATTTGCGAAGCCACTGAGGCCGCCGCCATGGGACGTTCTGGACGGATATTATTTTTCAAAGCCACATCACCAATAATAGGCATAATGGAATACACCGCATGGCCTGTGCCTAACAACATGGTAACAAAATAGGTGGCAAAAGGGCCAAGAATAGTAATATATTTAGGATTACTTCGCAAAACTCGCTCGGCCAATTGTAGCATATACTTAAGCCCACCTGCGGCTTCCAGCACCGAAGCGCACGTTACCACAGCTAAAATAATCAGCATAACGGCCACGGGAGGTTCTGCCAAAGGCATGCGGAAAATGAATACTTCCACCATAAGCCCCAAGGCCGCAATCACACCAAGACCTACGCCGCTAAAACGACTGCCTAGGTAGAGCATGCAAAATAAAAATAGAAATTCCAGATAGAGCATAAAAAAGTCACCCCTTATCAGCCTGTTGAAAAAATAAAAGAAATAGCCTACCCTGCGGCCATGAAGAAAAAAACTTGGAGACGCCCCGTCACCCTTCGCACCACCCTTGAACGTTTTATGAATCGTTTAGGGCAAGGAGAAAAAATACAGCTTGTGCGCCTTTGGCAGCATTGGCCCATGGTTATGGGAGATGAAATTGCCGCCTTGGCCTGGCCTCTTGGCAGTAAAAATACGGTGCTTGTGGTAGGCGGCGAAGACGCCATGGTTATGCAAGAAATTTCCTTTATGCAATGGGATATTTTAGAACGCGCCAACGCCTTTATGGGTCGTGAATATTTTAGCGCTGTACGGGTACAATTGGCCTTAGATAAAAAACCATTAGATGAGCTTTGCCAAACACCCCAAAAGGCCGTGGCACAACCGCTTTTTACCCCCACCCCCTTACACGGCAATTACTTGAAAAACATGCCTGCAGAGCATCCCGTGGCACGCTGTTATGCCTTATATCTTGCCAAACAACGATAAACTAAAAGCACCTACACATAAATACGCCGTAACCAAAAACCACATCTCGTGCAATAGATTGCCCTTTTTTTTAATCTGCTACCCTGCAGCCTCAGCTATTTTCTTATCCACATGCGCAAGCATTCTTTGAGCATGTACAAAATCAGGGTCCAATTTTAAGGCCACCGACACAGCTTGACGGGCTTTATCCAATTTATTCCATTCTAGATACAAGCGTGAAATATTAAAATATAAGTTAGGATCGTTGCGTAAATATTTTGAAGCACGTAAATAATAGGTTTCTGCTAAAGGAAAGCGTTTTAACTCACGCAGGGCTATACCAATAGAATTATACAAAGGTAAAATATCATCACGCAAATCAAGAGCTTCCGTCAAAAAGGTTACTGCTTCATCATACAATTTTGCTTTTAAAAAAGCTTCCCCAATATCTCCTAGCAACTGTGCATCTTGCGGATAATCTCTTCCTAGAGACAATAAAGTAGCTCGCCCTTTGTCCACATTGCTGCTCAGCTCTGCTCTCCCCTTTTCAAGACGCTGCATCTTTTTTTCTTGGGCTAAACGTCTGGCTTCTTCTGCTTCGTTATGGGCTTGTGTGGCAAGACTTGCTTGCAATTGATTAATATTGTCTGACAATTGCGCTTCATTGCCCGGCGTATAAGTAAGGGGCTCAGGAAAGAGAGCTTTAACGCCGGGGTCCATACTTAAACTCATGACGGCGTTTTCTAGCAATTCTGTCAGCTCTTTACGTTCTGGTCTAAGCAAAGTACCGCCACGCATAACCTTTAAACCATTTTGAATGGCTTGTACCGCAGCAGAACTGTTTCCTTGCTTCACTTGTGAAGGTACTTGGCGCAATGTTTGGCGTATGGTTGCTATATTGTCTGACATAATATGGGCCTCCCTCTTTGAGTGTAAGCATTGATTCAAGCATAAGCGTAGTATCAATGGCATAGACATGGCGTAAGCGTTTCCTCATTCCATAGTATAAAGAAAATTTTCTGTAAAGCTCCTTTGCAGTGTCCAAAATTCCTTAAAAAAAACGCTGATCAATTTTTTTCCCTGAGAGGGAAACTTTTTTTAGGAAAAACAAGCTCTCCCTCTCAGATTCTCCCCTTCAAAAAAATCAATTGCGCCAGCACCTTGCCCTTAAGAATAAAAATTGTGACACATAAGAAATTATTTTAAAAATATGGCATACAGTACAATGTACTAAATCAGTATTTCCTTATATGAGATCTCTGCGCAATTCATTGCGTAGGGTATCTAAACACAAAGGTGCTTGCATATTCTTATTATCATATGGCAAACCCTTTCTAAAACGGCGTAAAGCTTTTTTGAAGCTTTTCTTGACAGCAAAGCGGCTAAAGTGGTATAAAAATTCAACAAGAACGGTGAAATGTCTAGACTTTTTTTAAGGTCTTGCCATAAAATACGAAAAATTATTTAGAGAATTTCTAACTTGTGAATACGATTTTTGCCAACAGCACATAGTTTGGTAAAAAAATTTTTCATACAACGTAAGAGGGAGAATTATTATGCGTGAAGAAGGTACCGCTCAACAGTCTATGGAACAGGTTTGCCTTAAGCATGACAATGGTCCGGACATCACTTTTACCGGTCGACTTTTTGCTGAATCTTCTTGGTTTGACGAAGAAAGTGCCACATTAACTCGCCAAAAGCTCTATGTAACTGATAATCAAGAGCAAGTATATTACATCGTACGTGGGCATGGCCCCGAACGCTTGCGCCATGCCTACAGACTTTCTGTACAAGGCGACTATTGTGTCATTTACAATGGCACCACAGAAATGACTTTAGAATTTAACCTGCTTATGCTTGCCGTACGCCAGCTTTGCGGCCTTGATGCCGAAGCTACACCCACCTTATGTATGGTGGAAGAAATGCTTAAAGCCGCCAACGGCTAATACAACACAACTGTGCAACTTACAGTAGGAAAAAGGCTTTGGGGAAACTCAAAGCTTTTTTTATGTCTTTTGCATTGCATTAAGTAGTGAACATTGTGTCAAGGGCTCAAGGGTGACTGCGTCCCCCTGGCCGCCCTTAACAATCCCGCCTCCCCCTCTTGCGCTTCGTACTTTTCTTTCGTGACTACGTGGCAGGAAAAGAGACTTTTCCTGCAGCAAAGGACGGTTACTATGCTCTCGAGTGAAAATCACAGTACACTAGAGCACCTTT
>CAYJDE010000162.1:0-5763 GCA_964368805.1 uncultured Desulfovibrionaceae bacterium
GGGGAGTTTGAGGGGGGAAGGGGAACTTTTTGGGCTTTGGCAAAAGTTCCCCTTCCCCCCTCAAAAAAATAATAAGCCAGCGCCTCCTCTATGTCTTGTTTTTATTCTTACACACGGCTACAAAGAGTGCATCTACTGCCACCATCATCATTAAGGACAGCATCATGGAAAACATTGAAAAACAATTGCTCGACATCATCCAAACGGATTTTCCTCTCACGCCACGCCCCTACGAAACCTTGGGGCAAAAATTGGGCATAACTGAAGCAGAAGCCCTAGCCCATGTACGGGCCATGAAAGAAAAAAAAATCATCCGTCGTTTGGGAGCCAACTTTGACTCCAAAAAATTAGGTTTTCGCTCTACCTTGTGCGCCGCCAAGGTACCAGAAGATAAAATGGAAAGCTTTGTGCAATGTGTCAACGCCTACACAGGTGTTACACATAACTATTTACGTAAACATATTTACAATGTCTGGTTTACCTTTATTGGCGAAAACTGGGAAAAAGTAGAAAGTACACTAGCTGAAATTACCGAAAAAACGGGGATTCCCATTTTAAATTTACCTGCTACTAAACTTTTTAAAATTCGTGTGGACTTTAAAATGCAAGAGAAGTAGCATGGCCTGTAAGAAAAAAAAATTGTGCAGGACTCTTGTACAAGGAACAATTTTGCCACTACGTATACACTAACCTTTTACTAAAACTGAGAAAACGCTGTTGCACTCTTTTGCGTTGCACAAAACATGTGCGTATATCAAATAGGCTTACTTTCTAGGCTTTTTATTTTTAAACTTTCTGCATAAAAGGTGACATTTCTCAACTATTGCCCACAAGCTATGACAGAAAGTTATATAAAAAAACCTAGATAAAAAATATGTATCCTGCGTTTTCTTCGTAAGCGAGAAGTACATGTCTGTCACCGCTGACCTTGGAAAAAATCCCATCGCCCCCCCCACGGCCTCAGATGCTGCGCTAAAAGAATCGCCTGCCTATGAAAGCATGAGCGCAGAAATAGCCAAACTCAGTTCCATTCAAGATGCAGGGCATGTACAATGGCCCGTGGTTCTACAAGCTGCACAACAAATTCTTTCAGAGCAAGCCAAAGACATCCCTTCTACGGTCTATTTAGCCACTGCCCTAGCTGAATGCGAAGGCCTCTCTGGTTGGCACACAGGCGGCCGCATTTTAATCGATGTCCTACAGCTTTGGTGGGAAGAGGCCCTTCCCCCAAAAAAACGTATGCGAGCAAGGGTCAATGCCATAGACTGGTGGCATGAACGTAGTAAACAATTTTTAAGCAGAGAACATGCCCCCATAACAGGCGAAGAACATCAAGCCCTTAAAGGCATTGTACAAGAACTTGACAGCGTCATTGGAGAAAAACTACCCGATTGCCAACCTCTGTACGATTTACGTGAAGCTCTGCAACATCTTGAAATAAAAGAAGCAGAAGTTCCAACTTCCCCTACACCCGAAACAGCAACTACTTCTACAACAGCAGACGGCGTAAACACACAAGCCTTATCACCTGAACAGGTTGCAACAACACCAGGCACAACAGGCACAACGGCTGTGCACAACACGGCACCTGCAGCACAAGTATCCACAGCGGCAATTGCTCCTCCCACAGCTTCAGTTACTGCACCCTCTGCCACCGTATCTGCCGCAGTACAGCCTGCACCTACTTTTGATCCCCAAGACCCTGAACTGCTTAAAAAATGCCAAAAAAGCCTCGTACAAATGGCCCGCCAATTTTACGACGCAGCTTTTGCCCAAGGTTGCCCCCAAGAGGCTTTGCCATGGCATAGCCTCTATATGAGTTTATGGGGCGGTATTGAACAAATGCCCACATGTCAAGGACGCAATACCATGGTACCGGCCCCTGACAATTCTCGGCTTATGGCTTTGCAAACCTTGTTGGCAGCGCAAAAGTACGAGCAAGCGGCCCATGCCGCCGCCGTACTTGCCCCGGCTTCTCCCTTTTGTTTTGATGCCCACCATTGCATTGCCCAAGCCCTGCAAGGGCTTATACAAAGTGGTGCTCAAGGATTTACCACAGCTTTGACTGTTATGGAACAACACACAAAACTATTTATTCAGAAATTTTCAGGCATTGAAAACCTTTTTTTTGCCGATGAAAGCCCCTTTGCTAGTGATGTTTGTAAAGCATGGCTAGAAAGCATACAACAAGGCCAAACACAAGCAACTGGCGCCAAAAGCGAAGGGCAAAACTTAGTCCAAATAGTGGCCGAAGCTCAGCGCCTTTGTCATCAAAAGCAATTGCCCCAAGCTTTAGACATTTTAAATGTAGCCATGAAAAATGCTCAACCCGCAGCCCAACTGCGCTTGCAAATTACCCAAGTGCGTTTACTTAGCCAAGAACAGCATTTTGATATGGCGGTAGCCCTTGCAGAAAATATTTTACGCACATTGGATAAACATCAACTTGACCAATGGGATAATCCCCTTTGTGAAGAAGCTCTTTTAGCCACCTACGGAGCCTATAAAGGGCATGAAGCATCCCAAGCTAAAATGGCAGGAATTGCCCAACGAATAGCCGTTTTAAATCCTTCTGCAGCCTTAAAACTGTTATAAAACAATAAACTTATATGTATTAGGCATGTGCATTTAAAGTTTTTTTTATTGACAAAAGCCTATGCCTACGTAAGAGTGTTTACTGTAATTTATTTTTCTATCCTGCTCTATACCTAGGTATGGAGTGTCATGTAATTGCCAACGAGGTGAACTATGTCTAAAGATGGATCTGTAGCTCCAAAAGAACGTGTCAATATTGTATACAAACCTGCCACCGGTGATGTGCAAGAAGATGTAGAACTTCCGCTCAAACTTATGGTTGTAGGAGATTTTACAGGCAGAGAAGATGAGCGCATTGTGGAAGATCGAGCCCCCATCTCTGTGGATAAGGACAATTTTAATGACGTCATGAAAGGTCAAGGGCTTAATATCACCTTGGCTGTGCCCAATAAATTAACGGGTGAAGACAATCCGGACGATGCCTTAAGCGTGCAACTTTCTTTTAAAAATATGCGCGATTTTGAACCCGATGCCATAGTAGATCAAGTACCCGAATTGGCACAACTTATCCAGTTACGTGAAGCCCTGAAAGCCTTGAAGGGGCCATTATCTAACGTACCGGATTTTCGTAAAAAAGTACAAGAGCTTGTTTCTGATGCCGGAGCACGAGAAGCCATTTTACAAGAGCTTGGCCTTGATAAAGACGATAAGGAATAAGGCAAACAAAAGCATGGCCTAAGTATTTGTGGATACACTAATAATTGCCAGACCATACGAGGAAAATAATGTCACAAGAAGATAGCCAAAAAACTACCGAAGTAACAACAGGGGAAGAAGTCAGCCTGCTTGATCAAGTCCTTGAAGCTTCTAAGCTTAAACAAGGCGATGATGGGTATTCTGTCACTAAATCCGGCTTACAAGAATTTTTGAAACAATTGGTAGGCAGCAGTAATGATGTGAAAGTTTCTGCCAGTTTAGTGGATAAAATGCTGGCAGATTTAGATACAAAGCTGTCTGCACAAGTTAATGCCATTATGCATCACGAACAATTTCAAAAAATGGAAAGTGCGTGGCGTGGTTTAAAATTTTTGGTAGATAGAACAGATTTTCGCCAAAATATTCGCATTGAATTTTTGAATGTTTCCAAAGAAGACTTATTGGCAGATTTTGAAGATTCTCCGGAAGTTGTGCGTTCTGGCCTCTATAAGCATATATATACGGCAGAATACGGACAATTTGGTGGAAAGCCCGTGGGCGCCATGATTGCCAACTACGAGTTTGGCCCCGGCACGCAAGATGTGCAGCTGATGCAATATGTCTCGAAGGTGGCTGCCATGAGTCATGCGCCTTTCTTAGCTGCCGCAGATAAATCGTTCTTTGGCATTGATTCTTGGGAAGAATTGCCCAATCTGAAAGATTTAAATTCCATTTTTGAAATGCCGCAATATACCAAATGGCGTGGCTTTAGAGAAACGGAAGATGCCCGTTATATGGGCCTTACTCTTCCTCGCTTTTTATTACGCACCCCTTACGGACCAGACACTATACCGAGCAAAAACTTTGTTTTTAAAGAAGAAGCTGAAAACAGCGATGCCTTTTGCTGGGGTAATTCCGTGTTTGCTTTGGCTTCACGCTTTACCGAAAGCTTTGCTAAATACCGTTGGTGCACCAATATTATTGGCCCTCAGGGCGGCGGTACTGTGGATAATTTGCCTATTTATAATTATGAATCCATGGGCGAAATTCAAACAAAAATCCCCACAGAGGTGCTTATTTCCGAAAGACGTGAATATGAACTTGCCGAAGAGGGCTTTATTGCGCTGACCATGCGTAAAGGCGCAGACAATGCAGCGTTTTTCTCTGCTAGCTCTTGTCAAAAGCCCAAAGTATTCCCCAATACCCCCGAAGGCAAAGAGGCATCGCTTAATTATAAGCTTTCCACACAGTTGCCCTATATGATGATTATGAATCGTCTTGCACATTATATTAAAGTTATCCAAAGGGAAAATATTGGCACATGGAAGGAAAAACAAGACCTTGACCGTGAGCTTAATAAATGGATTAGCCAATATGTCACCGAAATGGATTCACCAGACCCTGTAACCAGAAGCAAGCGTCCTTTACGTTTGGCTAGCATTCAGGTTAATGATGTGGAAGGTGAGCCAGGTTGGTATTCTGTGGGCATTATGGCGCGGCCGCACTTTAAGTATATGGGTGCAAGTTTTACCTTGTCTCTTGTAGGCAAACTAGACAAAAGCTAATAATTTGTTGAAAAAGTGTAACCTACTTCGTCAGACTTATTTTTTGCTTCAGTCGTGTACCATAAGAGTACGCTCCCTGCGCAAAAAACTTCGTCTTCCTCGTACTTTACACTTTTTGAACAAATTATCGTGTTATTGAAAAAGCACCGAATACAGCGTCAGTACAAACAAGGCAGACACCTTATGTATGTCTGTATACACGGCGGAGCCTGCCTTGTTTTACTTCCTTGTCTTCGGCACTTTTTGAGTACATTACTGTGCTATTTGAAAAAATGCCATTTCTTCAAACTGTCCTTTTATGCACCTTATATTTTTTTGAAGAATGAGGTGTTGTTACAATGGTTTTTTTGAAGGGTGGGGTTTGGGTAGGGAAACTTTTTTTTCCTAAAAAAAGTTTCCCTACCCAAGAAAAAAATAAAAATAAAAAAAATAATAATACAAATATATATATTCTTTAACCATATAACCAAAAGGAGAAATACCATGGCCTTAACTGCGTATATGAAGATTGAAGGAAATTCTCAAGGTGAAATTAAGGGCGATTGCGCTCAAAGCGGCGACAAGAAAGATCGTGTTATTGTTTATGCTGCAGAGCACAATGTAGAGATTCCTAAAGACACTCATACGGGACTTCCTACGGGCCAACGCATTCACCATGCTTTTACTGTGACTAAGCATCTTGATCAGGCCACGCCTAAAATTTATAAAGCGTGTTGTACTGGCGAACAATGCTCAGTCACCATTGATCATTATCGCATTAAAGAAGATGGTACCGAAGAAAAGTATTTTACCATTAAAATGGAAAATGCCATTGTAGTTGGTGTGGAAAAAAAGACTCCTCTTACCTTCTTGCCTGAAAACAAACCTTACCATGATATGGAGCAAGTATCCTTCACCTACTCTAAAATTACTTGGACCTATAATGATGGTAATATTGAATATGTAGACGATTGGAAAGGCTAAAATT
>CAYJDE010000163.1:0-5654 GCA_964368805.1 uncultured Desulfovibrionaceae bacterium
CTGGGGAGGGGAACTTTTTTTTCCTAAAAAAAGTTCCCCTCCCCAGAAAAAACTATATAAATAACTATATTTATATACAGGAAATAGATATGGAAGACTATCAAGTTGTCATTATCGGCGGCGGAGCTACCGGAGTTGGTATACTAAGAGATTTAAGCATGCGGGGCATTAAAGCTTTACTTTTAGAGCAAGGTGGCCTTGCCTTTGGTACTTCATCACGTTTTCATGGGCTTTTGCATAGTGGTGCACGTTATGCCATGGGTGATGCAGAATCTGCCCGAGAATGCATCGAAGAAAATATGATTTTACGCAAAATGTGCCGGCAATGTGTGGAAGAAACGGAAGGTTTTTTTGTACAAACTACAGAAGATTCCTCAGACTTTGTCCAGCCATGGGTAAAAGCTTGTACCGATGCAGGAATTCAAACAGAACCTTTGGACGTGGCCGAAGCTCGTCGTTTAGAGCCAAACCTTGCTTCCAATATCAGAAGCGTCTACAGGGTGCCGGATTCATGTATTGATGGCTTTCGTTTGGTTTGGCATAATGCCGCCTGTGCACGTCGTTATGGTAGCGATTTTTTAACATATCATAAGGTTACTGGTATTGAAACAGCCAATGGTGCGGTGCAGGGTGTCCATGCCTTGAATACGTTAACTGACGAAAAGCTTTTTATTCCTTGCCAATTCATTGTTAATGCTGCGGGTTCTTGGTCTGGTGAAATTGCGCATATGGCGGGTTTAGATGTGCAGGTTTCTCCGGATAGGGGCACACTTATTGTGTTTAACTATCGTTTTACTTCTCGTGTTATTAATAGATTACATAAAAGCTCCGACGGTGATATTTTTGTACCGCATGGCTCTGTAACTATTTTAGGCACCACATCAAGTCCGGCGGCGGGCCCAAGTGATACGCGCCCTACCAGTACCGAGGTTTTACGCTTATTGGAGCTTGGTAAACCTTTATTCCCTCATATTGAAGATTATCGTATTTTGCGTGCCTTTGCGGGCACACGCCCCTTGTATACACCCAACAACGCTTCGGGCCGTTCTGCCAGTCGCAATTTTCATATTGTGGACCATAGCGAAGAGGGGCTTCGTGGCTTTGCCAGCATTTTTGGTGGAAAGCTGACCACCTATAGACTTATGGCGGAAAAAATGTCTGACTTGGTGTGTCGTCATTTACACGTGCAAGAAGTCTGTCGAACGGCTACAGAACCATTAGTGGCTGAAATGGATGAGATGGTACGGGAAAAAGCTCAAAAACTGTTTCCTGGGCAAGATGTACGTTTGGTGGAAGATCGCCTTGGCAATACTTTTTCCAGCATGGTGGAGGAAGCCCCTGACCATAAAAAGAATGATCTTTTATGCGAATGTGAAATGGTTAGTACTGCCGAAGTGTTGCATGTGGCTAAGGATAAGGCCACGCATTCTTTAACAGATATACGTTTGCGCACACGCCTTGGTATGGGCACCTGTCAAGGTATTTTCTGTTCTTTACGCACTATTGGTGCTTTGACAGAAAATTCCATTACGCTGACTAAAAACCCTAGTGAAAGTATTCGTTCCTTTTTAAATGAACGCTGGAAGGGGCTTAGACCTGCACTTTGGGGTATGCAATTAAAAGAACTTGAATTGGGGCGTGCCATTTATGCCGCCACTTTAAATATGGACGGAGCAGCCCATGAACAAAAAGATTAAACCTCATGTACTTGTGGTGGGCATGGGTATGGCCGGCCTTATGGCTGCATATACTGCAGCAAAACAAGGTAAAAATGTACATCTTTTAGCCACAGGGCTTGGGGCTCTTTCCATTGCAAGTGGTTGTATTGACATTCTTGGTTATGTACAAAAAGAAGCTACTAAAGCTGGCGAACAGATAGAAACAAGTCTAGAAACAGGTCAGGCAGCCCATGGGGTGCCTGTGGGGCAAACTACTATGCAAGCTGTGCAAAATCCTTGGGATGGCTTAGCACAGCTTCCTGCAAGTCACCCTTATAGTATTATTGGTACTTCTGCGGTGCAGCAAGCTTTGCAGATGTTACAAGAACTTTGTGCAGAGCAGGGCGCAGAATTTACTTGTCAGGAGCAACAAAATGCCTTGGTCCCTACCATTATTGGCACGTTAAAGCCTACATATGTGTATCCTTCTGCCAGTAATAGTGCGCCTTTGTTTGCAGCAAAACGTGTATTGGTGGCTAGTGTGGATGCCATACGTGATTGCCATCCACATCTTATTGCGCAACAATTGCAAAAATATCCAGCTTTACAGCATGTAGCATTTTCTACGGCTTCATTGCCCTCCCACTTTGGCGCAGCGCATAGAGCGGTTAGTCCTTTAGATGTGGCCCGTTATGTGGATAGTAAAGAAGGATTTTCTTGGCTTGTGCAGGCTTTGACGCCCCTTGCTAAAGATGTTGACGCTATACTTGTGCCACCTATTTTGGGTACACGCATAGCTCAGGAAAAATCTTCCCCATGGAAACAGCTTCAAGATGCTTTGGATTGCGGTGTGGTAGAAATGCTTTCTTTGCCGCCGGGGGTAGGAGGGCACCGTCTTTCTCAGCTTTTATTGAAGGCTGTGCGTAGCCTAGGGGTGCGCATCATTGAAAATGCCACCATAACTCGTGCCCATATGCATGAGGGGCGATGTTTGGCCCTTGTGGCACATGGGGAAGGTGTAGAGCATCGCTATGAGGCTGAAAACTTTATTTTAGCTACCGGAGGTATTTTAGGCGGTGGCATAACAACGAAGCCCAACCATGCCCATGAAACTATTTTAGGTATTCCGCTAAAAACACCGGCAATACCTGAAGACTGGGCTGCGGAGAACGCTTTTGGTAGTCATGCGTTTACTCAAATGGGTGTTATGGTTAATGAAAAATTGCAAGCTCTGGATGCAGATGGTAATAGCGTAGCAGAGAATGTGTATTTTGCAGGGCGTACTCTTGGTGCTTATGATTATGCAGCAGAAAAAAGCGGCAACGGTGTAGCCATGGCTACAGGCTGGTATGCTGCACAAAATATTTGAGGTATATATGAGTTCTATCAATCCTGATGCTTGTATAACATGCGCCACCTGTGTGGCACAATGTCCCATTGCGGCGGCCACTACAGAATTTTTAGGGCCCCGTATGGTGGGCCCAGCTCATGAACGCTTTCGACTTATGGGCATGCCAGAAGAAAAGTCTTTACATTATTGTTCCAACTGTAAAAACTGTGATATTGCCTGTCCACATGGGGTACCTATTTCCACGTTTACCATGATGGCACGTGCAGCCTATGCTAAAAAACAAGGTTTTTCCTTACGAGATTGGATGCTGGGGCATGGGGCAGATATTGCCCATTATCTTGGTTTCATTCCGGCGGCATTACGTAATTTTGGCATGAAAAATCCTTTAACGCGTTTATTTTTACACGAACTAGGTGTTCATAAACAGGCACCCTTACCTAGTTTTGCGCCAAAAACCTTTCGTGCGCTCTGTAAGCAAGAACAACAACATGTAGCAACAGATGCGCCAAGTGTTGTCTTTTTTCCTGGTTGCTATGTGGATATATACGACCCGCAAACTGGTTTAGATATGGTATGGGCCTTAAATAAAGCAGGATATAAAGTTATTGTGCCGCAAGATGTTACGTGTTGCGGTTTACCCATGGTGGCCAATGGCTTTTGGGAAGATGCCAGAAAAAGTGCTCAGCGAAATGCCCGTGCGCTTATGCAATGGAAAAAGAAAAATATTCCTGTGCTTACGGGCTGTCCTTCATGTTCGCTTATGTTTAATGGAGATATTCCACAGTACTTCCCTGACATAAAAGAACAATATGGGGACGTTTCCATGCAAGATGCGCAAGAATTTCTTTTACAATGCGTAGATGAAGAAAAGCTTTGTATTAAGGAAGCGTCTGAAGAAAATACGAGCATTATGTATCATGCTCCTTGCCATTTACGGGCGCAAGGTTCAGGGCTTTTGGGTTATGAACTTTTGCAAAGAATATACGGTAATGCAGTACAAAATGCCCATGCTGGTTGTTGTGGCATTTCGGGAAGTTATGGCTTTAAAAAGGAAAAATATGCCATAGGTATGCAAGTGGGCAGTACGCTTTTTGAGACTATAAACGAAGCAGATGTTACCCTTTGTAGTTCTGAATGTGGTACTTGTCGTGTGCAAATTGAGCATGGTACACAAAAACAATGCGTACATCCAGTAAGCTTATTAAGAAAAGCCCTTTTGTAGCTTTCTTGACAGGTTTTTGGGGATGACTTATTAGTATGAATATACTTTTAGATATGATATAATAACAATAAGGAAAAAGCATGTCTCAAGACAGTACGCCCAAAAAAGATTTACAAAGCATGGCTCAGGCTAGTACAGATGCTAAAAATTCGGAACAAGCCGAGCCCCATATACAAACGCATCAAGCTCCTGCAAGAAATACAGCACAATTTCTTGCCAAGAAAAAAAATCAGCCGCAAACGCAAAGAACACAATATGTAGAAGCAAGGCCCATGGCAGAACCTACCATTGTGGACGAAGTAACAACAGACATTATGTCAGACATTACGAATATGGTGCAGGGGCCTGGCATGGATGCGCCCAAGGAGTTTCTTAAAAAAGGCTTTTCAAAGGCCAAAAGTTTTGCCTTACGTGTGGTAGTGCATATCAGTTCTTTATTTTGCGCCGGTGTTATGGTTTCTTTTCTTCCCTTCTTTTCAGAATTAAACATAGGAGAGTGGATTTTTACAGCACTTGGGGTATATATCGGTCTTATATGCCTTATTGCACGAGATATAAGCTCAAAAGCGGAATGGACAATACCTGCTGGTCTTGGTTTAGTGCAAATGCTTATTGCGCTTGCCTTGGGCATACCCATGCCACAAGGACTTTTCTGGGGCGGGGCTCAAGCATGGGTACAACGTCTTTTTGCAAAACGCTTTTCCATGGGCACAGAATGGGTACCTCTTGTTCTTATATTACCCTTAAGCTTGCTGTTTAGTATGGGAACAGAAAGTATTTTCCCACTCATACTTTCTTTTGGAGCCTTAGCTTTGGGGGGCAGTTTGTTTTGGCCTTTGCGTTCTAAACTCGCAGCTAAAAGACTTGAAGAAAAAAAGACTCCACCCAAAAAAGCAGATAACAAAGCCGTTGCAGAGATCAAGCCCGAGGAAAAAAAAGAAGGGCCCTATGATAAATACAAAGACTCCATTGCAAAGCTACGTTCAAAACAGCTTCTTATACCTGCTGATATGCAAAATTCTTTAAAAAATTTGATTGTTGCTGCCGAGGCCATTGTGCTTTGTATGCAAAAAGATAGTCGAGATAAAGAAGTTGGTGAAAAATTTCTACGGCAATACTTACCTTCTACGCATTCTGTTTTGGATAACTTCTGCCGCTTTTCTGGAACAGCAATAGGAGATACGAATGCCAATGAGGATATGCTGGCAAACTTGAAAGAAAGCGGAGATATTTTGTTACGCTTAGAGCAAGCTTTTATCAATGAACATAAAGCTTTGTTACGTAATGATATAGATGATTTTTCAGCAGATTTAAAGGTGTTGGATACACTTCTTAAAATGCGAGGTCATTAACAGCTTATTGAAAAATGTGGTTATTACCTTAACTTAAGGTAACGCTGATTACTTCTTTTTCCTGAGAGGGG
>CAYJDE010000164.1:0-5541 GCA_964368805.1 uncultured Desulfovibrionaceae bacterium
CGCAGAAAATTTCCACTTTCTTGCATTTTACTCGTTATTTTCTTTTAGCTCCAGCACTTCTTGGGCATATAGCCTAGCCAAGCCTTCCTGTCCCCATTTGGCGTACATATGAGCCATACACCCTAGCAATTGGGGGTCACGCCCAAATTGTTTCACGGTAACATTATACAGATGTTCAGCCAAAGCAAAATTTTGCATGGCTTCAGCGGCTTCGATGGCTTTGAGGTAGTGCTCTTTATTTTTGCCATGGTGTTCAAAGCTTTCGCTAAGCACTTTTGTGGCACTGGCGTATTGTCCGTATTGATTTAACAGACTGGCAATATAGAGAATAATGGTAGAATCTTGGTAAAATTCATTGGCGGCCCTTTCTAAGAAAGCGCAACCTCGCTCATAGTGTTCTTCTTGCAAAAGGTCACGCCCTTTATGTAAAAGTGCATGCAACCGTTCTTGATGTTGCATGCTTTCTTGCTGTTCTTGAATTTGTTCTCGAATAATGCAAGCAAATTCACGCAAGACGGTAACAAGGGGCCCTTCCTTGCCATAGTGGTATTGCAAAGTATGCATCTGTCCGCTGCCTGTGGGGTCTAGTAATCGCCCAAGATGGGGACTTAGCTCTTGCAAAAGAGCATTGACATCCCGCTCTACGCTGCGCACTGATACAGCATTTTGATGGCGAATTTCACGCAATGCCATGGCGATATGCTCCAAGGCTAGAGGCATGTCATTTTTTTGCACATAGCCCTTGGCCATGGCAAGTTTCATGCGAATATCTTTAGGTATTGCCATGCTCTTCTCCTTTCCAAATGCTACGTGCTTCATCGGCATGCATTTCTAATAAGGCTTGCGCTGACGGTGGCATAAGCAAGTCTATATTTCGACCGCCAAGCCAACGTTGACGAATGGCAGTAGCACTGATTTCCATGCGTGGTAAAGACATATAGTATATATGGCCTTGGCTTTGCCCCTGCTGAAGCTTCTGGTTTGCGTAGTGTTCTGTGCTCAGTGCATGACAAAATCCATCATTGGGGACTGTGTAAATAATATGCGCTACGGGGCCATTGGCTTGCTCAGAAAAGATGGCTTGCGGCCAAAATTGACGTATGGTTTCCACAAATTTTTTCTTTTGCCCGCCGCCACGTGGCATGACGCCAATATCGGCAAGAAGAGGTAACTCAAGCCCTTTGTACCACGAATTTAAGGTGCACAAATTTTCCATACCCAGCACAAAGAGGAGTTTTTGCTTTGGATATAAAATTTTATAATCTTGTAAAGTATGCCACGTATAGGAGGCCCCTGCTCGTCTTGACTCAATATCACTTACAGTAATGCCAGCGCAAGGACTAGGTTTTTCTTGGCTTTGCACTTGTGCTAGGTGTTGTTGCAAGCCGTTTTGTTCTATTACCCCTAATCCCATGGATTGGCACGCAGCCTTTAGCATGGTAAAGCGCAAATCAAATGGCAAAAGACCAGCAGGATCTTTTAAAGCCGGCGTGGCGCAGGGAATGAGGTCCACGCTGTGCACAGCGTGAGGTAAGTGCATGTATTCCAGCACCTCAATGGCTAAACGCATATGCCCAATATGTACCGGATTAAATGATCCCCCAAAAAGTGCTTTATAATTTTGCATAGATCCTTTAACTACTGCAATTATTTTTGCGTTGGATAGCGTCCGCAGCAAAATTGCCCTTCAGGACAGATTTTTTCTTTCTCACAAGGGGCACCGGCCTGAGCAAAAACTTCTGGTAAAATTTCCTGACATTGGCGTAGCATTTCCTTAGCCACATGACGAATTTCCCATTGGGCCCTTGTACAGCAACGGTGCTTAAAAAAATTGAGCAAAGCACGACAATTCATGCTAACCACCACACGAGTTTCTGCCGCCTGCGGCAACACAAAACGTGCATCTTCATTGGCTTTTTTATTGCCATCGGCTTCTAAAAGAGCATGGATATCGGCATAAGCTGCGCCCACCTCCGCCATAAAAGCTTCAAAACGAGCCAATGCCGCAGGATTTTTTGCAATACTTGGGGGCACAATATAATTACATTGTGCACCATTCACATAACGTTGACTTTGCTGAGAATAAGAAGCAATGCGATGACGCACCAACTGATGAGACAAAGCCCGTGAGACGCCGTCAATGGCAAAGCTAAAACTCACATGTTCTATGGGGCTTTCATGACCAGAAGCCACAATTTTTTCCACAAGTTGCTTTTGTTTTTCAGTGCTTATATTGCCTTGTGTTAAACTTTGCCACATATCACCCACAAACCCGTCATAATAACATTGTCGACAAGCAGCAAAAATTACAGCTAAAGGTTGTGGCGTATGGCTTAACAATTGTACTTTTGCAAAAACCGCTGGCATAATGCGCCTCGTATTATATTTTAATTTCTAAGCTTTTGCCTTATAAATGTTTTACAGGCTGTGCTTATCTTTTTCTAGAGCGTGCTCACATAAAAGGATTTTTTGTACCACATTAAAAAAGAGACATGCCCTTTAAAAAAGTAGGCTCTAATAAAAAGGGGGGGAATATTCCCCCCCTTTCCATTAATACAAATTATATATTATAAACCAAAGTATTGTCGCCGCCTTTATTTTCTAAGGGCTCCAGAGAGTTTTCCCTTAAAAATTAAAGATTTTGCAACACCCAAGCAACACGACCAAAAATACGTTCTTGAAGGAGTTTGGCAGATAAGGTGCTTTCTGCATACTCTGGCATGTCTGAACGCAATGTATAATGCACATCATCGCTGTCTAAAAATACACGTCGTATCACAAGGCCTTCATGGGGCCAAAACAAAGCATAAAGCATGCCTGATGTGGGCACCTTAACTGATGTGTTAACGCCGACATAGGCATCACGCAAAATGGTAGGTTCCATATTACGTGATTCTTGTTTAATTACCTGAATACCAGCATCGGCATAGGATAAAGGCAAAGAAACTTTTCCCAATTGCGGCAACGTAGGGTGTATATCCCCATCTTGAAATTGGCAACTGGTGCCACTCACAGTCAGGACCACACTTTTTGCCGCTGGTTCTCCGTACAGAGCCGCCGCTTCGGCAAGTCCGGAAGTGGGCATCTCTTGAGGAAGATAGCCAGCCTCTGTGCGTAAAAACATGGGGCCAACGCCACGTTTAAGCCAGTCAGGGTTAAGACCAAATTTTTCAAAAAGCTTCATATACCAATCGCCGGGAACAGAGTTACGGCGTTTAGCATCTGAAATGCTTGATTGACGAATTTCTAAAACTTCCGCTATTTCAACTTGTGTTTTGGTACTAGTAGCAAATTTTATGCGTTCGTACGCTTCTTCAAATGAGGACATATCTCCTCCACCTCTGCAAATATAAATTTATTGGGCACGCAACGGTGCTAATACCGGATTATCTTCGGAAAGAATAATGCGAGAATTATCACGTAAAGAGAAGTCTAACACATCCAAACCTACTTTATACTTATAAAACTCAGGTGATTTCCCAAAAGATTGGGCGTAAATTCTCGAAGCTTCTGCTTCACCTTCACCTAGAATAATTTCCGATTGTTTGTTGGCTTCTGCCAAAATAACAGCTTTTTGCTTATCAGCAGTAGAGCGAATTCTGGTAGATTCCTCCACCCCTTCAGAGCGATATTGCTTAGCTTGGCGTTCACGTTCGGCTTGCATACGCTGGAATATGGCTCTTTGGTTTTCAGAAGGTAAATCAGTACGTTTAATACGCACATCAACCACTTCTACTCCAAAGTTTTTCATACGTTCTGCCACACGTTTGGTGACTTCTTCCATAATCTTTGCACGTTGTGTAGACACCACTTCTGTAAGGGTATACCCCCCCACAAGAGCGCGTAATTGCGAGTACACCACGTCATCAAGACGTGCCTGCGCTCCAGGAATGGTACGCATGGTTTGGTAAAATTGCAAAGGATTAGCTATGCGCCAACGGGCATAGTTATCCAGCACAATGGCTTTTTTATCCACAGTAAAGGCTTCTGTGGGGCGAGCATCATAATCCAAAATACGTGCATCAAAATAAATGATATTTTGTATAAAGGGCAATTTAAAATGCAACCCCGGTCCATAAACAGCATCTTTAGGAACACCCAATTGTAATACAAGGGCTTTTTCTGTTTCATGTACAGTGAAGAAACTTTGCCCCAAGAGTAAAATAGCCACAAAAAGACTTACACCTAAAGCAAGAGGATTTTTAAACATTACTGTACTCCTCCCGCATTTTGTGCATTTCTTGCCGGCGGACTTGTCAAGGGTAAAAAGGGCAACATTTTTTCTGCAGTTCCGTCGGGCATAACAATTTTTTCCTTCGCAAAGTACAAAATATTTTCTATGGCTTCAAAATACAACCTTTGTTTTGTAATATCCGGAGCTTTGTTATACTCCTCCAATACAGCAAGGAAGCGTTGCGCCCTACCCGTAGCATTTTGCACAAGCGTTTCTTTGCTTGCTTCAGCTTGGTTTATGATTTCCGCTGCTTCACCACGAGCTTTAGGCAAGAGTTCATTGCGATAGGCTTCGGCTTCGTTGATAATACGACTTTTGTCCTCACGGGCAGAAGCAACATCTTTAAACGCATCAATGACTTCTTGTGGAGGATGCACATCTTGCAATTGCACAGCAATAATTTGTACCCCCACTTCATAGCGATTAAGGATTTCTTGCAAAAGTGCCGTGGCATCGCCTTGAATGCGAATCTTGCCATCGGTAAGGGCAGAGTCAATCATGCTTTTACCTATGACTTCCCGCATGGCGGCCTCAGCGGCATTGCGTACCACAGCGGCCTGATTGGTCACATTAAATAGATATTCCACAGGATCGCTGATTTTATACTGCACGCTAAACTGCACGTTGACGATGTTTTCATCGCCAGTAAGCATAGAAGCTTCTTCAGGCACAGTACGCAATTGCCCTTGTTGGAAAGTACCACCTTGACCCACAGAACGAAAACCCACTTCGCCACGTAATACCTGCGTTACCTTAGGTTTATATACGCTTTCGATGGGGGTAGGTAAATGGTAGTGCGGGCCGGGGCCCACGGTGCGTACATATTTGCCAAAACGCAACACTACGCCTTCTTCGTCAGGGTTTACAATAAAGATACCTGAACACATCCACAGCACAAGAAGGCCCCCCAAAAGAAACCATATACCTTTGCCTGTTGGTAATTTAACACGGCCCTTTAAGGGGTTTTCTGGCATGTTTTTAAAATCACGAGGAGGCTTACGATTATTGTTGTCATCGCCGCCATTGTCGCCATTATTATCTCCTCCGAAGGGAGATTGTCGCGACTGCCTTTGCCGTTTTTCTTGTAATTTATCCCAGTCCCAGTTCATAATAAAAGTAAAGTAAGTCACTAAGAGAATAAGGTCAAGCGGACAAGAGACATTTTTTTATAACACTCATACCATTAAAGTTAGTGTTTTTTATTGTATAGAGTTGATTTTTAGCTCAAAAATGTACTGATATTTCTTGGAGTAGGTGCTGATTTAATGAATACATATTATTTAACAATTTCTTATTACCACAATTTT
>CAYJDE010000165.1:0-5498 GCA_964368805.1 uncultured Desulfovibrionaceae bacterium
TTTTCAAACGTATTTTTTCTAACCATATTGTATGCGCCACATTTTTTTTCAAAAGCAAGATGTTGACGCAATTGGTTTTTTTGAAGGGGAGAGTCTGAGAGGGGAAGCTTTTTTTTCCTAAAAAAAGCTTCCCCTCTCAGGAATAAGAATTCATCAGCGTTTCTTAAGCTCATCACGAGAGCTCTGCACAATTACTTTCGAATATGAAAGCCTATATGGAACAAATTTCTTATGAAAAGATAATGGTATGTTTATCAGCAGGCTGTTCTTTTCGAACAGCCTGCCAGCAGCGAACTGCTTCAATTAAAAATCGTAGCCACGCATCAAATCTTCAAGGGTATCGCGACGTCGAATAAGTTTATGATTTCCTTCTTTATCAATAAGCACTTCTGCAGGACGCAAACGCTGATTGTAGGTAGAGCTCATAACATAGCCATAAGCCCCTGCATCTAAAATGCCTACAATATCACCTTCTTCGATGGGAGGTAACTGTCTTTTATTGGCTAAAATATCACCGCTTTCGCAAATATTGCCCACCACAGATTGCTCTACAAGGGTAGCATCGGGGCTGCCATTTTTACGGTATACTTCCACGTCATGGTGCGAATCATACATGATGGGGCGAGCCAGCACGTTGAAGCCCAAATCTGTGCCCACATAGATATTATCGCCGTTGGTTTTGGTCACATAGACAGAACCTAACAACACTGAACATTCTGCCACTACATAGCGTCCTGGTTCCACAAAGAATTTTCCGGTATAGCCGGTTTTTTGAACCCAATCGCTCATGAGAGTATGTAATTTCTTGCTAAGGTCTTGTATATCTAAACGGGTTTGATTTTCATATTTGCGGTAAGGAATACCAAAACCGCCGCCAAAATCAATAATTTCAAGTGTTTTCAAGGCTCCTGCTGGCAAGGTTTCTGCCAAAGAAAGCAAAAAGGCCGCCGCCTCAAGGTAGCCATCGGCTTCCATAAACAAGGAACCAATGTGTTGATTAATGCCGGCAAGGGTCAAGTTGTATTTTTTCAATACGGCAAATACATCATCCACCATGTCTGGAGTTACGCCAAACTTTGTTTCTTTGCCGGCGGTAATAACTTTTTTATGATGCCCGGCACCAATACCGGGATTAAAACGCACCATAACTTTGCCGCCTGGGTTCAGACTGCCCAAAAGTTCCAATTGAGAAAGGGAGTCTACACTGATAAGCAAATCATGCTCCACAGCATTTTTTAATTCATCAGCAGAAACATTGTTACACACGTAGAGAATGTCATCCTTGGTAAAGCCGGCTTTTTGATTCATAAACAATTCACCGGGGCTCATGGCGTCTACCACACAGCCTTCTTCACGAATAATTTTAAGTAATTCAATATTGGTATTGGCTTTGGCCGAATAATTAACATGAAAACCTTGTAAGCTGGAAAGACTAGTTAATTCACCACAGCGAGTGCGCAAAATATTTTCATTGTACACATACAAAGGGGTGCCATAAATAGCGGCTAATTCTTCAGGGCTGGTGTTGCCATAAAAGTTAGAAGCATCTGTTACAGTAGAGCGAACGTTGGGCATACTAAACCTCATATAATGATTTAAGACCATTATGTGATTTCCCGCACAATGGTTTTTTTGTAAGCAAGGATTTTTAACTAGGAGTGGGTATTTGTCAAGTCATGAGACCTCTGCGCAATGCATTGCGTAGGGTCTCATGGAGCGTTGACCACAGTCAATGCGACCAAAAATCAAGAATAGGCGTAGCTTTACTGCGCCGTTAAGTGATTGATTTTTGTGCCTTTACCTCTGCACACAGTATTTTACATTTCGAACAGATTTTCAAATTTTAGATACAAAGCTATATTTGAAATAATTGTGCAGAGGTCTTGTCATATGAAAGGAGAATGTATACAAAAAAATACCGCCAAAAAATACATGACAAAAGATGATGCGAGGTTATGCTGATTTAAGCCAATAACCACATAAAAAATAAGGAAATACGCCAAAGCATATTTCCTTATGATGATTGCTTATTCAGTAAAGTGGGGCTATATCTTACAAAGATGACACTAGCAGTTTTTCCCCTTCACGAATATTGGCAGAGCTCTTTTTATTTAATTTTAACAATTGCTTTGTTGACATATTATAGCGCTGGGCTATGGCCCCCACCGTATCGCCATACTTAACAACATGGGTGCGGCTTTTGCTACGCTGGGCCACAGCTCTGGTGGGTGTGCCTTTACCAGGAATGGTAAGCTTTTGCCCAATGCGCACGTTGCCGGATTTATCTAATTTATTCACTTTAATAAGTGCTGCAGTAGTGGTATCATACTTTACGGCGATACGTGAAAGGCTGTCACCGCTTTTTACTGTGTATGAGCGAGTAGTTCTGGTGGCCACGGTACGTGTTTTTCTTTTGTCAGCTTTGGTGCTGGCCACAGCACGAGGGTTTGTTTTACCACTTTGGGCAAGGTAGGTGCCAGAGCGTCTGCCCTTACCGGAAGCAATATATCTTTGCACCGCAGATTGTTTTTGCTTAGGCACATAGATATAGGTATTTTTATTTCTGTGGGTCACATGGCCTTTATGCTGGGCATTGATTTTCCGAAAATCTTGATACGGCACACCAACGGCACGGGCTAAATCGCGTAAATCGGTACTTGGGCCCACTTTAAAGCGTGCGTGTAACGAACTTTGATTGTGATTTACAGGGGCAAAACCTAAGGCGGGGAGGTTACGCATAATTTTGGTCATGGCCAAGAAACGAGGTACATATACCATGGTTTCTAAGCGCAACTTTTGTTTTTCGGACAGACGATCATTACGGGCCACCAGGGTAAAGAAGTCATTGGCACCGGTACCATCCAAGGCTCTTTTAATCTTCCCTTGTCCGGCATTATAGGCGGCAATGGCAAGTAACCAGTCACCAAACATATTATGTAATTGCTTTAAATACGTTGCGGCAGCTTCCACAGACTCGTAAGGGTCTAAGCGTTCATCCACATAGCGGTCTTGCTGCAAGCCAAAATGCTTTCCGGTGTAAGGCATAAACTGCCACATACCAGCGGCACCGGCATGAGATTTCGCCGTGGCTTTATACCCACTTTCCACCAAGGCTAAGTAGGCTAGCTCTTCAGGCAGACCCTTTTGACGAAACACTTGTCTGGCATGGCCTAAATAATCTTCTGAGCGTTGGGAAAATATCTCCATGGTGCGACGACTACCATAGAGAAAACGGCTATACTGTTTGGCAATGGCTGTCATGCCCTCTGCCGGAATGTTTTTATCCAGTTGACCGGTGCTATACAAAATTTCTTTTTCTTTGGCCGTAAGCTGCACGCCATGTAAAGAAACTTTGGTAGGCGTAACCACAGATTTTTCCTTGGTTCCACAACCATTTAACAAAAAGAGAATGCAAAGAAGCAATAAAAGTAATCTTCCCTTATGTAAAGCCTGCCACATTTGCTTAAAACTTTGCCTTGATGAAATTTCTTCTGATACAAAGACTTTGCTTGACATAACTACCCCACTTATGATGCGTAAACAAACACCGTATAAAACGTTAACCTTATGGACATGCTATGAAAAAACATTCTCACAATCACGCCACTTTCCTTGCCGGAATCAAACCCGTTTTGGAATTACTCCAATCACACCCTGAACGGGTGGACACCCTTTTTCTAAAAAAAGGATTGCGTCATCAAGAAAGCGGACTCATGCTTGACATTTGCCGTATCCAGAACATTCGCTTTTCCCTTGTGGACCAAGTGACTCTAGATAGACTATGCAGTGCCCAACATCAGGGAGTGGTGGCTCGGCTTGGCGCAGCAAGCACCCATATTCCCTTGGCAGAACTTTTAGAAAAAGCCCTTACATCTCCACGTCCTTTATTGGTGGCTTTAGACCAAGTGCAAGATCCCGGTAATGTGGGCACATTGGCCCGTACCATGCATGCACTTGGATTTGCGGGGTTATTGTTACCAAAACACAACAGCGCCTATTTGGGAGACGGTGCCAGAAAGGCTGCCGCAGGTGCTTTGGAACATTTGCCCTTAAGCCAAGTAACCAACTTGGGGCACGCTCTTGATGAAGCTGAGGAAGCTGGTTTTTCCATAATTGGCACAGGAATTAAAGCTGAGGGACAAACGCTTAATGCTTTTGTGCACCCTATGCCCCTGCCTGCAGTGCTTGTGCTTGGCAATGAAGGTAAGGGCTTGCGCCCCGGTATTGCCAAGCGGTGTGGGCATATGCTTGCTATTCCCATGCAAAACCACTTTGATTCCCTCAATGTTGCTCAGGCCGGTGCCATTATCCTTGGACTGGTGGCCCGCCAATGCATGCTTGCTTCTGACGGTTGTTGATTTTTTTGTAATCAACGAAGCAGAGGGAACTTTCTTCCTTAACGAGTAAGTACAGTTTAGCAGAAAAAAAGGGGTTGGCAAATAAATGTCTAGAGATTCTATAATGTTAACTTAGAAAAACTCTGCAGTACAAAAAATTTTCCTAGCCAAAAAAGCACCTTAAAAAAAGTCTAGAGAAAAATGCCCAAAAAATGGGCAAAAAAAAATTTTAAAAAAAATTTTTTTCTTTCAAAACTTTTGAATTTTTTAGCTTTTTTTGAAAATAGCACGAATTTTTCTAGAGATTTTCAAGAAAGATTGAAAATGAAAAATTTAGTATTTTTAAGTAGATAAGAATTTTGTGCAGATAAAAAGAGGATTTTACGCTAACAATCCCGCTTCCCCCTCTGGCTCTTCGGCCTATCTTTTCGTGACTACGTGGTAGGAAAAGAGACTTTTCCTGCAACAAAGGGCGGTTGTTAGGTTTTTGGATGGAAATTCCCTGTAACTTGATACAACAGTCTTCTGGAAGAATTTACTAGCAAAATTTTTTTGCTTTCTTACAGGCTGTTCAAAAAATAGTGGATACAAGGACGACGAAGCTTTTTTCTTACAACATAGGACTCTTCGAAATTTCGCATTGGGCTAGGTTGTTTTTACTGTTAACACATTAAAAAAAGCCCCGCTGTATTTGTAACACAGCGGGGCTTTGTCATCCAAAAAATCAAAAACTATTTGCTAACGTGGCAGCCGGAGCCTTTGCCGCAACTAACAAGCTTTTTAGCATCGTCGCCTTTAAGGCCTTTTTCTTTTACAATCTTGACGTGGCAGCTTAAGCAAGTGTCATACTTGGTGCCTTTTTTGTCATGCATAACTTTATAGTAGCTACCCTTGACTTTACGATCCATGCTGTCGTGACAGCCAGCAGTACTACATTTTCTGTAGTCTTCTTTACCATCCACAGGGTGGTGACAGGTAGCACAGCTTACACTTGTGTGCGTGCTATGGTTAAATACCACAGGTTTTTTGGTTTTTTCCATTTTAAGCCCATCAGCAGGGACTTTGGGGGCTTCTGCCATGGCTGGGGTAGCAAAAGCAAGACCAAATACCGCAACGAAAATCCACAGTAAATTTTTCATAATAACTCCTCATAAGTTACAA
>CAYJDE010000166.1:0-5440 GCA_964368805.1 uncultured Desulfovibrionaceae bacterium
TTTAGCTTTGAAAAGGAAAGTCGTGGCGCAACAGAAATTGTTTGAAAAAACATAGTACATAGTACAATGCATTAACCGCCTGCTACATTGCAGCGTTTCTTCTTGATTTTTGGTCGCATCGACTATCATCAACGCTGCAAGAGGTCCTACGCAAAGAATTGCGCAGAGGTCTCAAAAAAAATCTGTTCCAACATCCGCCCTTTCGTTTCTCTTAAAAATCCCTTTGTAAAGGAAACGCTGATTAAATAGAATTTTTGTTCTCTAACAAGGAAGACGAATTTTGCTAAGGGTGTATAGTATATAGACATACATACAGTCTTAGTAAGATGAGTCTGACGCAGTTAGAGGGCGAAAAGACATTTAATCAGCGTTTCCTAAAAAATATCCAAAAGAATCTTGCGCTACTTTTTCTTCCATTTTGTGAGTTAGTTTATGCAAGGGGCTTAGCTTTTGAATGTTTTCAAAAGTAGCAGCGTCAAAGGGGTGCAAAAGGCATTGCTGGAGTAAATGCGCATAGGCATTGCTTTGCTTGGGCATGGCTTGAAAAAGTTTTGCGCAGTATGCATCTTTAAGCACGGCATAGGTACAAAAAAGGTGAAAGAAAAAATAATCAAAAGCAACATTTTCACGCAGCCAATAGGTTTCTAAAAAGCCTTTAATAATATGCATGAAACGTGAATTTTGCTGCGCATGCATAAACCAATTGGAAAAACAACGCCTATCTATAGGGCGGGTTTGTTCAGAAAAAATATGTTCTTTCTTTGGCATGTGCGCATGTTCACACCATGGTGGAAAACAGTAGGCAAAAAAAGTTTGGCTAAAAAAATCTTGTGGCAATTTTGCCGTAACCAATACTGTGGCATCAATCCATGTGCCGCCGTATTTCGCCAAGAGGGCTACCCGTATATAATCGGTGAAATGGGCAGGGCAAATAAGCCCTTTTTGATATTTTTCTTGAATATGTACAGGTATTTTTATGAAATTTCCCACTATGGTTTGATCTAAAAATTTAATTTTTTTGTCTGCACAATGCACTTGCACACTGCGTATACAAGCCTTAGCAAGAGGGGGTAAAGCCTGCGTGCCTTGTAACCAACATTGCCAAATATAGGGCACAGAAAAAGACGTTTTTTCTTGCCATTCCATGGTGAACAGGCTGTCATATTGCGAAAAATACTCAAGAAGATGCATAGAGTTCCTTTTATAACACAGAAGCTCGCAAGATAGTGTATGACCTATTATTTAGCGAAAAATATGGATGTTTTGGCGTATTGCCACCATACTTTTCCCAAAGGCACTTGCGGCGTATTCCACGGTTTTAAGGGGGAGCAATAGTGAATAACATGTGGTTTAAGTAAGGATTTTACATAGTCTTTATAGTCCATGGGCGATACATATTGTTGTAATTCTTTGACATTCACATGGGTTTGTACATTCCACGCTGGGTTAAGAAAGAAAATGTTATCTTGCATGACGGCATTTATGACGCATTGGTCCACTGTGCGTGGCCTTTGCACTCTTTGTAATGTTTCCAAGCACTGTTCTGTAAAGTGTGCGGCAGCAAGCTGTGGAATATCAAAAATGAGTAAGCCAGAGTTACAATAGTGTTGCACATTGTTAAGCTGGAGTACTTCATGGGCATATTGGCGTAGTAGAGGGTCGTACTCTACCTTACATTTAAATTTATATTCCAATACGGCGGCAAGGGCTTTGTTTTCTATATTTTGCATAAACAAAGCCGACATATCTGTTAAAAAAATCATATCGCAATCCATGTATGCTATTTTTTCGTATGCCGAAAACATGGGGGGTATGAAAAAACGATAGTAAGCTTCTTTAGAAAAATGCGCGTGAGTCACAAAGAGGCTTGTTTCCATTTTTGACTGTGTACTTGCGCTGTTGGAGGAATGTAAAGCTGCTTCGATGTGTGCCAATATTGGGGACATGTCAATGAAGCGAATGGATATATTTTCGCATTGCAATGCGCATAGGGCTTTTTGATGTGTCGTTGAAACATCTGTGTATAATATGCAAATATCATATACTTTTTCTTTAGATGTGTGGGCGATAAAAGAACATAATGCCACTCCAAGATAAGGGGCATAGGCATCATTGGTGGCAAAAACAAAGCCTTCGGTATTGTTGGCAAAAGCAGGGGAAATAATAGTATAGGGCACAGAGGACATGGGTATTACTCATACTTTGTAAGGCAGGGGTAGGTAAAAAGACCAAGGCATATTGGGCAGGCCGTTGAAAAGGTTTTTATTTTGTATTTCAACGGCCTGATTAAAGCACCTTTTTTTGCTGTTCATTAAAAAGCATTGTACTGCACAAGCGTATCCCTAGCGGGCTTGGGCATGGGGGCACCGGGATTTGCCGGTTTTCCAATGTTGAAAATAGCTTTGATTTTTTTGTTTTTGGGTATATTGAGCAGTTTTCGTACAGGTTTGTTGATTTCACTATAGGTAAAGATAATATCATTAAGCACTGTAGCATACCCAAGGGCTGTCACTGCCAATAAAAGATTTTGAGCCACTACGCAATAGTTTTCTGTTTCAAAATTACGCCGTAGTTTATTGGGAATATCTTCAGACAGCACTAAAATAGACAAAGGAGCCGCACACAGTTTTGTGGTTTTTTGCAGTTGGCTTAAAAGCTCTTTATCGGTGACTACCACAAAGGATGTGGTGCGAATGTTTACACCAGCTGGGGCCGCAATGGCGGCATCAAGTATACGCTCTACATCGGCTTCGCTGGGGACATCTTCTAAAAATTCACCGCGATAGGAATAACGTGAGAAAATGGCATCGAATAAATCCATGGGCACCTCGCTGAAAGTAAAAGTTTTTAATGCATGAAAGTTTGCCTCATTATGTGGGTCTTGTACACGAATTTCCTGACAGTTTGAGACCTCTGCGCAATTCATTGCGTAGGCTCTCATGGAGCGTTGATGATAGTCATTTAACGAATGCTGCTGCATTCTTTTTCCTGAGAGGGGGAAGGGTTTTTAGGAAAACAAGCGTTCCATCTCAGACGTATCTCTTCAAAAAAACAATTGCGTCAGTATCTTGTCTTTTAAAAACAATTGTGGCGCATAAGAAATGGTTGGGAAAATGTGTTACACTCAGCAATGCATTACATCAGTATTTTTTTAATAAAATATGCTTTTTTGCAGTATAGACGTAATACACTTTTTTGTCCAGAAGGGGGCCTAGCTCTGGTATTTGGCCTTGAGTGCTCGGTACTGTTATTCATCCTTTAAATGGCGTTGCATAAGCTCTGCCACGCAATCTTGCGGGGACATATTGGTATATAAAATTTTATAAACCGCTTCTGTTATGGGGGCTGCGACTTCATATTTTTGTAGCATGGTGTATACGGCTTCAGTAGTTTTAACACCTTCAGCCACCATGCCCAAAGAATCTACGATATAAGATAGTTTCTCTCCTTGCCCCAAACGCAAGCCCACTTGCCTATTACGTGAAAGATTTCCATTGGCGGTAAGGGTTAAATCACCAAGGCCAGAAAGGCCCATGAAGGTGGAAGGGGAAGCACCGCACGCTTGGCCAAGGCGACTCATTTCCGTTAAACTGCGTGTTATTAAGGCAGCTCGGCTATTATGCCCAAGACCAAGGCCATCACAGAGCCCCACAGCAATGGCCATGATATTTTTTAGGGCACCGCCAAGCTCAATTCCCAATACATCACTGCCCGAATAACAGCGAAAATAGGCTGTGGAAAAAATACCCCGTAAATCTGCCCCCAATTTTTTAGAAGATGCGCCAAGTACCACAGCTGTGGGCTGGTGTTGCATTACTTCGTCAGCAAAGGAGGGACCGGATAAAATGGCGTATTGCGGTGTTTTATGGGCCAAGGTTTCAGTCACCACTTGGCCCATGGTCTTGGCTGTGGTGCTTTCTAAGCCTTTGGCCGTATTCACTATAATGCAGTTTTTTGGCAAAACATGTTGCCATTGCTGCAAAAAGGAACGCAAACTTTGTGCAGGAATAGCCAATACAAACATATCGTATTCTGCAAGCTGTTCCATATGGGTACTGGCTGTTACTGCATTGTGTAAGGTGTACTGCGTAAGGTAATGCGGATTACTGTGGGTGGCGTTGATGCTTTGAGCTACCTGATCATCACGTACAAAAAGGCATACGTCATGGGCAGCATCTGCCAAGACATGACTTAAAGCTGTGCCCCAAGAGCCGCCCCCAAGCACAGCTATGCGTAAAGGAGGAGTTTTAGCTAACAGGTCAGTAGCAGACAAAGGGGTATTGATGGCAGACATGGCTTATTTCCTTTTTTTATGGAGCAAGCTACTGTAAGTGTTGTTGCAAAATCTGTAAAGCTACGTTTCGTGCATGGCGCACATCACTTTGGGCATCGTTGACAAAGATGGCAAAGTAGATGCGCTGCGTTTTTGTGAGATTTTTTGTGCTGTTGGGCGCCGTTTCTACGAAGCCCACAAACCAGCTTTTTCCTTTCCCATTGGCTCCTGTTTTCCCATAGAGAACGCTTTCTTGTGGGCCAAGCCTTTCTTTTTGACGCATTAATTGGCGCACTAAGGCCACATGGGCAGAATCTAGCGCAGCTTTACCTTCAAAAATATCTACCAGCACACGAACTTGCTCTATAGGGCTTATTTTTAAGGAGGAGTCTAACCAAAATCCATTTAAATCTTCCATACTGGCTTGACCATGCCCTTGCCATTGTGAAATGTCCTCATTGCCATAATGAAGTTTTTTAAGAAAATGTGCTACGGTTTTTGGTGTTAATTGATAAATGAGTTGATGATAATACCACACGCAGGAATATTGAAAAGCTTCTTGCAAGGTGACGTTTTTATTCCAGGCTTCAAGCCAATATTTTTTGCCATTATAGCGCATTTTACTATGGGCATCCACTATGCGTCCTTGTTCTAAGCCTAAAAGGGTGGAGACTATTTTAAAAGTGGAAAAAGGGGAAAACTCCTGTGTAGCTAGGGAGGTATTGTAAATTTGTAAGCTGTGCTTATGGGGATAATATATAACGGCTGAACCTTGCATGCTGGCAAAATGAGCTGCCACATCTAAGTTACTGGCATTCCCAATGCTTGTTGCGCTAAAAGGCGCTTCCGTTGCTTTGCAGATAGATGCCAAAGAAAACAGGGACAGTAAAAAAAGAAGAAGAGTGTTTAAAAAAAGAAGATGTTGGTGGCGTAGCATGGCTATACATTGTCCTTATTTGCATGTCTTGGTTAAAAATCCTCAAAAGCAGGAACACAAGTGTCTTGTGTTCCTGCTTTTGAGACCTTTGACGACACTATCTAGTATACAATGATGCTTTCTTTACCGGAAGGATGATGTCCCGACTGATGCTTTTGGTGCTCGGGCTGATGTTTCTGGTGCTCAGGCTGATGTTTCTGGTGCTCAGGCTGATGCTTTTGGTGCTCAGG
>CAYJDE010000167.1:0-5430 GCA_964368805.1 uncultured Desulfovibrionaceae bacterium
CTTATCAAAGCACGAGCAAAAGCCTTTGATAGGCTTTATATTCCTTACCTTATTACTCTACGGGTTGCTCACCAAATTTGTTGGGGCCACTTTCCCCGCTTAGGGTAGTAAGATAAAACACGTACATATACCCTATTACAGGGATAAAAGAGAACAAGATATACCAACCGCTTTTACCAACATCATGCAATCTTCGTACGGTAACAGCTAAGCCCGGTATAATCAGAACCAATACACCAATACCCATGGCGACATAAATAATCATTGCCAAGGTAGGACTTAAAATCCCAAGTAGCGCACCTAACATGGTGAGGATAAAAGAAGCCATAACCATGGCGCCGTAAAAAAGCCAATATTCAGCTCTTGAAGCGCGGCCTTTGAAGGTAGCAAATTTTTCTTTTAGGCAAATTTTTGCAGAGTCTTGCATTTCCATAATGAATTCTCCTAAGTTAAATATTAAAAATATAATTACTTTACAGTAATCAACTCATAATCTTCTTGTCCAAGGCCGATTTTTTTGGCATGGGACAGTTGTGAACGCCAGTTGGTGGTGGGGTGAATGGCTTTGAAATGGTCACCCACTTGCCCATGGTTACAACCGCAATCTTGCATGATACTAGAACCAATGGCCGGAGCAGCATTGACAGCATCAATACAAGCTTTGTCCAGAGCCACAGGATCAAAGGAAGCAAACATACCAATGTCTGGCACCACAGCGGCGTCATTTTCACAGTGACAATCGCAATATGGCGACACCTGATTTACAATGCTAATATGAAAATGCGGTCTGCCCTGCACCACGGCCAAAGTATATTCAGCCATACGGCAGTTTAATGTGTCACTATTGGCATCGAAGGGCGCTTCGATGGCGTCAAAGTTACACACGCCCATACATCGACCACAACCAAGGCAATTATCATGATTGATATTGGCTATTTTATCAGGCCCATAAGAAATGCCTTCATGGGCACAGTACTCAATACATACACCACATTTACGACATTTTTCCGTATTAACTGTGGGCTTACCGTCGCTGTGCATATGCATTTTACCGGCTCGGCTACCACAGCCCATACCTAAATTTTTAATGGCTCCACCAAAGCCTGTCATTTCATGGCCCTTAAAGTGACTTAAAGAAATCACCACATCAGCATCCATGACCGCACGACCGATTTTGGCACTTTGGCAATACGTGGTGCCTTCCAATGGCACTTCTACATCATCAGTCCCTTTAAGGCCATCACCAATAATAATATGACAGCCTGTGGAAAAAGGAGAATACCCATTTTCATAAGCGGCCTCTATATGCTCTAGTGCATCCTTACGACGCCCCACATACAGTGTATTACAGTCGGTAAGAAAAGGTTTAGCTTTTTCACCAAGTAAGACATCCACCACAGTCTTAGCGAAATTAGGACGTAAGAAAGACAAATTGCCGGGTTCACCAAAGTGAATTTTAATGGCCACAAATTTATTTTCAAGATCCATTTCGGTGATACCGGCTTTGCGGATAAGCTTTTCTAGCTTCATTTGTAAGCTAGTACCCACCTTACAGCGCATATCGGTAAAATACACTTTGGATTTTTCAGAAGACATGAACATTCTCTCTTTCTTTAAAAGTTCTCTATAAACCAAATGTTTATCACAAATCAACAACGTACAGTGAGGACATACACAAGAAGGCGTAAAATAACGTAAAGGCGAAGTGGCGGCAAGTATTTTTTTTAAGGGAATTTTTTAAAGAATTCCCCTTCTTAGAAAAAAGAATTCAGCAACATTTATATAAAAAATGCTAGAGAAAAACCTTTTCTGAAGGAAATGCGGATTAAATAAAATATTTTTTCTCACATGAGACTCTGCACAATTATTTTTAAATAGAGCTTTGTGTCTAAAATTTAAAATTTGTCGAGATGTAAGATAATGTGCAGGAATCTTGATATACGCCACAGCTTTTCTTTTCAAAGACAAAGTACTGACGCAATGTTTTTTTTGGGGGGGAGAGTTTGAGGGGGGCTCGCTCTGTGAAAGTTTTTTCCTAAAAAAAGCTTTCCCTCTCAAAAAAAAGAAGGACACTGCGTTTTTTTAACGTCGGCAAGCATGGAAAAATCCATGCTTGCCTTTAACTCTCTTCCTGCGAGGCTTACCGCTTTCTGTGGTCTGGTAGGAGACGCTTCAACAGGTATTATTTAGTCGATGCTTAAAAACGTCTTTTCATACGGTTTTAAGAAAAGCACGCTCACTCCAAATACCCCTTTCGGGGACGCCAAAAGTAAATTCTGGCTTATTTTACGTGGCGGCAAGCCATGCCATAGGCATGTCTTGTATCGTCGACATCTGAAAAAAGTATTTCATATGCCTAAACTTTACCAGAAAACGTATTCCATACGTTAATTTCTGGCAAAGTTTATTACGGCATTCAAGCTAAAAATTTTATATTCACTGACACTTAAGTAATTTTTCAGCGTCGACTATTTATACTTTCATGGCCCGACTAGCATTGAGCACAGCAAGCAAGGCTACGCCCACATCGGCAAAAACAGCTTCCCACAGGCCAGATACGCCTACAATGCCAAGGCACACGAAAAGGCCTTTAATGCTTAAAGCCATAACAATATTTTGCCACACAATTTGCCGTGTTTTGGCAGCAATGCGCAACAATTCAGGCACACGAGCTGGGCTATCATCTAGCACCACCACATCGGCTGTTTCAATGGCCGCTTCAGAACCAAGTCCGCCCATGGCCACACCAATGCCTGCCGTAGCAAGCACAGGGGCATCGTTAATACCATCGCCCATGAACAATGTTTCTTTAGCCGGTGCCAGTTGCTCTAAGGCAGAGGCCTTATCTTGCGGCAATAAGCGACTTTTCACCACATCAAGAGGCAATTGCTTAGCCATGGTTTGTGCACCAAAATCGTTATCACCAGTAAGCATGGCTAAGGTGGTGATACCTTCTTGGCGTAATGCACTTAAGGCTGCAGCAGCTTCGGGGCGTAAAGTGTCTGCCCCCACAAGGCACCCCATATAAACATTATTTTTTGCCACCAAGGCTAAGCTTCCACCTTCTTGGGCCAAATCATCCAAAACCGACGATGCAGGAATGCCCGTAATTTCAGGTTTTGATTGCAAAAATTCCTTAGTTCCCACAACAATCACATCGGCATCGGCTTCAGCAATAACGCCCTTCCCTGCCACTTCTTGTACATGCAATAATTCCACAGGGCGCATCTTCCCGTGCTTAAGCAAACAATCTTTCACAATGGCCTTGGCTAAAGGATGATTCGAACGTGATTCTGCAAGACCGGCCCAAGAAGTGAGCTCTTCTTCACTTATACCGGCGGCTGTGTGTTTTTTCGTAATGCTAAAGGTGCCATGGGTTAAAGTACCCGTTTTATCAAAGGCCGCTACCTTTACATGTTGCAAGGCATCCAACACATAACCGCCTTTCACCAAAATACCACGACGTGACGCTGCCCCGATACCACCAAAATAGCCCAATGGAATAGAAATAATTAATGCACAAGGGCAAGAAACAACAAGCAAAACTAAAGCCTTATATACCCATTCTGAAAAGTCGCCGCCGCCAAATAAAGGAGGTAATATGGCCACAAGCAGCGCAGCAACTACCACGCTTGGGGTATAATAGCGAGCAAAACGGGTGATAAAGCGTTCGGTGGGGGCCTTGCGAGCATTGGCACTTTCCACCATTTCCAAAATGCGGGCTACGGATGTATTTTGGAAAACTTCGGTGACTTGAATAACCAGCGCACTATCTTTGTTGATGCATCCGGCAAAAACATGCTTGCCTTCTTCTGCCACCACAGGCATGGATTCCCCCGTAAGCGGTGCTGTATCTACTTCGGATATGCCATCTACCACTACGCCATCTAAAGGAATTTTTTCTCCGGGGCGCACCAAGACATGGGCATGCAAAGGCACGTTTTCCGGATCCATATCTTGTACATTATGCCCTTTGGCATCACATACATGAGCAATGGAAGGTTTTGCCGCCAAAAGTGCACGAATGGAACGACGTGAATTGCCGGCGGCACGCTCTTGCACATACTCCCCTATGCAATAGAAAAGCATTACGCCCACAGCTTCTTCTAAATGGCCTATAATGATGGCCGCCACAGTGGCCCCGCCCATGAGGGTAAACTCATTGAAGAAGTCTTTTTTCTTGAAAGATTCCCATCCCTCACGCAAGACTGACTGTCCGCACAAAAGATAAGGCACAGCAAAACAAAAAAGGGTTACAATACGCCCAAGGGTATCGTATTTTTCCACGGCGGGCACAAAATGCTCAGCCAAAAGCCCTACAGTCATAAGCACAAAACATATGACCATGGTCCTTATACTGGGGCCATGCATTTCTTCATCATGGCCATGATCTTCGGTACGAGGTTGAGTCGCAGTTGCAACTGCTTGTTTTTCCTCTAGAACTTCTAAATACGTCCCCTTTTCAATATCATCCACAATGCTGTTCATGCTTTCTAAAGATGGCAAGCTGACACTTTCAAGACGAAGCTTGCGAGTTTCCATATCAATACTAGCCCCTTCAACACCATCTAAATCTAACAAAGCTGTTTCAATGCGAGCCGCACAACCACTGCAATGCAATTTTTGCACTTTGTAAAAATAAACCATTACTCTATACCCTCTTGATTTTTTTGTAATAAAGCCTGTTCTGCCAAAGAATGTAAGTAAGCAGAGTGACAAGTTTCTTCGGAATCATCCTGACCAAAAGCACCTTTTTCTTGTTCCAGAACAATTTTCAAACGCTCTTTATCTTCTAAAATACGTGCATTTTGAGCTAAACTTTCATGCACCCAAGCCAGAGCCGAAGCCAAAGAAGCGTTAGCCGGATTTTTTGGCAATTGATAATAAGCCCATCGCCCATTTTTTACACATTCTATAAGCTGCGCTTGACGCAAAATAGATAAATGCTTTGATGTGGTAGACGGTGCCAAATCCAATAAAGCCGTCAACTGACATACACATAACGGCACATCTTGCAAAATCATCAAAATGCGCACTCTATTTTCATCGCCTAAAGCTTTAGCTATATTGCAAAAGTGAAACATCGCTTACCTCCTACTGTAAGACCTCTACCCCATGCATTGCATAGAAGCTCTACTTACATTTGCACAATTCGTTATATGACGAAATATACTATGAGAGGTAAAGTGTCAAGGACTCTTTTTAAATTTTATTTACCATATTGATATTATAGAAAAAAACAATATAACTTTGAAAATAACTTTCACCGTAAAAAAGATCTACAAAGCAATAAGCGAGGAAAACAGAGAAAGAAGAGAAAAAAAGAGAAGAAAAGAGAAAAGTAAAGAAGAGTAAAGAAGAGAAGAAAACAGAAGAAAGGGGGGCGCTGCCCCTCCACCCCGCCAAAGGGGATAATCCCCTTTGGAAACC
>CAYJDE010000168.1:0-5421 GCA_964368805.1 uncultured Desulfovibrionaceae bacterium
GTAATGAATTGCGTAGTGGTCTCGATATGCTGTTTAAGTTGAAAGCAATATTGAATTAAACTAGAAAATATTATTATTTCAATAATTAAGTACAATGCTGTATTAGTGTTTTTAAATGAGTCTACTATATTTTCATCCAAGAACCTAACAACCAGCCTCTGCTGCAGGAAAAGTCTCTTTTCCTGCCACGTAGTCACGAAAGGATAGGTCGAAGAGCCAGAGGGGGAAGCGGGATTGTTAAGGGCTGCTAGGGGGACGCAGTCCCTTTAAGCCCTTGACAGACCAATAAACTTTATTCATTTTCTTGAGCTTGCGTCTGGCGTATACTTTTTTGACGACTTAAAGCAAGACCAATGGCCAAAAGGTTTAATGCCCCAAAAATAACCAAATCCACCCGCATACTTTTTAAGAAAGCCTCAATATTTTCTGTGCTTACTTGTGCATCGCCTAAGAAATATCCCAACGTAATACTAATAATGGCCGTATTTAATAAAGCCCCTGCGGTGCGCATGGTACCCACCACTGACGCCGCTTGCCCCATATGGGCTTTGTCCACAGCCTCTAAAATAACCGTCGTATTGGGAGTTGCAAAAAGACCAATGCCAAGACCAAGACAGGCCTGAATAAGATAGAAGAAAAATAAGGAACTGTGTGGCGTCAAGAATGATGACACTAGTAACCCTGCCCCGCATAAAGCAATACCTATGGCACTAATAGGGCCACCGCCATATTTTAAAGCCATGCGACCAGCTATGGGGCTGGCTATGGCTTGAACTACAAATTGCAAGGCCAAGGTAAGACCAGCTTGTCCCACGCTCATACCTTTAACAATTTGTAAATATAAACTAAAATACAAACCCATGCCAAAAGATGCACTGTAGTTGATAAAGGCAGCCAAGGAGGATAAAGCAAAAACTTTATTATGCCCCAGCAAACGCAAGTCTAGGAGTGGAAAAGGCGCGCGAAGCTCTAAACGTACATAGATGGTAAGCAACACCATGCCCAAAAGAACACAGCCAAGACCACCGAGCACCGATGTTTTAAGCAACGATGACCCAAAAGCCACGGAGCCCATACCGAGAGCATAAATGCCGGCATCAAGCCAATTGAAGGGTTCACCTTTACCTTCATACCATTCCCCATGCACGGCAAAGCGCATAAACATCCACGTAACAATGCCCCCTATGGCAGAACACCAAAAGAGCCAAGGCCAACCCCATTGCTCCGCAATGAAGCCTGCCACCGGAGGCCCACAAGCAATACCGGCATAAATAGATGTGGCCGAATAGGCTACAAAGTCACTGCGTTTCCCCTTGGGGGCTGCCACAGCCAAAATGGCTAAACCGCTGGCCGAAAGCATGGCTGTGCCCAAACCTTGAAAAAGACGCAAGGCTTGCATAAGATAAACATTTTCTAAAAAGCCCATCCCCAGATTAGTAATAACGAAGACCATGGAGCCAAACAAAAACATGCGCCGTCTGCCCCAAACGTCGCCCATACGTCCGGTGATAAGTTGTGAGGTAGCCAAACCAAGCACATAAAAAGTGATGATTAAACTCAGCTCATGGGCGCTGGCTCCCGTGCTTTGGCCAATGGGCGGTAAAATGGAGCTGACCCCCGCCACCATAAAAGGCAAAAAAAACTGCCCTGCACATACGGCGCATAAAATAATATAGGGGGAATCTTTTCTTTCCATCATTTATCACACTCTCTTAAACATTTTTTCAATATCTCGCCCTGTCCAGCGCAGTACCGCCGGACGCCCATGGGGACAAAATTCTTTTTCCGGCGTTGCCAGCCATTGCTGAATAAGCCCCAAGGCTTCGTCTACCGTTAACTCTTGTCCGGCCTTAATGGCATTTTTGCAAGAAAAGGAAATGAGCATGGCTGAATAATCGTCTTTGCGTCCGGCAAAAACCTCTTGCACAAAACTTTTAGCACTGCCTGCCTCCAAAAGAGCCGGAAAAGCCGTCATACGTACCGCATCTGAAGTCATCTCCAAAGTAAAACCTAAACGCTGTAAGGCATCAAGCATGGTGTGCGCACGTTCTTTTTCTGAAATATGTAAAGAAATTTCCAAAGGCAAAGCCAAGCATTGCTTATCAATATCCGCCGCTTGAATACGTGCATAAAGAATACGTTCATGGGCGGCATGTTGATCAAGCAAAAGCAGATTTCCCGCCACATCACGCAAAAGTAAATACGTGGCAGCAATTTGCCCCAAATACTCCAAGTAAATATCATCATGGCGTACACTAGGCATAAAAGCGGCACTACGGGTTTCTCTTTGGCCTGCTTCTGTTGCTCTTAGCTTATTTTGTTCTAACGTATCAGACGCATATGCTACATGAGCTTCCTTTCCAGCTTGATGCACATCCCCCATATCCCTCGACATACCGTACACTTCTCGCTGGGTATTGCGTTCCAAATCATGGCCATAAGCGTTTGCATGTTCTTGCAAACCACCACGATTCGTAGCAGTAGCTAGGGGCGAAGCCACGCTAAAAGTACTGGTCTCAGCAGTTCCTTGCTGGATAAATTCCATGTGTTGCGCCATTTCTTGGGCCACATTTACTGCGTCATTGTCCCCTTGTTCTTGCGCAAGGTATTCCTGCTTTGGGGGCGGCACAGTAATTTTTTGCCCATCCATTACTCCAGTAGCATCAATACGCCCCCAAAAGCCTTGCGGCTGCGATGTCAGAGGTATGCCAACATTTGCTGTAGAGGCAGCTAAACCCGATGTCGTTTTTTGAGGAAAAAGTGGCGCATGTGTGGCTTGCGCAAAATCATCTTGCGCCGCATCTTTCTCAAATACGGCTCCAAGGGCCGCATCCAGAATATCCCCCACGGCTCGACGCACACAAGAAAAGACCGCCGAAGTATCACGAAAGCGCACTTCTGTTTTGGCAGGATGTACATTAACATCCACTTCTTCGGCGTCCATCTCTAAAAAAAGTACTGTTTGCGGATAATCCTTGGTGGTGAGGCGTCCTTTATAAGCGTCACGTACGGCGGCAGCAAGGGTTTTATCGCTAACGGCACGCCCATTCACATAAAAAAGTAGGCGATCGGCTCGAGGCTGACTTACTTGCGGCAAAGCCGTCATGCCAAAAGCACGCATGCCCTTATGCGTTGCATCAAAGGGGCGCAAGGCTTCCACAATGAGCGGCGGCCAGATTTCGCTTAAACGTTCTGCAAGGTTTTGCCCTGCCGGAAAACGCAAAGCCTCACGCAGGGCGTCCCCGTGACCAAGGCGCAAAGAAAAACCCACATCAGGACGGGCAAGGGCAAGGCGGGTCAACCATTCTTGAGCTTTTTTGCTTTCAGTACTGGGCGTTTTTAAAAATTTTAAACGGGCTGGAATATTGGAAAAAAGATCATATACTTCCACTATGGTCCCTTGTGAAAGTGAAACCTTAGTGCTTTGGCGCACCTTACCGTATTCCACCTCAATGCGCTGAGCAAGGCCCTTGGCTTCTGCCACCACAGACGTTATGAAAAAGCGTGCTACTGAGGCTATACTTGGTAAAGCTTCCCCTCGAAAGCCATAGGAATAAATGGAAGAAAGGTCATTTAAGCATTGGATTTTACTGGTGGCATGGCGTGTCACCGCCAATTCCAATTCATCGGGGGCAATGCCATGGCCATTATCTTGAATGCTAATGCGCCCTTGACCGCCATTTTCCAGCACAATATCCACTTGCGTGGCCCCCGCATCCAGCGAGTTTTCCACAAGCTCTTTAACAACGGAGGCAGGCCTTTCCACCACCTCACCAGCGGCAATTTGATTGCGCAACTCTGCAGATAATACCCCTATGGGACGACGTGTTCTCATGGGGGGCAGTCTACGCATTTATTAAAAAATGAGCAAGACACTTGCACATAAAGTCATTCGATATTATATACAGTTAGAAAGACGTATAGAACGAAACTGTATACGTCAAAAAGGAAGAGAAATTGTGAAAAAAGATGCCATGCGGTCAGGACAAAAAGCTTTTATCCATATGGATAATCAAGGCTTTGACCCTGAGTTGCTTTTTGTGGAATGCGGTAAATGCGGTAATCCCATTGTATGGGAGCAGGGCCGAGCCACAGAAATTTTGGACAGTGCCGGCATTGATGCCCTTGAACTTGACCCACATTGCTTACTTATTACCGATGGTTGCCCACGTTGCACCAAGGAAAAAATATTCCATGTCCAAATTTATAGGGTGGAATCAAGCCAAAGTCTTTGGGGTAGCGGCAAAAAAACTGGTAATGCCTAATGGCCCGCTAAAAAAAGCAAGTTGTTGCATCAAGACAAAAAAGCAGACCACGCATGTATGCCTACATACACAGCGTATCCTGTTTTTTTGTTTTTCTTTGTAGTATACCCTTTTTGAATAGCCTATTTGAAACAGATGTCTGTAAAATACTGTCGAAAAAATACCCCAACCTGCAGAGGAGCAAGCCCAAGGTAAGCCAAAATTACTGTGCGACGCTACTGACGCTTGCGATGGTTTGTGTCGTGTAAGATACACGCCAAGCGATATATAAACAGCTGTAAATATAATAACTGAGAAAATCATGCGTAACCTTCTTCTTTTTTGCCTTTTGACCAGCCTAAGCACCTTAATGGCGTGCAGTACAAAACCAGTAACAGTGATTGCCCCCACGCAATTTAAACATATGGGCAATCATATGGGCAAAGAGCTCATCGCCCGTAATATGCTTGATAGTAATATGAAGTACACCGTAGGTCATGTTACCCAAAGTACCAAGGAATATGGAAAACTGTTATATGCGCAGCTTTCCCCGCATTTTCTCTTTGATGATGTAGCCAAAGACGGTGCCCCCACCTTTGCCGCCAGCCTCAAAAAAGGCGAAAAAGTGCATATACACTCCACGGGCTTTACCATGAGTAGTGCGCCTATCCAAAGCAAGCGCAAAGTCACCTATGCCGGTGGCGGACGTAGCATAGATGTATCCATGGTGGCCATAAGCGATTGGGACGGCGACGGCGTGCAAGATTGGCTAGTCTCCTGCCAGTACATAGCAAAGTTAGGCACTTTGCCTCGAGTTTTCTACCTTGCAATACCAGAAAATACGGTTAAAGCAGGTCAACCGCTTCAGGCAAAAGTTATTAGCGTATACGAAGATTTAGGCGTGGTGGGACGATTATATTTACGTGAAAGTCACGCTCAAAAAGAAGCAAAAGAAGAAAAAGCCCCACAGAAGACCTATGAGGCTCAGCAAGGTGAAGCCCACCATGTGGTGCCCGGCCTAAAAAATATTACGGCACCACCCAAGACAGGTGCAGCCACCGCCAAGCCCAAAACCGGCGTGCAAGCAAAGAATCTGTAATAAGAGACCTCTGCACAGTTATTTTTTCAAACGTATTTTTTCTAACCATATTGTATGCGCCACATTTTTTTTCAAAAG
>CAYJDE010000169.1:0-2290 GCA_964368805.1 uncultured Desulfovibrionaceae bacterium
CTGTTACCTTAGTACATTTTCTGCATACCATGCACCTGCCAATTGCAAGCCTTGGCGCACATCGTACTGGGGTGCGTAACCAAGCAAAGTATGTGCCCGAGAAATATCAGCTTGTGAATGGCGTACATCACCTTGTCTGAAATCTCTATATACGGGTTGCGCTTTAGCTGCTTCAGGATGTATTTTCATGACTTCTTGACGAATAAATTCAAACAGTTCATTTAAGGTAGTTCTGCCGCCAAAGGCCACATTGTATACTTTGTTACAGGCTTCACCTTGGGCAAGGGCAGCCAAAATATTCATCTGCACCACATTATCAATATAGCAAAAATCCCGAGAGGTTTCACCATCACCATTAATATATACAGGCTTTCCTTGTAGCAAGGCAGCAAACCATTGCGGAATAACGGCGGCGTAAGCACCATCAGGGTCTTGTCGTTTCCCAAACACATTAAAATAGCGTAAGCCCATGGTTTCTATGCCATAGGTATTGGCAAACACGGTGGCATACAGCTCGTTAACGTATTTTGTTACTGCATAGGGAGAAAGAGGCGCACCAATGCGGTCTTCTAATTTGGGTAAATTAGGTTCATCACCATAAGTGGAAGAAGAGGCCGCATAGACAAATTTCTTAACTTTGGCTTCTTTTGCCGCTACGAGCATATTTAAAAAACCGGTAATATTGCAAGAATTAGTGGTTAGCGGCTCTGCAATAGAAAAAGGTACAGAGCCAAGGGCCGCTTGATGCAATACATAGTCTACCCCTTGGCAAACGGTGTGGCATTGCTGCTCGTCCCGTATATCTCCTTCATAAAAAGTGAAATTTTTCCAAAGGGTATCGCCCACGGATGCGTGCACCATATCTAAATTCTTTTGGTATCCACGTATGAAATTATCGAGCCCCACCACCTTTTGTTTGCGCAACAGTAATTCTTCCAGAAGGTTAGAACCTATGAATCCTGCAACACCGGTAACAAGCCACGTTTGCGAATTTTTTTCAAGTTCAGTTATTTTTTGTGTATATTGCATGCATTTTTCCTTTGCTCTGTCACGCTTTTATGGGTTGAAATAGCATATTCGTTAAAATAAGATTTTTTCATGGCAAAGCACCTTTACAGAAGCATTGCAACCACTTTGGCTTTACACCACTTCCCTTCCCTTTGTAAAGAAAAGCTCTTCAGTATAATGCACACGGGTTAGGCAAAGGCCTTGAGCTGGCGCTGTGGCGGGTAGTCTTGGTCTGTGTTTGTCGGCTAAAAGCTGCGGAATAGCTTCCGGTGCAAGCTTTTCCTTGCCAATGGCCACCAAAAGTCCAGTAATATTACGCACCATTTGCTTCAAAAACCCATTGCCGCACACCTCAAGGGTAAGCACATGGGCGGACAAACTGGCCGGCACCCATGGACCGCCTTCTTGTAACGTGAGGTGATGCAATGTACGTACTGTATCTTCCATGGGCGTACCCACATTTTGTAAGGCGCAAAAATCGTGCGTGCCAAGTAAATGGGGAATGGCACAACGCATACGTGGCACATCCAATGTGCCGCAAGGCCAAACAAAAGGATGTAAGCGTGGCGGCACAGGTAAAAAAGGGCTTATAGGGTTTAGAGAATCAGGAGCACACGATGCTTGTTTAGGGCTAAGCCATAAAGAGTATGTATACGTTTTGCCAAGAGCATAAAATCGACTATGAAAATCATCTTGCACTTCTTGCACGTCATATATGCGTATGTCAGGAGGCAAAAGTGCCGCAAAAATATGCAACCATTCTTGCGAACTCTTCGCTTTTTCACAGGTAAAGTGCGCTACCTGCCCTTCTGCGTGCACTCCGGCATCGGTACGCCCTGCGCCATGCACACGCACTAACTTTCCGGTAACAGTATGTAAAACCTTTTCTAAGGCACCTTGAATGGTGTGCGGTGCTTTGGCGGCTTCTTGAATTTGCCACCCGGCATAGGAAGTGCCTACATAGGCTATGAGACAAGCATAACGTGGCATAATTAATAGAATATTCCCGCTTTCATACAAATAAAGAGTCCTGCACAATTATTTTTTCAAATTCTCTTTGTACTGTTATACCAAATTTTCGATTTTTTATAGATGTACCCGCACAGGACAAAAAGCACAAAAAGCAATCGCTTAACAGCGCAAGTGAATGGCGCTTACTCTTGCTTTTAGGTCGCATTGACTGCCGTTAAAGCTCTAGAAGACTCCGCACAATGAATTGTGCAAGAGCCTTAAATATAAAGAGCAAAGCGTATCAAGACATACATAAGTTGTCTGCGTTTTT
>CAYJDE010000169.1:2390-5420 GCA_964368805.1 uncultured Desulfovibrionaceae bacterium
TTGCTGACGTAGTAGATGGTATTTTTTCAACAGAATACTTAGGGGGCTAAACGCATACGGGTCAATATCTCCGTCAACTTAGCCGTTTTAATGGGGTTCATATAACTTAAAATTTCTCCGGCTTGCTTGGCACGCATGCTTAACAAAATTTTGGCGGCGATATGTTCGTCTAATTGCTCCATGGCGGCACCGGCCTGACGTGGTTTCATGTTGGTATACATATTGGTCAGCTCATTCATTTTATTGCTTTCCACGTCTTTGGCTTCGTTTAACATGCCTTGCACCTTACGTTCTGCCGCTTGCAATTCTTTCAGTCTTTCTTCCATTTGCTGTTTAAGCAATAAAATTTCCTGTTCACGGCGGGCAAGTTCTTGTTCTTTACGTAAAGGGTCTTCACGAGGTGTGTAACTATTCACATCGGGGGCAGGTGGATTGGCATTGGGTACAAAGGGATTGTATGCAGGAATAGTGTTACCATAGGGCCCTGCTGTGCCAGCCGGCTGAATTTTTTGTTCAGGCGGTGAAAAAGGTGTTACCCCTTGGGGGCTTACCGCAGGAGGTGGCGGCGGATTTAAATTGGTATCCAGCGTTGCCGCATAGGCTACTTCATCCACACCAAGACGAGGTATGGGCAAAGAAGAAATATCAAGAGTAGTCCACCACGAAACGTCTTCGGGCTTGGGGGCTGTGGCTTTCAAGGTCATGGGTTTAGCATCCGTTGCTACCTGCCCTTTATTATTACCAGAAGTCTGAGCATTCTTTTCTGCAGAGAGGGTGTTTACTGCGGATGAGGTAACGTTGCCCCCCTGTACCTGTGCCCTCTGTGCGCCCTGTGCACCTAGACTCCCCTGCGGATTTTGGGCATGCGGTGTCAGATCAGGTGCCCTACCGGCTGGCATAGACAAAACATTGACGTTGGGATATCCGGCGGCTAAAATGTTTTTCTTTTGCGTAGTATAAGCTTGCGCTGCTCGTACGGCGGCAGAGCCTTGAGGTTCTGGCCTTTCTTGCGCTACACTAGCAGAAGATACAGAAGGATTTACTGCGCCGCCATTTTGCGCTGCCGAGGCCGCAATAAGTACTTGACCTTGATGCATAAGATGTTGATTTTGCAAACCTTGAGCGTGGGCCGAAGGGACAACGCCTTGACTATATGGATTCCCCATGCTCCCTGCTGGATTTGCGGCTGTAGCCTGCTGACCTTGCGCTACCATGGAGGCCGTCGGTCCGTCTGCTTGATGTGCTGAGTTAGCTTGATTTGTTTGAACGGTGTTTTCAGCACCACTCATGAGGGACACATCTTTGGAAAGCAAGTCCATAAAATCAATATTGGGAAAAGAATATCCCAATCCTAAGGCCACAAAAAGCGCAATTTTACAAATACCAAGGCCCATGAGAGCCTGACACATTCTAGAGAGGGACCATGTTGAAGCGTAAGGTTGCTGATTCGTCATTGATTTTTCTTTCAAGGTCTTTTTCTTCGGCATAATGACGCTCCTGCTGTTTTTCTTTAAGCTTTTCCAACACTTTTTTATCTTTAGATCGGATCAGCAACATTTCTTTACAATTTTTCACACTTTCATGCAACTGTAGCAAACGTGCATGACTTTGCGCCAAATCTGAGCGTAACCCTTTAATAAAACTTTCCAATAGCCAACGGCAACTGGCATCCATGGTCATATCTTTATATATCTCATTTTCAGTAGCGGCAATTTGCGCTTCAATGTGTGCAAAATGCTCTTCTTCCTGCTTAAGCATGGCTTGCGCCTTGCCCAATTGTACCTTGGCTTCATCTTCAAGCAGAGCTCGATAGTCGAGGATTTTTTGCATAGAAAAGCTAAAAGACATATAACCATCCGTTGGTAAATTGACAATATGAATAATTTGTTGCAAATTTTAGGCCAAAAGCATAGAAGATTTTCCTTAGTTGCACCCTCAAAAAAATACGAGTAAACACATGCAAGAACATAAAATATATGGCATTATCGGAAATCCCTTAGGGCACAGTTTAAGCCCAGCCCTACACACCAACACCTTTACACGCCTTAAGCATGCCGGTGTGTTTGCACGCTGGCCCATGCCTCAAGAAAAGGTGGGCCTTTTTGTACAATCTTTTCGCCTATTACGTCTTGCTGGTGCTTGCGTCACCATTCCGCATAAGCAAGAAATAGTGCCCCATGTGGATTATATTAGCCCGCTGGCTAAAAGTGTGGGGGCTGTCAATACTTTGTATTGGGAAGGACAAGAACTGTGCGGAGAAAATACTGATGTGAGCGGTTTTTTGTGGCCCTTGCAAGGTAAAAAAGTTCCCCATCGTGCCATGGTGCTGGGAGCCGGCGGAGCAGCACGGGCTATTATTGTGGCCTTAAAAACCCTACGTGCTCAAGGCATGGGAAAAATTTTTATCAGCAGTCACAATGACAGTAAGGCTCAACTTTTATGTGAAGAATTTCAATGCGTTTTTGTGCCTTGGCAAGAACGTGACACCATAAAAGCCCCGTGGCTTATTAACACCACCCCCCTTGGTATGCAAGGGACTGACTTTTTCGACCAAAGCCCCTACTCCAGCAAAGCCTTTATTCAAAATGCCACCAAAGATTCTTTGGCCTATGATATTGTGTATAACCCTCTTGAGACACGTTTTTTGCGTGATGCGGCGGCAGCAGGCTGGCAAACCCAAGACGGCTTAGATATGTTTGTGGGCCAAGCTTTGGCGCAACAACACTTATGGATGGGGGAAAGTGATGAACACGCCCATGTACGAGCATTTCTCGAGCAGGTACATAAAAAATAGTTTTTAATGAGCTGTTGATACAAAACATCTCATGCCGCCGCTTCGTATTGACACAGTACAGAAAACGCTGATTACTTCTTTTTCCTGAGAGGGGACCTCTGCGCAATTCATTGCGTAGGGGCTCATGGAGCGTTGACCACAGTCGATGCGACCAAAAATCAAGGAAACGCTGATTAAATGCCTTTTTGCCCACTAACTGCGTCAGACTCATCTTACTAAGACTGTATGTATGTCTA
>CAYJDE010000170.1:0-5387 GCA_964368805.1 uncultured Desulfovibrionaceae bacterium
CCGGCAACCGCACCATTCGTGATATTAAGGAACAAGATATTTATTTTGGCACCTTGCCCCTTATGACAGAAAAGGGCACCTTTATCATCAATGGTACTGAACGTGTTATTGTGAACCAGTTACAGCGTTCTCCCGGGATTATTTTTGAGCATGACGGCGGGAAAACGCATACCAGCCGTAAGGTACTCTACTCTTGTCGCGTGATTCCCATGCGTGGTTCGTGGCTTGACTTTGACTTTGATCACAAAGATATTCTCTATGTGCGCATCGACCGTCGCCGTAAAATGCCTGCCACCATTTTGTTTAAAGCCATGGGCATGAACAATGCGGACATTTTGCAATATTTCTACGAAACAGAAATGTATCGTGTGGAGAATGGTAAAGTTTTGTGGGAAGTGGAAAAGAATCTCTTCCGTAAAGACAATGCCTTCACCGATATAGCTTTGCCCGATGGTACAGTGGTGGCCAAAGAAGGTAAGCCCATTACCAAACGTGCGTGGCGTCAACTGTGCGAAGCTGGCGTAGAAACCATTGAAGTGGCCCCGCAAACCTTGGAAGGCTTATTCCTTGCAGAGGACATCATTGATCCCGAAACAGGCGAAGTGATGGTGGAAGCTGCTGAAGAAATCACCGGCGGTGTCCTTGACCGCTTACGTGATGCTGGCATTAATCGCATCCCCGTATTGCATACCAAGGGTTCTGACGCTTCTTCTTCCATTCGTGATACCTTGGTTATGGATCGCATTGCTGATATGGAAAAAGCGCAAGAAGAAATTTATCGTCGCTTACGTCCTTCTTCTCCGCCTACGCCGGAAATTGCTGCTTCTTTCTTTGATAATATTTTCCGCAGCGGCGATTATTACGACTTATCCCCCGTGGGGCGTTATAAACTTAATCAGCGTCTTGGTCTTGATTCTGGCTTTGAACTACGCACGCTTACCGATGAGGATATTCTCACCGCCATTAAAGTGCTGGTAAGCTTGAAAGACAGCCACGGCCCCGCCGATGATATTGACCATTTGGGCAATCGTCGTGTGCGCCTTGTGGGCGAATTGGTGGAAAATCAATACCGTATCGGTCTTGTGCGCATGGAACGTGCCATTAAAGAGCGCATGAGCTTGCAAGAAGTAGCCACACTTATGCCGCACGATCTTATCAATCCAAAACCTGTGGCAGCTGTGCTTAAAGAATTTTTTGGCACCTCTCAGCTTTCGCAATTCATGGACCAAACCAACTCCTTGTCAGAAGTAACGCACAAGCGTCGTCTTTCTGCCTTGGGCCCCGGTGGCCTTACCCGTGAACGTGCCGGCTTTGAAGTGCGTGACGTGCACACCTCTCACTATGGACGTATTTGCCCCATCGAAACGCCGGAAGGACCAAACATTGGTCTTATTGTGTCTTTGACTACCTATGCCAAGGTGAATGATTTTGGTTTTATTGAAACGCCGTATCGTGTGGTACGTGATGGCAAGATGACCGAAGATATTATACATCTTGACGCTTCTCGCGAAGGCAGTGAAGTGGTGGCGCAGGCCAATGCTCGTGTGGACAAAGAAGGTAACTTCCTTGATGAGCAAGTAACTGTGCGTGTGCATGGTGACGTGGAAATGCGTCCTCGTGAAGAAGTTACCCTCATGGATATTTCCCCAGGTCAAATGGTATCCATTTCTGCAGCGCTTATTCCTTTCCTTGAGCATGACGACGCCAACCGTGCGCTCATGGGCTCCAACATGCAACGCCAAGCTGTGCCTTTATTGCGCTCTGAAAAACCGCTGGTGGGTACAGGCATGGAAATTGACGTGGCCCGTGACTCCGGCGCTTGTATTGTGGCCGAAGCCAATGGACTGGTAAAATATGCCGATGCCAACCGCATTATTGTGGCTTACGAAGGCGATATTTACCCTGACCATGGCGGCGTACGTGCCTATGACTTATTGAAATATCATAAGTCTAACCAAAACTCTTGTTTTGGACAAAAGCCCAGTTGCATGCCGGGACAACGTATTAAGAAAGGCGATATACTTGCTGACGGTACCGGTATTTCCGACGGTGAATTGGCTCTTGGTAAAAACCTTGTGGTAGCCTTTATGCCTTGGTGTGGCTATAACTACGAAGACTCTATTCTTATTTCTGAGCGCATGGTGCGTGATGACGTATTTACCTCTGTACATATTGAAGAGTTTGAAGCCGTAGCCCGTGATACCAAGCTAGGACCCGAAGAAGTCACGCGAGACATCCCCAATGTGGGCGAAGACATGCTGCGCAATTTAGATGAAAGCGGTATTATTCGCATTGGGGCTGCTGTGAAGCCCGATGATATTTTGGTGGGTAAAATTACTCCCAAGGGAGAAACACAACTTACCCCTGAAGAAAAATTGTTACGGGCCATCTTTGGTGAAAAAGCTCGTGATGTAAAAAATACTTCCTTGAAAGTACCTCCAGGCATTGAAGGCACCATCATTGATGTAAAGATGTTCAACCGTCGCTCTGGCGATAAGGACGAACGTACTCTTGCCATTGAAGCCCATGATACGGCTATTTTAGATCAAAAAGAGTTGGATCATATTCGTGCCCTTACCGAAAGTACCAAGGCTAAATTACATGAGCATGTCATGGGCAAGCAAATTGTGGTTTCTGTGCCTGGGAAGAAGAAGGGCGAAGTGCTGGCTGAGGCAGGTTCTGTACTTACCGAAGAGGTGTACAAAGAATTGCCCATGAAGCGTCTTTCCGGCCTCTTTAAAAGTAAGGAAGCCAACGAAGCTGTGGCTGATGCCATAGATGCCTATGAAGCTCGTGTGGAATTTATTAAACACATTTACGATACGAAACGTGAAAAAGTTACCGAAGGGGACGATTTGGCCCCAGGTGTCATCAAGACGGTTAAAGTGTACATTGCAGTAAAGAGAAAGCTTTCTGTAGGTGACAAAATGGCCGGTCGTCACGGGAACAAGGGTGTTGTTTCTTGTATTTTACCAGAAGAAGACATGCCTTTCTTTGCCGACGGTCGCCCTGTGGACATTGTGCTTAACCCTCTTGGGGTGCCTTCACGTATGAATATTGGGCAAATTATGGAAACGCACCTTGGCTGGGCTGCTAAAGAACTAGGCCGCCAAGTTAATGAAATGCTGGAAGGCGGCGCCGCCACCCAAGCCTTGCGTGCTGAAGTAAAAGACATCTTTAAATCAGAAGATGTTGATGCCCTTGTGGATGAAATGGACGATGAAACCTTCATCCTTAATGTGAAGAAATTAAAGCATGGTATCATCACCAAAACGCCTGTCTTTGACGGGGCTGCTGAAGAAGAAATTTGGAAGTGGCTTGTACGTGCCGGCGTTGACGATGACGGTAAAACCAAATTGTATGACGGACGCACAGGTAATGTCTTCAAAAACCGTGTAACTACTGGTGTTATGTACATTTTGAAATTGCACCACTTGGTTGACGAAAAAATCCACGCTCGCTCTACGGGGCCGTACTCCTTGGTTACGCAGCAACCTCTTGGCGGTAAAGCTCAATTTGGTGGTCAGCGTCTTGGGGAAATGGAAGTATGGGCACTGGAAGCCTATGGTGCAGCCTACCTCTTACAAGAATTCCTTACCGTTAAGTCTGATGACGTGGGCGGACGGGTAAAAATGTATGAAAAAATAGTCAAGGGAGACAACTTCCTTGAAGCAGGTTTACCAGAATCCTTCAACGTTCTTGTAAAAGAACTTATGTCTCTTGGCCTTGATGTAAAGCTTGATCAAGAAGAAAGCAAAAAGCCTCCTCGTTTACCTGTGGGCAGACCTCGCGAAGACGCCTCTGAATAAGCGAAAGTAAGAAAGGCTGCAAAAACAGCATTTCTAAAATACAGTCAATGAGCGCAGGGGATACGTCCCCTGCCTGAAATAAATTTTTCCTCTTTTTGTCAATGACATAAGAGAATTAAGAAGGGTATACCATGAGTCTGGATGACCTTTTTACCATGCGCGGTGCCCCCGCTAGTGTGTCCAATATTCGCAATTTGAAATCTATTCAAATTTCCATTGCCTCCCCTGAGAGTGTGCGAATTTGGTCTTCCGGTGAAGTAAAAAAACCGGAAACTATCAACTATCGTACTTTTAAACCCGAACGTGACGGTCTTTTTTGTGCCAAAATTTTTGGCCCTGTAAAAGACTATGAGTGTAACTGCGGTAAGTACAAACGCATGAAGCACCGTGGCATTGTTTGTGAAAAGTGCGGTGTAGAAGTTATTGCCTCTAAGGTGCGTCGTGAACGCATGGGGCATATTGAATTGGCTGCGCCTGTGGCCCATATTTGGTTTTTAAAAACCTTACCTTCCAAAATCGGTACCTTGCTTGATATGACCATGGCCGATTTGGAAAAAGTGCTTTATTTTGATTCTTACATAGTGCTTGATCCTAAGAGTACCAATTTGCAAAAAATGCAAGTTATCTCTGAAGATCAATACATTCAAGTCATCGACCATTATGGCAGTGATGAAGTTTTTGAAGTGGGTATGGGGGCTGAAGCCATCCGCTCCTTGTTAGAAGAACTTGATTTGCCCATTTTGCGTGCTGATTTACGTGAAGAATCGCAAAACACCAAGAGCCAAACCAAGAAGAAAAAACTGACCAAACGCTTGAAAATTGTTGAGGCTTTCCTTGAGTCTGACAATAAGCCTGAGTGGATGATTATGGAAGTTATTCCTGTTATTCCACCAGAATTGCGTCCCTTGGTACCTCTTGATGGCGGCCGCTTTGCCACTTCAGATCTTAACGACTTATACCGCCGTGTTATCAACCGTAACAACCGTTTGAAACGCTTGTTGGAACTTGGTGCACCGGAAATCATTATTCGTAACGAAAAACGTATGTTGCAAGAAGCCGTGGATGCGCTTTTTGACAACGGTCGCCGTGGTCGTGCCATTACCGGTACCAATGGCCGTGCGCTGAAGTCTTTGTCCGATATGATTAAAGGTAAGCAAGGGCGTTTTCGTCAAAACTTACTTGGTAAGCGTGTAGACTATTCCGGTCGTTCGGTTATTGTGGTTGGGCCTTATCTTAAATTGCACCAATGCGGTTTGCCTAAAAAAATGGCCTTAGAGCTGTTTAAGCCTTTCATCTATTCAGAACTTGAAAAGAAGGGCTATGCATCTACCATTAAAAGTGCCAAAAAGATGGTGGAAAGAGAAGACCTTGTGGTATGGGATATCCTTTCCGAAGTGGTGCGTGAATACCCCATCTTGCTCAACCGTGCGCCCACCTTGCACAGGTTAGGCATTCAAGCTTTTGAACCTATCCTTGTGGAAGGAAAGGCCATTCGTTTGCATCCGCTGGTATGTTCTGCTTACAACGCCGACTTTGACGGTGACCAAATGGCCGTGCATATTCCGTTATCCATTGAAG
>CAYJDE010000171.1:0-5378 GCA_964368805.1 uncultured Desulfovibrionaceae bacterium
CCCCTCTCAGGAAAAAGAATTAAACAGCAGAAAAAATAGTTAAGTAACATCCTTAATTATTCACTTTCAACTCGCTGTACTAATTAATGCGATAGTGGCAGCCTAAACTCTTCTTATTTCGTAAAGCAGCTTGCGTGATGACATAGGCTGTTTGCACCCCATGAAAAAGCTGAATCAAGGGTGGTGAAATATGTGTATGTTTATAAAAATCATGAATATGGCGTGAAAGCTCACGTAAATCTTGAAAGGCACGGCGCAAGCGTGCGGTGGTGCGTGTAATACCTACATAATTCCACATGGTATGTCGGATGGTGGACCAGTCTTGCGCAACAAGTGCAGGGTCATCATTTCTTTCTCGACCAAAATGTTCCCAATCGGGAATGGCATCGGCCAAATCAGCAGAGATGGTCACTTCGCCACGACTGCGAGCGGCAATATCCTTTCCGGCCCAATATCCCCAAGAAAGTGCCTCTAATAAGGACGTACTGGCTAAGCGATTGGCACCGTGCAAGCCTGTGCATGCGCATTCGCCAATGGCGTATAAGCCGTGTAGTTCTGTGCGCCCGTGCAAATCGGTAAGAATACCACCACAAAAATAATGTGCCGCCGGCACCACAGGGATATATTCTTTACAAATATCCACACCAATGGCTTTACAATTGTTATAGATGGTGGGGAAACGTGTGGCTAAATCTTGTTTGATGGGGCTAGCATCCAAATATAAACACGGTGCTCCACTAGAAAGCATTTCATTAACCATGGCTTGCGAAACAATATCACGGGGAGCCAATTCTTCACGTGTATCATACTTATGCATGAAGGCTTTACCTTCACCATCTAGAAGACGTGCCCCTTCACCACGCATGGCTTCACTGATAAGATGGCATTGTTGGCGCAATTTGCTATATAAAGCTGTGGGATGAAATTGCATAAATTCCACATTGGCAAGAGCCACTTGCGCCCTGTGCGCCATGGATATGGCTGAACCCACACAAGAAGGCGCATTGGTGGAATGTAAAAATACGCCGCCAACGCCTCCTGTGGCTAGTATGGTCCATGGGGCAAACATGGTTTGTACTTGTTTTAGCTTACCATTATACACGTAGGCTCCGGCGCAACGATTTTCTACTCTATAACGGTATTCTGAATGACGTGCATGGTGACGACTGGTCAACAAGTCAATGGCATGGCAATGCAAAAAGCAGCGTATGCGTGGATGTTCTTGCACGGCAGTAATAAGCTCTTGCATGATGGATGCGCCGGTATAATCGGCTGTGTGCAAAATACGTGACACACTGTGTCCACCTTCACGAGTGAGGTTCCAGTCTCCTGTGGTATTTTTATCAAAAGGCACAGAAACCCTGTGCATAAGCACATTTTCCACCACCTGTGGCCCGTGCTCGCAAAGATGTTGTACAGCTTTAGCATAATTATATTTATGACCGGCATCAAAAATATCTTTTTTCAGATGCGCTACATCATCTCCGTGGGCTGCTTTGTAGATGATGCCCCCTTGCGCCAGTTCAGAATTACCGCCACCAAGGGTGCCTTCTGACGAAACAAGCAGTACCTCTACGCCGCTATCTGCCAAGGTTAAGGCAGCGGTGCATCCCGCAAGGCCAGAGCCAATAATCAATACTTGACTGTGATGTCGTATATCCACCATTAGACGCCTGCTTGAGTACATACAGTAAGCATGCGTTCCAAAGATTGTTTAGCTGCCGCCACTTGTTCTTGCGGTATGCGCACAGCTTGCGCTGTGCCATCTTGTATACCACGTAAAGTATGCAATAATTTTTCTTCGCTAATTTTTGCCATATCAGAACAATATACCGAGCGCAAAGGCACTACAGTACAATGGGCGGCATAATCTTCCCGTAAACGCTCCACCAAATTGCCTTCGGTGCCTACTATTACTGTGGAACCAGCCGTACTATTTTTAACGCAATCAATAAGATAAGTGGTAGATCCGGAACCATCGGCGGCGTTGACTACGCTATGATTACACTCTGGGTGCACCACTACTGTACATCCGGCATATTTTTGGCGCATCTGGTCAATTTGTTGGGCAGAAAACTTAGCATGTATAGCGCAACATCCGGGCCAGAGTAACATTTTTTTATGACGCATGGCTTGCATATCCATTTGCTCGCCGCCGCCACGCACATCAAGTACCAACCAATCTTTTTCCCCAAGCCCCAATTGGACAGCTGTGTTTTGCGCTAAATTTTTATCGGGTAAAAAGACCACATGCCCTTGTTCTCCTGCTTCTTTAAGGGCCCAAGCTAACATGGTTTTGGCATTGGCTGAAGTGCACACAGCCCCGCCATAGCGCCCCACTACATCTTTTACAGCCAAAGAGGTATTTACATAGGCAAGAGGAACAATTTTGCGCCCCTCTGCACTAGCGGCTGCATAAATGCGCTGCATCACTTTTTCTAACAAGGGGGCCGGTGTCATTTGCGACATGACACAATTGGCTTTGGCATCAGGAATATAAATATTTTGTCCAGGCCGTGCCAAAAGTGCGCCAGATTCTGCCATAAAATACACCCCACAAAAAATGATGTGCGGCGCAGTTTCTAAGGCAACCTTTCTGGCTAATTCTAAAGAATCGCCTGTAATATCACAATATTGGATAACATTTTCATTTTGGTAATGGTGCCCCACAATACATACATCTTTGCCAAGGGCAGCCTTTAAAGCTTCAATATCTTTTTTCATTATATCCTCAATCTATTACCAAATCTGGTTATTCACAGCGTTGGAAACACGTTTACGCATGGAATGACTATAAAAGCAAACTAAAATCTGCACTTTCGGCAGAGTGCGTCAAACGCCCTACGGAAATATAATCCGCATGACGTGCAATGCCTTGGCACAGGGCAAGTTCTCGAATGTTTTCGTAATTCACACCGCCACTGATTTCTGCTTCTATGTCCTTAGGAATAAGCGGCAAACAGTGTATTAAAGAATCCTTATGGTCTTCACTTGCTATTTCCATATTATCCAACATGATACGCTCTACTTTTGTGGCTACAGCCTCTTGCACTTCTGCATAGGTACGGCACTCCACCTCTATGGGAGGGCACGGGGTATACGCAGTACGTAATTTTTCCACCGCCAAAGTGATGGAACCACATGCATCAATATGGTTATCCTTAACCATCAGCATTTCTTCTAAATTACGGCGATGATTATGGCCGCCGCCCACACGCACGGCATATTTTTCCAGCCACCGTAAGCCCGGCAAGGTTTTACGGGTATCAAGCAATTTTACTCCCGTACCAATAAGCCTTTCTACATAGCGAGATGTGCTATTAGCGACACCGGAAAGATGCGAAATATAATTCAAAATGACACGTTCTAGCTTTAATATGTCCGCACTTGATCCATGCAAACGCACAATTTCTGTGCCTGAAGCTACGATATCGCCTTCAAGGATGCTAGGTTGCCAAGTGCATATGCCACCGCCTTGAGCTTCGTAAACAGAGAAAATATGCGGGATAAGCGGCAATCCGGCCACAAAAGTTCTTTCTTTGGCAATGACAGTAGCATTTATATTTTGCTCGGGGGAAAAAATCCCTCGTGCTGTTAAATCTTCCCCATCCTCATCTAAAGCCAAAGCAATGCTTCTTTTAAGATAGTCCAAGGAAGTTTCGGTAAAGTAATCTTGAAAAATGACTTTTGACATCTTGTCCTCAGTAAGGCTTAATGTTACAAGTCCCGAAGAACGGAACACAAATACTATTTCTCTTATGTAGTTTGCATGTAAATAAACAGCTGGCTTTCGTCAAGTAAAAGAAGCTATATGTAGTTTTTTTCACAAAGTATTATAACTTATTGATTGCTGCAAATTATACTATGGTGATGACCATGTCAAAGCATACAGAAAAGACCCCTCCTCCAAGCCCAACGCCTTCCAAAGCAACTGCATCTTCTCTTTTAGAAGAAGCAAAAACGCCCCTATCCGACCCTATTTCTGCCCAAGATACCATGGCAGCGCAAGAAGGCTATAAAGCAGGTGACTGGATGCAAGTACCTGATATTTGTCGTGATGTGCATGACCATATAGAAATGGGGGCCACCTTTGCACACCCTGCTGACATGGCAGATCATATTGAAAATTTAAGCCTTGAAAAGCAAGTGTGCGTTTTACAAAACCTCCCCAAAGAAGATGCAGCAGAAGCGTTGGCCGAGCTGGACGAATATGTGGCTGTAGATGTACTGGAAAACTTAGACCCGGACACCGCCGCACAAATTATTGCCGAAATGTCCCCCGATGATGCCGCCGACGTTTTAGATGAGTTAGACGAAGAGCATCGTGACGCCTTGCTTGATAAGTTGGAAAAAGAAGATTCCGAAGAAATTCGTAGTTTGCTCAATTTCGACCCCGATTCTGCCGGTGGGGTTATGAATACGGAAATCATTCTATTGGAGCAAAGCATCACCGCCGATGCCGCCATTCAACATATCCGCCAAGAAATGGAAGACAAAGAAAGCCCCTACTATGCTTATGTGGTGGATGATCAAGATATTTTAGTGGGCGTACTTTCACTACGAGACCTTATGCTTTCACGCCCAGGTACGGTACTTAAAGATGCCTTGTCTTCCCACAGTGTCATCAGCGTCACCTATGATATGGACAAAGGCGAAGTAGCCAATTTGCTATCGCACTATAATTTTATGGCTATGCCTGTGGTGGACTATGAAGGGCACATCATGGGCGTGGTCACCTATGATGATATTTTAGATATTATTCATGATGAAGCCAGTGCCGACATGCTGGGCATGGTGGGGGCAGACCCTGAAGAAACCATTGATACCCCGTGGAAAGAATCTGTGCGTAAGCGTTTGCCCTGGCTTTTAATAAATCTTTTTAATTCTGCCATTTCCGCCTCTGTGGTATATATGTTTGAAGGTTCCATTGCCTCCATGGCTATTTTGGCTGTGCTCATGCCCATGGTGGCAAATCAAGCAGGTAACACAGGGCAACAGGCCCTTGCCGTCATTATCCGTCAACTGGCCACAGAACGCTTTGACGCCAAACGCTCATGGATGGCAGTACTACGTGAAGGCAAAATTGGCTTTACCACCGGCAGCATCATGGCGCTCTTTGCTTTTTTAGCTGTGTGGGCATTTTCCGGCAATCCTACTCTGGGTGCCGTCATGGGTGGCGCATTGCTTTTTGATATGATTTTGGGTGCCGTGGCAGGAGGTTCCATCCCCTTAATCTTTCGTTCCCTTGGACGAGACCCAGCCCAAGCTTCCAGTATTTTTCTCACCACCATTACCGACGGCGCAGGCTTTTTCATCTTTTTAGGGCTAGCTACGGTATTTATCTTATAAAAAATCCGCACGCTACATTGTGCTGGGGC